>NZ_CP026124.1:5724471-6032628 GCF_002902905.1 Achromobacter sp. AONIH1 | reverse complement strand
GGTCGCCGTGGGTCCGGATCGTGGTGTTGCTCGCCTCGATGGTGCCGCCGCTGCCTTCGTCTATCGACATGTACAGTGCGTGGCCGTTCTTGCCCTGCGTGGTGATGGCGCTGTCCGTCAGGACGACGTTGCCGGCGCGGCTGTCGATGCCGATGAGTCCGGATTCCAGCGTGAGCCGGTTGGCGGTCAGCTGGTTGCCGAGCGCGGGCATCCAGATGCCGGTGCTGTACGCGCCCACGGACTTGAGGATGACGTTGTCCAGGGTGGCGGACGTGTTCTCGGCGTTGATGTTGATGCCTATGCCGGTTTCGGTGCGCAGCGATGCGTCGCGGATGGTGGCGTTGGCGTTGCCGTTCGAACCCAGGTAGACCGCGCCACCCTGGGACGATACCGAGCCGCCGGTCATGGTCAGCGTGCCGCCGCTGACGGTGATGCCCACCGCCTGCTTCGTGCTTACGTCGGTGTTGTCGAGCGTGACGACGCTGTCGGCATTGAAGATCTCGATGCCCGTGCCGCCGCCCAGGCTCGAGATCTTGCTGTCGGTCAGCTCGACGCGCGCGCCCTGGTAAACCTGGACTCCGGTGGAGATCCAGGAGGTGTCCGCGGACGAGATCGTCGTGCCATCTACTTTGACGAGCGTGCCCGCGCCGGACGCGTCGATGCCATTCGCGCCAATGCCCGCTGTTTCGATGCTGCCGCCTTGCAGCGTGACCTGCGCGCCGGATTCGGCCTTAAGGCCGTGCGAATGGTCCCCGATAGTGCTCAACGTGGTGTCGAAGGCGCTGATGGAACTGCCCGCGCCCGTGACCGACAGCGCATGGGAGTTCTGGCCCGCTCCCACGCTCGAGACGCTGCTGTCGGTCAACGTGGCCGCGCCGCCCGCGCTGACGCGCAGGCCGACGCTGGACTTGTTCGTGGTGTTGGGGTCGCCCGCGGTGATGACGGCCCGGTCCGCGTTCAGGCTGTTGCCCGCGATGGAAATGTCGATCGCCGCGCCGGCGCCGGCATGGGTGACGGTATCGCCCGGATTCAGGACGATGGTGGTGGCGCCCGCGGGGTCGTTGACGGTGATCTGTCCGTGCTCGACAGCCAGGACCACGCTGGGCAGGGTGACGAGCAGCCCCGCCATGATCGGATTGATACGAAACGGCATGTAGGGATTCCTTGTCCCATTGGGGAAGGAACGCCAGCGCAGCAGGGACGCGATTGCCTATGCCGATATGACCTTGAATTCCTTCAGGAATGGGAAGCGCATGTGGTGGAGCGATTCATGATGGACGGGGCAAGGGGGGAGATATATGAGACGATTCTCAAAGAGCTAGTACTATTGCTTCATAGTGATCAGTGTGGGTTCTATCTAAATTCAGATAAGCAGTCCCAGACCGATACAGAACATCGCCACGGCCACCAGCAGGTCCAGCACCCGCCAGGCCTTCGGTTGCGCGAAGAGCGGCCGCAGCAGGCGCGCGCCATAGCCCAGTGTGAAGAAGAACAGGAACGAGGCCGAGATGGCGCCCAGGGCGAAGGCGGTTTTCTGCCCTTCGTATTGGCTGGAAATCGAACCCAGCAGCACCACGGTATCCAGATAGACGTGCGGATTGAGCCAGGTGAAGGCCAGGCAGGTGGCGAGCGCGGTCCAGAGGCCCGCCGCCTGATTCTCGGACGGCGTCAGGCTGTCGTGATGGCAGCGCAGCGCGGCGCGCAGGCTGCGGGCGGCATACAGGAACAGGAACGCGGCGCCGCCGTAACGCATCGCGGTTTCCAGCCACGGCAGCGCCGCGACCGCCGCGCCGAAGCCCGCGACGCCGGCGGCGATCAGGATCGCGTCGGACAAGGCGCAGGTCAGGCTCACGGCGAACACGTACTGCTGGCGCAGTCCCTGGCGCAGCACGAAGGCGTTCTGCGCGCCGATGGCCAGGATCAGGCTCAGGCCAAGCAGGAAGCCGGGAAGAAAAGCGTGGGTCATATCGCACCTGTGGGAAAGGGCGACAGACTATCGATGCGAGATGGATTAGAAAATCTAAATATCCTAATCCATGATTAGTGTGGCTTACTTATCGGAGAGATGGGACGCGTGGCGGCGCGGGCACGGCTTGCGGCCCAAGTGAAACGCCCCGCGCTTGCGCGGCGTCGCGCAGGTCGGGGCGAGCGAATCAGGAGAGGAAAGGAGGGCCGGGCATGGATCGTGCCCGGCGCGGGGCGTGAAGCCGCTCAGGCGTGTCCGTCGGCGGCCCGAAGCATGCCGTAGAGCTTGTCCTTCAGTTGCAGCTTTTCCTTCTTGAGCACTTCCACGTCGTTGCCGGACGCCGGGACGATGCCGGCCTCCATGTTCTGGATCTGCTGGTCCAGCGCATTGTGCCGCTGGAACAGCGCCGAGAAATGGGCGTTCTCGGATTTCAGCTGGGTAATGAGTTGACGGTATTCAGGGAACATATGACGGCCTCTCTGCTGGGTCCGGGTCAGGGAAAAACGCGAGCCCCCAGGAGGGCGCGCGAGAGCTTTGGAAGTGTCCGTTCCATGACAGCGCAACCGGCAATCCTTGTCAATCTTGCGGGTATCCGCCAGTTTTATCGGACTTGACCCGCCGCAAGCCGGCGCTTGATCGGGCTGGGGGGCAGATATGCACGCGTATTCTCACGTTTGCTTACATTGACTGGCGGTCCCGGCGATACACTCGCAGCCCCGTGGAGTCGTCATCGGAATGAAATGAAACAGCGCGCGCCCATCTATCGCCAGATCTGGGAATTGTTCAGGCAGGACGGGCACATCCGTCCCGGCACCGGCATGATCAGCGGCGTGATCGCGCTGTTCCTGGCGATCCTGGCGGTGCTGGGCGTGCTGGCGTTTCATTTCCCGGCCTATCTCACCACGCCCGAGCTGCGCGCCTTCTATTCCGTGGACGCGATGCGCGCGCTGCTGTTCGGCGCGCTGCTGGTCTCGGGCACCATCGCGCTGGCCAATATCGTTCTCGGCCGCCAGCGCTGGCTCAACATCGCCGCCTTCGCCCTGGTATGCGGCGCCGTGGCCGCCGGCGGCAGCCAGGTCGTGGTGACCACCTCCAACACCGGCCACCATCCCTACCTGGGCCTGGACTGGTTCATCCTGGACCTGCTGGCCTCCAGCACCGTCTTCATCATCTTCGAGAAGCTGTTCCCGCTGTATGACGGCCAGCCCGTGTTCCGCACGGAATGGCAGGTGGACATGAAGCACTTCCTGTTCAACCACCTGTCGGTCGGCGCGGTGCTGCTGTGCATCAACTTCTTCGTGCACCGGCTGTTCTCCTGGGCCGCGTATGAGCCGCTGCAGCAGGCCATCGCCGGCCTGCCCTACGCGCTGGAGCTGTTCCTGGCGGTGCTGGTGGCGGACCTGGTGCAGTACGCGGCGCACCGGGCCTATCACGAGGTGCCGTTCCTGTGGCGCATCCATGCGGTGCACCACAGCACCCGCACACTGGACTGGCTGGCCGGATCGCGGCTGCACATCGTCGAGCTGCTGATCACGCGCGTGGCGGTGCTGGGCGTGCTGTTCGCGCTGGGCTTTTCCAAGCCGGTGCTGGATGCCTACATCATCATCGTCGGTTTCCAGGCGGTGCTCATCCACTCCAACGTCAAGCTGCCCTGGGGCTGGCTGCGCTACATCATCGTGACGCCGGACTTCCACCACTGGCATCACTCGTCGGACAACGAGGCCATCGACCGCAACTACGCGGCGCACCTGTCCTTCATCGACTACCTGTTCGGCACCGCCGTGCGCGGCGTGAGCCGGCGCCTGCCGGAGAACTACGGCATCCTGGACAACGACATGCCGGGCACGTTCCTGGCGCAGCAGGCCTATCCCTTCCGCAAGAAATAGGCCCGGCCGCGCCGCCGGGATGCGGGCTCAGCGCTGGGAATCCAGCGCCTCGTTGTTGCGCGCCACGTCCTGCGCCTTGGCGTGGCTTTCGATCAGCAGCTGGTAGGCGGGGAAGATCCGGGTATAGACCTGCGCCCACTGGGCCGCGTCCTCGCGATTCCAGGTGCGTTGCAGTTCCGAGGCCACGGCGGCCGTGTCCATCGGCACCACGCCGGCCTGGACGATGCGCGCCAGCGTGATCTCCTGCGCCATCTTGCTGTAGGTGCCCGAGGCGTCCACCACGGCGAACACGCGGTAGCCATCGGCGACCGCGCTGATCGACGGAAAGGCCATGCAGACGCTGGTGATGGTGCCGGCGATGATCAGGGTCTTGCGGCCCGTGGCCTTGACCGCCGCGACGAATTCCGGGTTGTCCCAGGCATTGATCTCGCCCCGGCGCGCGACGTATTGCGCGTGGGGCGCGTTGTCGTGGATCTCTGGAATCAATGGGCCGTTCGGGCCTTGCGGCACCGAGGCCGTGGTGATGACGGGCATCTTGCTCAGCGTGGCCATGCTGGCCAGGGCGGCGGCGCGGGCGCGCAGCTCGGGCATGGGCATGTCGCCCACGGTCTGGAACAGGCCGCTCTGGTGGTCGATGAGCAGCATGGCGGCGTCGTCGGGATCGATCACGGGGCGCTGGCCGTTGAAGTTGGCGGGGGTGGTCATGGCGGACTCCGAAAAGAAGAATGAGGCTTCATCCTAGAATCCGGTCCGCCGCCGCGGTAGCCGTCGAAAACCGGCCGCAGCGTCCTATCCGCAGGACGCTGTCCGGGCCCGAGGCCCGGATCTGGACAGACCCGGCAGTCCGCGACAGGCAGGCAAGCCCACTGCCGGGCTAGGGGCGTTCGCCCAGCTCCCGGCATTCCTCGCGTTCGCGCCGGGCCAGCTTCTGGTATTCGGCGCCCATGAAATCCAGCAGCTCGCGCACGCCGGGCAAGAGACCCCGGCGTGACGGAAACACGGCATGCACGCTGCCCGGCTCGGGCGCCCAGGGCCGGCCCACGTCGATCAGCCGGCCGTCCGCCAGTTCCTCGCGGATCATCAGCAGGGGCAGCGCCGCCACGCCCACGCCCTGCACGGCGGCCTGTTTCAACGCCATCATGTCGTCGGTCACCAGGCGGGGGGAGAAGGGCACGCTCAGGCGGGCGCCGTCCGGCCCGTCCAGCTTCCAGTGGCTTTCGCGTCCGTCGATGCCCAGCGCCAGCGTCGGCAGCTGGCCGAGCGCGCTCGGGTCGGCGGGCTGCGCCACGGCGCGCGCCAGCGCGGGCGCGGCGACCAGGCGCTGGCCGCTGATGCCCAGCGGCTTCATGACCAGGTCGCTGCTTTCGATGGGTCCGAAGCGTACCCGCACGGCCAGGTCGTAGCCCTCGCGCAGCACGTCCACCGGACGGCTGAAGCTCTTCAGGTAGACCTGCACCTTCGGGCACTTGACCATGAAGCGCGCGATCAGCTCGCCCAGGAAATAGTGGATCAGCGCCGGCGGCGCGCTCAGGCGGATGGTGCCTTGCGGCTCGGCGTGGGTGCGGTCGATGACTTCCTGGGCGGCCTCGGCGCCGGCCAGCATGGACAGGCACTGCTCGTAGTATTCCTGGCCGAGTTCCGTGACCGCGAAGCTGCGGGTCGAGCGCTGGATCAGGCGCACGCCCAGCCTTTCCTCCAGCAGCGCGATGCGCCGGCTCAGTCGCGACTTGGGTATGCCCAGCGCCCGGCCGGCGGGCGCGAAGCCGCCGTTCCGGACGACCTGCACGAAGTAATAGAGGTCGTTCAAGTCGTGCATGGGTTTTCCTGCCGTTCTGAAAATGGGACAACGGTCCGGCAAGCATATACCCAGGCCAGGGGCGGGCGCCCGTCCCGCCGGAGGGGCGGGGTCAGACGCTGGCGCGCGCGTGGATGCGCAGCGGCATCACTTGGTGAGGATGGGCCGGCATGCCGCCGCCCAGGCGCTGCAGCAGCATTTCGCCGGCGCGTCGGCCCAGGTCCAGGCTGTCCACGCCGATGGTGGTCAGCCCGGGCTGGATCTCGCCGGCGATATCGGTTTCGCCAAAGCCCAGCACGGCCAGATCGCGCGGCACGGCCAGCTTGCGGTCGCGCGCTTCGAACATGGCGCCGACGGCCAGCAGGTCGTTGGCGCAGAACACGGCGTCGAACTTGCCGCCTTGCGACAGCAGCCGGGCCAGCGCGGCCCGGCCATCGGCGATGGTCTGCGGATTGTCCACGGCCAGTTCGGCGACGACCTCCAGCCCGCGCTGCGCGGCCGCGGCCGCGAAGCCCTGGCGGCGCAATTCGCCGCGGCCGCCGTGGCGGGCCATGAACGCCACGCGCCGGTAGCCGCGCTCGGCCAGATGGCTGGCCGCCATGAAGCCGGCGTCGTAGTTGGACAGGCCGACCAGCATGTCGATGGGATCGCGCGGATAGGCCCAGGTTTCCATGATGGGAATGCCGAGTTCGCGCAGCGACTGCCGGTTCTCTTCCAGCTCGATGACGCCGGTGAACAGCACGGCCGCCGGCCGCAGCGCGCGCAGCGAGGCGATCATGCTGGTCTCCTTGGCGTAGGAGTACGAGGTCTGTCCCACCATCAGCTGATAGCCCTGCGGTTCCAGCACCTCGGCGCAGCCCTGCACGGCCAGCGCGAACTGCTGGCTGAAAATGTTGGAGACGAAGGCGGCCACCACGCTGGACTGGCCCGAGCGCAGCGCCCGCGCGTGCGGGTTGGAGGCGTAGCCGGTTTGCGCCACCACCTGCAGAATGCGTTCGCGCTTGTCCTTGGCGACCTTCTCGGGCTGGCGCAGCGCGCGCGACACCGTGATCGGCGACACGCCCGCCAGCCTGGCCACTTCCTCGATGCGCGGCGGCTTGGCCGGCGGCAGCGCGCGCGGCGCCGGCGGCGGCGCGTCGGGGCGCAGGCGCAGGACGTCGTCGTGGGTGGGGGCGGAGGAGGGCGCGTGCCGGTCGCTCATGCTGGTGGGAGTCGTGTGGGTCGGGGCCGGAGTCAGGCGGCCGCCAGGATATCAGCTTGCTCGACCGGGCGCGCCACCTGGATCAGGCAGTCGCCGGCTTCGCTGTCGGTGTGCAGCCGCCGGGATATGACGATACCCGATACCCCGAAACGCAGGGCTTCCTCGGGCGCGTCCAGGCGATTCAAGTCGTGATAGTAGCCCGCCAGATCGCCCGCGCTGACCTGGGCGCCGATGTCCACGGCGGGCTCGAACCAGCCTCGACGCGTGGCGAAGATGGCCTGGGCGTGGCTGTCCAGGGCCAGCAGCTGCATGCCGCCGTCGGCCGGCGCGTGCGGTCCCAGCACCGGGGCGTCGATTACGCCCAGCGCCAGCAGCAGCTGGTCGATGGCGCGCTGGGTCGCGGCCAGCGTGGCCGGCGTCAGCGTGCCGCCGCCGCCGAATTCGCCACTGATGCCGATGGCGCCCGCGCGGGCGGCGGCCGCCATCGAGGTGGGCGCGTCGCGCCCGTTGGTGGCGATGAAGGCGTGGTCCATGCCCAGGCTGGCCAGCAGCGCCAGCGCCTGGTCCATGCGCGCCGGGTCCACCTGTTTTTCGATCAGCGCGGTGGGCAGGTGCGCCATCGACGTGCCGCCGGAGTGGATGTCGAAGACCACGTCGTGGCGCGGAAACAGCTCATGCTCCAGGAAATGCGCCAGCCGCTCGGTGGGCGTGCCGCCGGGCGAGCCCGGG
Source organism: Achromobacter sp. AONIH1 (assembly GCF_002902905.1). NCBI lineage: Bacteria > Pseudomonadati > Pseudomonadota > Betaproteobacteria > Burkholderiales > Alcaligenaceae > Achromobacter > Achromobacter sp. AONIH1. The sequence goes on along the minus strand of NZ_CP026124.1, from coordinate 6,025,051 downwards.
AAGGCGCGGTTCAGGTTGCCGTTGTCCAGCGGCGAGCGGCGCCGCGCCGCCATCACGGCCGGCACGTTGGCCATGGGCAGGATCGTGATCTCGCCGCGCACGCGGGCCGGGTCCAGGCGGCGGATCAGGCGACCCAGCGCGATCTCGCCTTCGTACTCGTCGCCGTGGTTGCCGGCCATGAGCAGCACGCGCGGCCCCTGGCCATTGCGGATGCGGCAGACCGGGGTCTTGATCTGGTAATAGGGGGAACGGTCCACCGAATACGGCGTGCCCAGGAAGCTGAGCGTCTTGCCGTCGGCGTCGAAATCGATCTCGTGAAACAGGCCGGTGTGCATAGGGGGCTGCTGCGCCGCCGGGCGGCGCGTGGGAGTGGGAGGGGCGCGGCGCTCAGCGCAGCGCGGCGATGGCGGTCATTTCCACGCGCAGGTCGGGATCGGCCAGGCGGGCCTCGACGCAGGCGCGCGCCGGCGGGTTGGCCGGGTCCACCCAGGCGTCGTAGACGCGGTTCATGGCGTCGAAATCGCCGATGGCAGGCAGGAACACGTCCACCGCCAGCAGGCGGGACTTGTCGCTGCCGGCCTCGGCCAGCAGCGCCTCGATCTTGGCCAGCACCTCGCGGGTCTGCGATTCCAGCGTGCCCTGGCGGTTGTCGGCGACCTGGCCGGCGATGAAGACGAAGCCGTTGTACGTCACGGCCTGGCTCATGCGCGAGCCGGATTTGTAGCGTTTGATCATGATGGATTCTCGTGTCTGGATTCGGGGGCGCTCACATCTGCGGCAGCGTCTGGGCTTCCTTGAACCACTTGGTCTGCAACGCGGGCAGCTTGCCGTTCAGGCGGTTGTAGAAGAGGAAGGTGTTGATCCAGTTCAGCAGGTTCTGCTGCCCTTGCTGGACCGCTGCGTGGGCGGGCGACTGGCGGATCAGGAACTTGAGCTGCGGCGCCTTGGCGGGGTTGTCGTCGGCGACCTTGAGCGCGATGGCGCTGTTCTCGGCGAAGGACTCGGACTGGCCCGCCAGATAGGCGGCGACCGCCGAGGGCGTGTCCTCGAAGCGCACCAGGCGGGCGCCGGGCGCGTTGTCGGTCAGCCAGATGTCCAGCGTCGAACCCTTGGCCACCGCGATGCTGCGGTCCTTCAGCTCTTCGACTGTCTTGGCTTGCGGCATGGCGTCGCCGCCGTACACGCCCAGGTTCACGGCCGCGTAGGGCTGCGAGAACATGACCTGCTGCGCCCGCTCGGGCGTGGCGCCTGCGGCGGCGATCAGCACGTCGACCTTGCCGGCCAGCAGGCTGGGGATGCGGCTGGCGCCGGTGACCTGCACCAGCTCCAGCTTCACGCCCATGTCGGCAGCCATCAGCCGGGCCAGATCGATGTCCAGGCCGGCCGCTTCGCCCTTGGCGTCCTTGAAGCCCCAGGGCGCGGCGTCCATCAGCACGCCCACGCGCAGCTTGCCCGCGCCCAGCACGTCCTGCAGTTTGTCGGCGGCCGACGCGGGCGCGGCCAGGGAAAGGCAGAAGGCGGCCGCGGCGGCCAGTCTTGCGTACAGTTTCATGCGATGTCTCCGGGAGGGAATGGCGTGGTGTTGCTTTCAGTGGACGGCGGACGCGGCCGTGCCGATGAACTGGCGCAGCTCGGGCGTGCGGGGATGGGCGAACAGCTCGGCGGGCGGGCCTTGCTCCCAGACGCGGCCCTGGTGCATGAACACGACCTTGGACGCGACGTTGCGCGCGAAGGCCATCTCGTGCGTGACCAGCACCATCGTCATGCCCTGGCGCGCCATGTCTTCCATGACCTTGAGCACTTCGCCCACCAGCTCGGGGTCCAGCGCCGACGTGACTTCGTCGAACAGCATCAGCGCCGGCGCCATCGCCAGGCAGCGGGCGATGGCCACGCGCTGCTGCTGGCCGCCCGACAGCAGGGCGGGCCAGGCGTCGATCTTCTCGGCCAGTCCGACGCGGCGCAGCACGTCCAGCGCCAGCTCGCGGCCCTGCGGCTTGCTGATGCGGCCGTTCAGCACGGGCGCCAGCGTGATGTTGCGCTCCACGTTCAGGTGCGGAAACAGGTTGAACTGCTGGAACACGATGCCCACGCGCTGGCGGAATTGCCGCAGCCCGGGCATGGCGGCGTGGACATGCTCGCCGCCGACGCGGATCTCGCCGTCGTCCACGTTCTCCAGCGCGTTCAGGCAGCGCAGCAGCGTGGACTTGCCCGAGCCGGAGCGGCCGATGATGGTGACGATCTCGCCCTCGTCGATGTCGAGCGACACGCCATTGAGCACGTGGTTGGCGCCGAAGCGCTTGTGGATGTTGCGGACTTCAACGAGCGCCATGCAGGCGGTCCTCCAGGTTACGCGCCCACATCGTCAGGGGCAGGCACGCCGCGAAGTACAGCAGCGCGACGCATGAATAGACCAGCAGCGGCTGGAAGGTGGCGGCGCTGGCGATCTGGCCGGCGCGCGCGAGTTCGACGAAGCCCACCACCGAGGCCAGCGAGGTGCCCTTGATCAGCTGGACCAGGAAGCCCACCGTGGGCGGCAGCGACAGGCGCAGCGCCTGCGGCGCGATCACGTGCCGGAACTGATGCCACTTCGACAGACCCAGGCAGGCGGCGGCTTCCCATTGCTCGTGCTTGACGGCCTGGATGCCGCCGTGCCAGATCTGGCCCAGGAAGGCCGCCGCGTAGATGATGAAGGCCACGCTGACCGCCGCGATCGCGGGGACTTCGACGCCAAGGAACACCGGCATGCCGAAGTAGAAGAACATCAGCAGGCCCAGCAGCGGCACGCCCTGGACCAGCTGTTGCAGCGCCGCCGCCAGCCAGCGCAGCGGCGCCAGGCGGTGGCCGCGCAGGAGCGCCAGCCCCAGGCCCAGCGGCGCGCCCACGGCCAGCGCGATGCACACCAGCGCCACGGTCCATTGCATGGCGGCGAACAGCGAGGCGAAGTCCGCCCAGGAGAACGTTCTCATCTTTTTCTCCTAGCGCCGGACCGGCCAGGTGAAGACGCGGCTCGCGGCTAGCGCCAGGATGGCCTTGACGATCAGCACCAGCCCGAAATAGAGGGCGCAGATCACCGCGTAGACCTCGAAGCTGCGGTAGGTGCGGCTTTCGATGAAGCTGCCGGCGTGGAACAGATCCTCGGCCGAAACCTGCGAGGCCAGCGAGGTGCCCAGCAGCAGGATCACCAGCTGGCTGCCCAGCGCCGGGTAGACGTTGCGCAGCGCCGGCGCCAGCACGATGTGGCGGTAGACCTGCCAGCTGCTCAGGCCCAGGCAGTGGCCCGCCTCGATCTGGCTGCGCGGAATCGAGTCCAGCCCGGCGCGCAGGATTTCGGTCGCATAGGCGCCGAAGTACAGACTGAGCGCCACGGCCGCCGCCGCGAAGGGCGGCAGCTTCAGGCCCAGGCCCGGCAGGATGAAAAAGACCACGAACAGCTGGATCAGCGAGGGTGTATTGCGGAACACTTCCACATAGGCGCGCAGCGCCAACTTCGCCGGACGCGGACCGTGTCGCGACAGCAGCGCGCCCGCCAGGCCGATCGCCAGCCCGGCCAGCACGGCGATCGCCGTCAGCTCAAGCGTGACTTGCAAGCCCTGCCAGAGCTGTTCGCGATAGCGCCAGATCTGTTGGAAATTCAGCTGCTGCATGGCTTAACCGAAATAGGTGCGGTAGGCGCCGCTCACGCGGCCGTCGGCGTCCAGCCCGAAGAACACGCGCCAGCGGTCCAGACAGGTGCACGGATGCGAGATGCCGAACTCGATCACGTCGCCGGGCGTCAGCGTGCTATCGGCCGGCAGGGCCAGGAAAGCGTGCTGGTCGTTCAGCTTGGCGACGCGGGCGGCATCCGCGTTCCAGCCCGCCACCGGCCGGCCGTCGCGGTACGCGGCCAGCGGCGTGGGCAGATCCTGGTCGTAGGACACGTCGCGCATGCCGAAGCCGCAGATGGCCAGGTCCGGTTCGGGACGCGACAGCACCTCGCCCCAGAGCCGCAGCGCCGGCTGGAAGTCCGCCGCGCTATGGCGTTCGCCGCCGAACTCGAAGCCGGCGCGCTGATCCATGGCGTCGAGCGCGCGGCGGTACACGCCGTGGTCATGGAAGAAGATGGCGCCGCTGCGCAGCACCAGCAGCGTGTTGCCATCCTGGCGCAATGCGGGTGCCAGCGCCTGCGTGACCTGGTCGAAGAAGGCCGAGCCGCCGGCGGTGAAGACCAGCGGCGCGGCCGGCGCCAGCGCGCGGACCTGATGCAGCGCGTCGATCGCGCGCGCCATCAGGGCCGCGATATTGCGGCGCGTGGCCTCGGGGTCGGACGAGGCGACCGCGCCTTCATAGGTGGCCACGCCGGCCAGCGACAGCTTGCCGCCCTGGGCCTGCACGGCATCCAGGATGGCGCGCACGCCGGCCGCGTCGCGCGCGCCGGCGCGGCCGCCGCCGACTTCGACCAGCACGTCTACCGGCCGTCCGGCTTCCCCTGCCGCGGCCGCCAGCGCGCGCACCGTGTCGGCGGAGTCCGCGAAGGCCAGCAGGCGGGCGTCGGGATAGGCCGCCAGCAGCCGGCCGAGGCGAGCGCCGCTGGCCAGGCCGCCGATCTCGTTGCCGAGCATCAGCCTGCGCACGCCGGCGCGCAGCAGCACGGCGGCCTGTTGCAGGTTGGCGACCGTCGCGCCCCAGGCGCCGGCGTCGAGCAGGCGCTGCACGATCTGCGGCGACATGGGCGTCTTGGCATGCGGCGCCAGCGCGGCGCCGTGGCCATGGACGTAGCGGAAGATCTTGTCGGTGTTGTGGGCGAAGGCGGCTTCGTCCAGCGTCAGCACCGGCAGGGCCATGTCGCCATCGCGCGGCCGCCAGCCGCGACTGGCCACGTCGCGCAGCGCGACCGGGGGCGTGCCGGGCGGCACGCCTCGGTAACTGTCGTCCAGGGGGGTGTCGAGCAGGGATTCCAGGAAGGGGTTCATGCGGCCGCCGAAAGGAGGGTTGCCAGAGGGAAACTCTGATTTGGTAACGTTGTCATCCGATGGGCGGCAGTCTAATGGTAACGTTGTCAAATCAAGAATTGGGGCTATCCCCTAGATCCGGATCCGAGGCGCCGTGATGGCGCCTCGGGGCGCACGAGGCGATCGCTCAGGCCGGCGCCTGCGTCGCCTCGTCCCGCCAGCGCTGCTTGTCGCGCAGCGGCGGCGCGCCGAACAGGCGGCTGTATTCGCGGCTGAACTGCGATGAGCTTTCATAGCCGACCGCGTGCGCGGCCAGCGCCACGCCGGCGTCGTCGGCCAGCATGATGCGTCGCGCCTCCTGCAGGCGCAGGTGTTTCTGGTATTGCAGCGGGCTCATGGCCGTGGCCTGCTTGAAATGATGGTGCAGCGAGGACACGCTCATGTGCACATCGCGGGCGATGTCCTCCACGCGCAGGGGCTGGGCGTAGTTGTCGCGCAGGATGCGGATGGCCTTGGCCACGCGATTGAGCTGGCTGTCCTGCAGCACCGTCTGGCGCAGCGCCGCGCCCTGGCCGTCCATCATCAGGCGGTAGAGCAGTTCGCGCTTGATCATCGGCGCCAGGAAGGGAATGTCGCGCGGGGTGTCCAGCAGGCGCAGCAGCCGCAGCAGCGCGTCCAGCAGCGTGTCGTCCAGCGGATTCACGCTCAGCGCGCGCGAGGTGTCGGACGGCGGCGCGGGCGGCAGGTTCTCGTCGCTGATGAGCGCGGTGATGGCCTCGGGATGCAGGTCCAGCCGCAGCCCCAGGTAGGGCCGGCTCGGGCTGGCCACCGACACCTTGGCGACCACCGGCAGGTCCACCGACGAGATCAGGTAGTGGAAGGGGTCGTACTCGTAGGCTTCGTCGCCGACCAGCAGCAGCTTGGTGCCCTGGGCGATGACCGACAGCGCGGCGGCCTGGAAAGCGGGCTTGGGGCCGACCGGCTGGGACAGGCGGTGCAGGTGCAGGCCGTCGATGGATGTTTCCATCGAGCCTTCCAGCGTGCCCGTCATGCGGTCCAGCAGGCGCAGCACTTCGGCGCGGGCGGAGGCGGTGGCGAGGGTGGAGGATTGGGCAGGGATCATGTCGGCGGAGAAAGGCGGATCGCGGCGGGCGCGCGCCAGCGACAGGAACGCTGGCGGCAGGATCGGGTGCGGTCAGTGTATTCCTGGCCGGGGGCCTCTTTCCAATCAGGGAGATTGAATCCGGAGAAATAGGCAGAAGGCGCGGAGGAATGGGCGCAAGGCGGACGAGCCGCCGGGACGAGGCAGGATCGGGCAAAAAAAGGGCAGGATCCGGCATCGCGCCGGTCCGACCGCCGCCGCATACTGATCCGGTTTTCGCGGATGCGCCGCGCCATTTCGGGGCGGCGCATCCGCCGGACCCTACCTGGAGTATTCGCATGCGCTACAAGAAATTCGGCAACACCGGCCTGTTCGTTTCGGAACTGTGCCTGGGCACCATGACCTTCGGCGGTCAGGGCGAACTGTGGAGCAAGATCGGCCAGTTGCCGCAGGAAGAGGCCAACCGCCTGGTGGGGCGCGCCCTGGAGGCCGGCGTCAACTTCATCGACACGGCGGACGTGTATTCGGAAGGCCGTTCGGAAACCATCACCGGCCAGGCCCTGCGCGACCTGAAGGTGGCGCGCGACGAGGTGGTGATCGCCACCAAGGTGTTCGGCCAGACCGGCGCCGGCCCCAATGCGCGCGGCAACTCGCGCTATCACATCATGGAAGGCGTCAAGCGCAGCTTGGCGCGGCTGGGCACCGACCATATCGATCTGTACCAGATCCATGGCTTCGATCCGGCCACGCCGATCGAGGAAACCGTGCGCGCGCTGGACGACCTGGTGCGCCAGGGCCATGTGCGCTACGTCGGCGTGTCGAACTGGTCGGCCTGGCAGATCATGAAGGCGCTGGGCATTGCCGAGCGCCGCGGCCTGGCGCGCTTCGAGTCGCTGCAGGCCTACTACACCGTCGCGGGCCGTGACCTGGAACGGGAACTGGTGCCCATGCTCCAGAGCGAGAACGTCGGGCTGATGGTCTGGAGCCCGCTGGCCGGCGGCCTGCTCAGCGGCAAGTACGGGCGCGATGGCGGCGGTGACGCCGGCAGCCGGCGCCTGGAATTCGACTTCCCGCCAGTCGACCGTGACCGCGCCTACGACTGCGTCGACGTGCTGCGCCGCCTGGCCGAGGCGCGCGGCGTGTCGCCGGCCCAGATGGCGCTGGCCTGGCTGCTGGCGCAGCCGGTGGTCAGCTCGGTCATCATCGGCGCCAAGCGGGTCGACCAGCTGGACGACAACCTGGCCGCCGTCGGGCTGGCGCTGACGGCGGACGAGCTGGCCGAGCTGGACAAGGTCAGCGCCCTGCCGCCGGAGTATCCGGGCTGGATGCACGTGCGCCAGGGCGAGTACCGGCGCCAGCAGTTGCGCGAGGCCGGCCTGGCCTAGCGCGCTTGGCCGAAGGACGCGCGCGCGCCGCCGTTCAGCGGCAGGTGCAGCAGCGGCAGCGCGCGTCCGGGTTCGCCGGGAATGGGCGCGGCGCGCGCGCCGACGCGCACCGCGCCTTGCGCCAGATAGAAAGGCTCGGCCTGCGGATCGGCCTCGATCGCGATCTCCCGCGCGCCCGCAAGCCGCGCCACGCGGGCGGCATGCGCCAGCAGGCGCCGGCCCAGCCCCTGTCGCAAGGCGCGCGGCGCGATCCACAGATGCTCCAGCCGCCAGTCCGCCGCATCCGGCGCCAGCGCATAGAAGCCTGCGATGCCCTGCTCGTCACGCATGAGGCGCACGCGCCAGCGGCCCAGGTCCGCGGGCGTAAGCGTCAGGTCGTCGCGCCATTGCGCCAGCAGCTCGGGCGGGTAGCCCCACACGGCCTTGGAGGCCAGGGCCAGCGCGGCCAGTTGCGGCAGGTCGGAAAGCGTGGCGGGATGTATGGGCATGTCGGGACGGATGCTGGGTCTGGCGTTGCGGCGCGTTCGGGACGGGCCGCCGGGATTCCGGGCAGGGCGCGCCATGGCGGCGCCCGTGAGCCTAGAATGGTAGCCATGTTCTTCCCGACTGTCCGTCACCCCGAGGCGCGCCCGTGCCCATTCCCTATCTACGCAAGCTGACCGCCGCGCAGCGCAGCCCGGAGGCCAACCGCCACCTGGCCTATGTGCTGACCTTCGTCGCCGGCGCGGTCAACGCGGGCGGCTTCCTGGCCGTGCAGCAGTACACCTCGCACATGTCCGGCATCGTCTCGATGATGGCCGACCACCTGGCGGTGGGCGGTTTGCTGGTGGTGTTGCAGGGCCTGGCGGCGCTGCTGTCGTTCCTGGCCGGCGCGGCGTCTTCCGCATTCATGATCAATTTCGGCCGCCGCTCGCGGCTGGCCAGCGAGTACGCCCTGCCGCTGCTGCTGGAGGCGGTGCTGTTGCTGGCCTTCGGCCTGCTGGGCGCGAATATCGAGCAGCTGCGCTGGTTCTACCTGCCGGCGACCGTGATGCTGCTCTGCTACATCATGGGCCTGCAGAACGCGATGATCACCAAGGTGTCGAAGTCCGAGATCCGCACCACGCACGTGACCGGCATGGTGACGGACATCGGCATCGAACTGGGCAAGCTGTTCTACTGGAATGCGGCCGGCCAGAGCGACGAGCGCGTTCCCGTGCGCGCGGACCGCGCCAAGCTGCGGGTGCTGTCCTGCATGGTGAGCTTGTTCTTCGTTGGCGGCGTGGCCGGCGCCTATGCGTTCTTCCATGTGGGCTTCGGTTCGACCCTGCCGCTGGCGATCGTGCTGATGCTGCTGGCCATGGTGCCCATCGCCGACGATATCCGGGGTTTCATGCTGCGCCTGTGAGGGGCGCGGCGGCCGGGCGCAGTTGGCTGTTTGCCTGGCGCCGACCCGACGACGCTAGCGCGCGGGCAGGCTGTCCAGCTCGGCTTGCGCCCGCGCATAGTCCGGTTGCAGCCGCAGCGCGGCGTCGAACGCGTCGCGTGCGTCGGCCAGGCGGCCCAGCCGGCGCAACAGCATGCCCTGGTTGACCCGTATCTGCGCGCTGGCGGGGTTCGCGGCGATGGCGCGCTCATACGCGGCCAGCGCTTCGGGCGCGCGGTCCAGGCCGTCCAGCAGAGCGGCCCGCAGGTTGTGGCCGATGCTCCAGTCGGGAAAGCGTTCGCACAGGGTCTGCGCGCTGCGCAGGGCGCCCGCCAGATCGCCGGCATCCGCCTGCGCGCCGGCCTTGCTGACCAGGAACCAGCGGTTGCCGGCGTCCAGCGCGATGGCCTCGTCGAATTTCTCGATGGCCGGCGCATAGCGCTTCTGCAACGCCAGCAGCCTGCCCTGGAAGTGGCGGATGTCGGCATTGGCCGGATCCAATCGGGCCATGTCCGCGCCCAGTCGTTCGGCGACGGGCCAGTCGCCCGCGAGGATCGCCTGCGCCACCTGTTTGTTCTGCGCCTGCACGGCGGGCGACAGGCGTGCGACGCGCGCGCGCAGCGCGTCGCTTTCGGTGCGCAGCTCGGCCTGATAGGCCTGATCGAATTCGTCGGCGCCCTGGGCGCGGGCCGCGAAGCTGGCGGGCAGGCATGCCAGCAGGGCGGACAGGATCAAGCGGGCGAGGGCGCGGGGCAGTCGGGACATGGCGCGGCATAGGCGTGACAGGGGACTCTACGATATCCGCTATCACGCCGCCGCGCCGACCGGGTCACTTCGGCATGAGCACCGTGTCGATGACGTGGATCACGCCGTTGGACTGGTAGACATCATAGGGGCCGATATTGGCGACGCCGCCCTTTTCGTCCTTCAGCATGATGTTGTGCTTGCCGTTCATCATCACCCACAGCTTGCCGCCGCTGGCGGTGGTGAGTTCGGCCGCGCCGCCGGCCTTCTTGATCTGCGCGGCCAGGGCGTCGAAGTCCAACTTGCCCGGCACCACGTGATACGTGAGGATCTTGGTCAGCGTGGCCTTGTTCTCGGGCTTGACCAGCGTGTCCACAGTGCCTGCCGGCAATTTGCCGAACGCGGCGTTGGTGGGTGCGAACACGGTGAACGGGCCCTTGCTCTGCAAGGTGTCGACCAGGCCGGCGGCCTTCACCGCCGCCACCAGGGTGGTGTGGTCGGCGGAGTTCAGCGCGTTGGCCACGATGGTCTTGCCGGGCAGCATGGGTTGGCCGCCCACCACGACGTCGGCCGCCTGAGCGGACGACAGGGCAAGCGCGGAGCAGGCGAGGGCAATGCAAACGATCCGTTTCATGACGATCTCCTTTTTTGGTTGGCCGTCGCAAGGAGATACGCGGGAGTCGAGCGCTTGGATGCGCTCGCCGGACCTGGGACAAACCCTGATGCCGGCGAGCGCGGTCAGATGACGGGGCCGCTGAGCACCACCGGACCGGTGGGGGCGCCGGTGGGCGAACCCCCGGGCGGTTCCAGCGTGACGGCCACGGTGTCGCCCGGCAAGGGCGGCAGGCGCGGGTTGAGCCGGCTGGTCTGGCCGGGCAGGACCAGGCCCAACGAGCGCGGCGGCAGGCCCGGCGTGATCGCCCAGAGTTCCAGCGCGCGACCGCCAGCCAGCAGCGTCAGGTCGCGCATGGGCTGGACGGACAGTGACTTGTCGGGCAGGCGGTTCAGCACCAGCGCGGCCTGCGCCTGGTCGCCGGACAGCACCGCCAGCGTGCGCAGCCCTTCACGCTGGGTGGACGGCGTCAACACCAGGAAGGCCAGGACCACCATGGCCGCGGCCAGGCCGGCGCCCAGCGTGCGCCACCAGGACCAGCCGCGCCATTCGCGCGGGCGGGGGCGCGCGGCGGGGGCGGGCGGCACAGATTCCGGCCGTGATCGGATGCGGGCCGCGATGGCGGTCCAGACATGCTCGGGCGGGGCTTGCGGCGGCAGGGCCAGGGCCAGCGGCAGCAGCCGTTCTTCCCAGTCGCGCACCCGCTGGCGCAGCGCGGCGTCCTCGCGCAGCAGGCCTGCGAACCGGCGTCGCGCGCCCGCGCGCAGCACGCCGGCCACGTAATCCGCGGCCAGGCGGTCTTGCAGATCGGGGTCGCTGTAGTTCATTCCATGCACCTCTTGAGCCGCTGCAGGCCGCGGCGGATCCAGCTCTTTACCGTTCCCAGCGGCGCGTCCAGGCGCGCCGCGATGTCGGGATGCGCTAGGTCGTCGAAGAACGCCATCGCGATGGCGACGCGCTGCGGGCCGTCCAGCTCGCCCATGCAGCCGGCCAGGCGGTTGCCTTCCCGGCTGGCCGCCAGGCGGGCCAGCGGGCCAGGGGAGTCGTCGGCGAAGGCCAGCGTCAGCGCGTCGTCCGGGTCGGGCAGCTCCAGACCCGGGCGACGCAGGCGGTCGATGCAGCGGTTGCGCACGATGCGGGTCATCCAGGTCATGGGCTGGCTTTGGTCAGGCCGGTACTGTCCGGCCTGTCGCCAGATCGAGAGAAAACACTCCTGCAGCACGTCCTCGGCCGCGGCCGGGTCTCTCAACATACGTCTGGCGAGCGCATATAGATGCGGGGACGCAAGGCGGTACAGTTCTTCCAGCGCGGATTCGCGCTGGAGGGCGCACTGCGCGAGCAAGGCCTGCAGCGGTTGGGCGTCGGTCATCGTATCCCTGGAACAGGATGAGGCGGGCTACAGCATACCGGCGCGGCGCGCGCCCGTCACCCTGCGCGTCACCCTTTTTCCCGCGCACTACAATGGCCGCCATGTCTGGCCCGCGCATCGCCGCGAGGCCCGTTTGAATCCCAACCCCGGAGGAGGCAGGCAGTCATGGACGCGGAATTCTGGCTGGAGCGCTGGCGCGAAGGGCGTACCCATTTTCACCAGACGCGGGTGACTCCGCTGCTGCAGAAATACTGGCCGGGGCTGGACGTGCCGGCTGGCGGCAAGGTGCTGGTGCCGCTCTGCGGCAAGTCGCTGGACATGGTGTGGCTGGCGGCGCAGGGCCACGAAGTGCTGGGCGTGGAGCTGGCGCCGCTCGCGGTGGAGCAGTTCTTCGCCGAGAACGAACTCAGGCCCGTGATCCATGAATCGTCCTACGGCCGCCACTATGTGGCGGGCAATATAGAGATCATCTGCGGCGACATCTACAACCTGGATGCCCGGATCCTGTCGCATTGCGTCGGCGCCTACGACCGCGCCGCGCTGGTGGCGCTGCCGGAATCCATGCGGGCGTCATATGTGCGCCACGTCTACGGCCAGCTGTCGCCGTCCTGGCGCGGGCTGCTGATCACGCTGGACTACCCGCAGGAAGAAATGGCCGGCCCGCCATTTTCCATCGCCGACAGCGAGGCCCAGGCCCTGTTCCAGGGCGTGGCGCCGGCCGCCATCATCGACCGCCGCGACATCCTGGACAAGGAACCCAAGTTCCAGGCCGCGGGCGTGAGCCGGCTCGACACCGTGGTGTACCGGCTGGGTCAGCAACGCGCCTGATTCCTGCCGCATCCGCGCCTTGCCCGCCGCCTCGCGGGCAACGGGTTTTCCCGAGCTTCCGTCTTGTTCCCGGCCGCACTAGCATGATTTTGTGACCTTATGGTCACATCATCCGGGGAGCGATATGACGATAGGAGTGGCGGCGGCGGGCGCGCAGGCCGGCGCGGCGGTGTTCGACGCGGTGCTGGGCGCCGAACTGCTGGGACGCGGCGCCATCGGCGGCTTTGTCGTGTTCGCCGTGCTGGACGAGCAGGGCCGGCTGCAATACCGGACCACCCAGCGCGGCGGCGTGACGGCGCTGGACCTGCCGGCGTCCTGGCGCGATGCGCGCGTGGCGGCGGTCATTTCCAGCGGTCCCGACCGCCCCGAACCCCTGACGCAATTCCTGGCCGGCGCCGACGGCCTGGGCCTGGTCACCGGCCACCGCCTGCCGAATCAGCCGGGCGCCGATGGTCGCCCGCTGAACCGGATGGCGCTGGACCTGATGGCCGAGGGCGCGCCGCCGCAACAGGCGATCGACGCCGTGCTGGCCGCGCATCCCGAATGGGACGCGGGCCTGATCGCGCTGCACGCGCAAGACGGGCTGGGCCTGGGCAACAGCGCGCGCGCGGCGCGGCGCGACGACCTGGGCGCGTTCCAGCGCCAGGGACAGCAGGGCCGCGTGGCGCTGCTGCACAACTCCATCTACGCGCGCGGCGTGTTGGCCGATGAGCTGGGCGGACTGGCCTGGGCCAGGCTGACCGGGCAGGCCGGCATCCTGCAATGGTTGCGGCTGGAGCAGGCGCTGTCCTTGCGCGCCGCCACCTGCGACCGCGTGACCGTGGACGCGGCGGGGCGGATCATCGGCCTGGAAACGGCCGACCCGCGCCTGGCCGGATTGAACCGGCGCGCCACGGCGGTCTGCCTGGGCGCGGAAATCTGGCGCGATGGTCGCTTGATCGGCCATGCGCGCACTGAACTGTATGTCGAGATCCGCGACGGTCAGGCCTGGCCGGGCGGCGGGGCGGCGCAGGACTTCATGCTGATGCGGGGGCGGGATGGCAATGGCTGAACCGCTAGGCTCGCGGCCTCGCGTTGCCGCCGCCCTTGCCGCCCTCGATGCGCGGGCGCTCGCCGCCGCCCTCTCGACGGTGGCGGTCCGATGAACATCATCGTCATCGGCGCCGGCATCATCGGCCTGACCACGGCGCGCGCGCTGCTGGCCGACGGCCATGACGTCACCGTGCTGGACGAGGCCGCGCAGGCCGGCGTCGGCACCAGCAAGGCCAATGGCGCGCAGCTGAGCTACAGCTTCGTCGCGCCGCTGGCCGATCCTTCGGTGCTGGGCAAACTGCCGGGCTGGCTGACGCGGTGCGACGCGCCGCTGCGCCTGCGTCTGCGGGCTGATCCGGCGCAATGGCGCTGGGCCCTGAGTTTCCTGGCGGCCTGCCGCCGCGACACCGCCGCGCGCACGACCGCCGAGCTGTTGCAGCTGGGCCTGCACAGCCGGCGACTGACGCGCGCGCTGGTGCAAGACGGCGCGTTGTCCTGCGACTTCAGCGCCAGCGGCAAGCTGCTGGTCTATCAGGACGCGGCCGCCTTTGCCGGCGCGCGCGCGCAAATGCATTACCAGGCCAGCCTGGGCTGCGAGCAGCACGCGCTGGGACGCGACGAATGCCTGGCGCTGGAGCCCGCGCTGGCCGATATCGGCCAGCGCGTGGTCGGCGGCGTCTACACGCCCAGCGAGGACGCGGCCGATTGCCAGGCGCTGTGCGCGTCCCTGGCGCGCGGGCTGGGCGCGCGGCTGCGGCTGGGCACGCGCGTGCGGCGGCTGCGCCTGCGCGGCGGCGCGGTCCAGGCGCTGGAAACCAGCGCGGGCGAGATGCAGGCCGACGCCTATGTCGTGGCCAATGGCGTGGGCGCGCAGGCGCTGTGCCGCCAGGCCGGCCTGCAGCCGCTGATCTACCCGCTCAAGGGCTACAGCCTGACCTATGCGCTGGGACCGGACAGCAGCGCGCCGCGCACCAGCCTGAGCGACGTGCACAACAAGGTGGTCTACGCGCGCCTGGGCGACCGGCTGCGCGTGGCCGGCATGGTCGACATCGGCGATCGTGACGCGGGCATCGACGGCGGCCGGATCCATCAACTCAAGGAGCAGGTGCGGCGCTATCTGCCGCGCCTGGCGCCGGCCGGCGAACCCGAGGCATGGGCTGGCCTGCGGCCGGCGCGGCCCGATGGCAAGCCGCTGATCGGCCGCACGCCCGTGCGCGGGCTGTGGATCAACGCCGGCCACGGCGCGCTGGGCTTCACGCTGGCCGCGGGCAGCGCCGGCGTGCTGGCCGACCGCATCGCCGGACGGCCGTCGCCCATATCCGATACGCTTTTCCAGTGGTAGCCGCGAGCAGCACAACCAACGACACAAGGGGAACGACATGAAACAAACACGACGCTTGCGGCAAGGGGCCGGTGCACTGTTGCTGGCCCTGGCGGCGGCGCTGGCGCCGGCCGCGCAAGGTCAGGCGCAGACGGTCACGGCCGTGATGCAGTCCGGGCTGCGGGTGCTGGACCCGGTGATGACCACCGCGTTCATGACGCGCGACCACGGCTACATGATCTACGACACGCTGCTGGGCACCGACGAGCATTTCAAGGTGCAGCCGCAGATGGCCAGCTGGACCGAGTCGGAGGACAGGAAGACCTACGTCTTCACGCTGCGCGACGGCCTGAAGTGGCATGACGGCGCGCCGGTCACGTCGGAGGATTGCATCGCCTCGATCAAGCGCTGGGCCGACGCCGACGCCACCGGGCAGGTGCTGATGACGCTGATCGACCGCATCGAGGCGGTCGACGCGAAGCAGTTTCGCGTGGTGCTCAAGCAGCCCACCTCGCTGCTGCTGGAGGGCCTGGCCAAGCTCAGCTCGCGTCCGCTCTTCATGATGCCCAAGCGCATCGCCGACACGCCCAGCGCCCAGCCCATCACCGAATTCATCGGCTCGGGTCCGTTCAAGTTCGTGGCCTCGGAATTCAAGCCCGGCCTGAAGGTGGTGTACGAGAAGAACAAGGACTACGTGCCGCGCGCCGAGCCGCCCAGCTGGACGGCGGGCGGCAAGGTGGTCAAGGTGGAGCGGGTCGAATGGGTGGCCATGCCCGACCAGATGACGGCGGTCAGCGCGCTGCAGAACGGCGAGGTCGATTTCATGCAGCAGGTGCCGTTCGACCTGCTGCCCATGGTCGAGGGCCAGGACAACCTGCAGGTCCGCGTGCTGGACAAGCTGGGGGCCTGGACCTACTTCCGCATGAACCATCTGTACCCGCCCTTCGACAACAAGCTGCTGCGACAGGCGGCCATCGCCGCCGTCAGCCAGGAGGACGTGCTCAAGGCGCTGGTGGGCAACCCCAAGTACTACCGGACCTGCGCGGCCGTGATGGGCTGCGGCAATCCCATGGGCGACAACTACGGCGAGGACTGGGTGGTGCCGGCGCGCATCGACCGCGCCCAGGCGCTGCTCAAGGAAGCCGGCTATGACGGCACGCCCGTGGTCATCCTGCAGCCGTCCGACATCGCCATGGTCTCGCCGCAGCCGGTGGTGGTGGGCGCGGCGCTGCGCAAGGCCGGCTTCAAGGTGGTGATGAAGGCCATGGACTGGCAGAGCGTGGTGTCGCAGCAGGGCAATCAGAAATCGCCGGCCGACGGCGGCTGGAACATCTTTTCCACCTACAGCATCCTGGCCACCAGCGGCGATCCGTTCGGCAACACCACGCTGGCGGCCAACGGCCGCAAGGCCTGGGCGGGCTGGCCGGACGTGCCCGAGATCGAGGCCCTGCGCCTGAAATACGCCAAGGCCGCCGACATCGCCGAGCGCAAGCAGATCGCCGCGCAGATCCAGAAGCTGGCCATCGACGAGGGCGTGGTGGCGCCGTTGGGGCAGTTCCAGATTCCGGCGGCCTACAGCAAGAAGCTGTCGGGCGTGCTGGACGCGCCGGTCACTTTGTTCTGGAATATCGGGAAGTGAGGTCCCCCCCGAAGCGCTGCGCGCTTCCCCCAGGGGGCGCCGCAGCGGACCGGCGGAGCCGGATCCGCGCGGCCCCGAGCGGGGCGACTCTGCCTCGAATGGCGACGATCAAGGAACTGCCTCGAATGATGACTATCAAGGAAACCGCATGTCCGCCATCCATGACCTGTTGATCCGGGGCGCCGAGATCGTCGACGGCACGGGCGCGCCGCGTTTCGAGGGCGACGTGGCCGTCGATGACGGCCGCATCGTCCGCGTGGGCGACCTGGCCGGCGCGCGCGGGCGCGCCGAGGTCGACGCGCGCGGCCTGGTGCTGGCGCCGGGCTTCATCGACGCCCATACCCATGACGACCGCGCCATGCTGTCCGACGGCGCCATGGCGCCCAAGGTCAGCCAGGGCGTCACCACCGTGATCGCCGGCAACTGCGGCATCTCGCTGGCGCCGCGCCCTCCGCGCGTGGTGCCGCCGCTGGACCTGCTGGACGGCGACGGCGGCTGGTTCCGCTACGAACGCTACGGCGATTATCTGCAGGCCCTGCGCGAGCAGCCGGCGGCGACCAACTGCGCCATGCTGCTGGGCCACATCACGCTGCGCGTGGCCGCGGTGCCTGACCTGGAACGCGAGGCTGCGCCGGCCGAGATCGCCGTCATGCGCGCGCGGGTGGAAGAGGCGCTGGAGGCCGGCGCCATCGGCGTGTCCACCGGGCTGGCCTACGCGCCGTCGCGCGCCGCCAGCACGCAGGAAGTGATCGAGGTCTGCCGGCCGCTGCGCGCGCACGGCGGCATCTTCACCACGCACCTGCGCGACGAGGGCGACATGGTGATGGACTGCCTGGAGGAGACCTTTCACATCGGCCGCGAGCTGGGCGTGCCGGTGGTGATCTCGCACCACAAGGTGGTGGGGCAGGCCAATCATGGACGCTCGGTCCAGACGTTGGCGCGCATCGCCGAGCAGATGAAAACGCAACCGGTCTGCCTGGACTGCTATCCGTACAACGCCTCGTCCACCATCCTGGAGCAGGCGCTGGTCGATGGCGCCGCCCGCGTCATCGTCACCTGGTCCAAGGCCCATCCGCAGTTCTCGGGCCGCGACCTGGACGAGGTCGCGCGCGAGCTGGGCTGTCCCGTCGAGGAGGCCGTGCGCCGCCTGCAGCCGGCCGGCGCCATCTACTTCCGCATGCACGAGGACGACGTGGCGCGCATCCTGCAGTTCGATGAAACCATGGTCGGTTCCGACGGACTGCCTCATGACGAGACGCCGCACCCGCGCCTGTGGGGCAGCTTCCCGCGCGTGCTGGGACACTACGCGCGCGGCCTGGGCCTGTTCCCGCTGGAAAAGGCCATCCACAAGATGACCGGCCTGACCGCCGCGCGCTTCGGACTGGCGGACCGGGGCGTGCTGCGCGAGGGCGCGCATGCCGATCTGGTGCTGCTGGACGCGGGGCAGGTGGCCGATCGCGCCACCTTCGCGCAGCCGATCGCGCCGTCGGCGGGCATCGTGTCGGTGTGGACCAATGGCCGGCCGGTATGGCGGGACGGCAAGACCACCGGCGAGCGGCCGGGGCAGGTGCTGCGTCGCGAGGCCTGATGCTGGGCAGGGACGCGCGGTCGGTGTTCCGACCGGCGTCCGCGCGCTTCAGGCCATCGACTTTCAGGCAGCCAACTTTTTCAGATCTCGACCTTTCAGGTCATCAACCAGCCGCCCGCCACGTCCAGCACCTGACCCGTCACGAAGCGGGCCTGGTCGGAGGCGAAGAACAGGCAGGCGTCGGCCACTTCCTCGGGCGTGCCCAGCCGCCGCAGCGCCGTCACGCCGGCCACGGCGTCGTTGATCTCCTGCGGCACGCTCTTGAGCAGCGGCGTGCTGATGCGTCCCGGCGCCAGGCCGTTGACGGTCACGTCGTACTCGCCCAGCTCGGCGGCCCAGTGCCGCGTCAGGCCGATCAGCGCGGCCTTGGTGGCGGCGTAGTGCGCCGCCACGATATCGCAATAGGCCTTGCCCGCCACCGAGGACATGTTGATGACGCGACCCTTGCGCTGCGCCACCATGTGCGGCGTGGCCAGGCGCGTCATGTAGAACGCGCTGTTCAGGTTCACCGACACCACGCGGTCCCACTCGGCGGGCGGCATTTCCCAGACCTTGAGCGCGCGCCCCTCGGTCTTGGGCGAGATGCCGACGTTGTTGATGAGGATCGTGGCCGGGCCGAGTTCGTCGCTGATGCGGGCGTAGGCGGCTTCGCATTCCTCGTAGCGCGACACATCGGCCAGGGCGAAGCAGACCGCGCGGCCCTGGCCGCGCAGCTGGCCGGCCCAGGCATCGCCGGCCAGGCCGTTGAAGTCGATCAGGCCGACCCGCGCGCCCTCGGCCAGCAGGCCCTCGACGATGGCCGAGCCGATGCCGCCGACGGCGCCGGTGACGATGGCGGTCTGGCCGGCGAAGCGCGCTGCGCCGGACGTGGCGGATGCCGGGGCCGCATGCGTGCCCGCGCTCATGGCCGCACCTGCAGCATGATCTTGCCGATGTGGCGGCTGCTTTCCATCAGCGCGTGCGCGCCGGCGGCCTCGGCCAGCGGAAAGACCTGGTGGATGCGCGGCAGGCATTGACCTTGCTCCATCAGCGGCAGCACGCGTTCGGCCAGCGCGCGGGCGATTTCGCCCTTGTCCTCGTCCGAGCGCGGCCGCAGCGTCGAGCCGGTGACGGTCAGGCGCTTGGTCATGATGGGCAGCGCGTCGATCTCGGCCTTGCTGCCTTCCAGGAAAGCGATCTGCACCAGCCGGCCGTTCAGCGCCAGCAGGCGGATGTTCTTGTTGAGGTAGGCGCCGCCCACCATGTCCAGGATCACATCCACGCCCTGGCCGCCGGTGGCCTGGCGGATGGCGTCCTCGTAGTCGGTGTCGCGGTAGATCAGCGCGTGCCGCGCGCCGGCCTCGATGCAGGCCGCCGCCTTCTCGGCGTTGCCCACCGTGGTCCAGACTTCGGCGCCGAAGGCGCGCGCGAGCTGGATGGCGGTCAGGCCGATGCCGCTGGAGCCGCCGTGCACCAGGAAGCGCTCGCCCGCCGCCAGCCGCGCGCGCTCGAACACATTGGTCCAGACCGTGTAGTAATTCTCGGGAATGGCGGCGGCGGTCAGCAGGTCCATGCCGCGTGGCACCGGCAGGCAATGGCGTTCGTCGGCCAGGCAGTATTGCGCGTAGCCGCCGCCGGGCGTCAACGCGCAGACCTGGTCGCCGACCCGCCAGCGGCTGGCCTGCGGGCCGGTGGCGATGACCGTGCCGGACACTTCCAGTCCCAGGTGAGGGGACGCGCCGGGCGGCGGCGGATAGGAGCCGGACCGCTGCAGCACATCCGGACGGTTGACGCCGGCATAGGCCACTTCGATCAGCACCTGCCGCCCGGCGGGGGCTTCCATTTCTCTTTCGGCCAGGCGCAGGATGTCGGGCGGGCCGCCCTTGCCGTGGTCGATGTAAGCGCAGCGCAATGACATGGCGCGTGTTTCCTTTTGCGTGATATTCAGTGGCCCAGATAGGCCTTCTTGACATGGGGGTCGCCGAGCAGCTCGGCGCCGGTGCCGGCGCGCACGATGGCGCCGTTCTCCAGCACGTAGCCACGATCGGCCAGGCGCAGCGTGCGGAACACGTTCTGCTCCACCAGCAGCACGGTCACGCCGTGCGCGGTGACGTCGCGGATGATGTCGAACATCTGCTGCACCAGCAGTGGCGACAGGCCCAGCGAGGGCTCGTCGAACACCAGCAGCTTGGGGTCGGCCATCATGCCGCGCGCGATCGCCACCATCTGCTGCTCTCCGCCGGACAGCGAGCCGGCGTACTGGGCCAGCCGCTCGCGCACGCGCGGGAAGATCTGCAACACCTCTTCGAGCTTGCGCTGCACGATGGGACGCGCGGCGCGCTTGTACGAGCCCATCAGCAGATTGTCCTTGACGGTGAAGTGCGGGAACAGTTGGCGGCCCTCCGGAATCATGGTGATGCCGGCGTCGACGATGTCGTAGGGCGGACGGTTGGTCAGGTCGCGGCCCTCGAACTCGACCTTGCCGCCGGTGGCCGCGACCACGCCGCACAGCGTCTTGAGCGTGGTGGTCTTGCCGGCGCCGTTGGCGCCGATCAGCGTGACGATCTCGCCGGCGCGCACCTCGAAATCCAGGCCGTTGAGCACCTGGCTCTTGCCATAGCCCGAGCACAGTTTCGAAACCTTAAGCATCCTGATACTCCTTGCCCAGATAGGCCTCGATGACGGCGGGGTTCTCGACCACGTCCCTGGGCGCGCCGCTGACCAGCACCGCGCCTTCGTTCAGCACCACGATGCGGTCGGACAGCGCCATGGTGGCCTGCATCATGTGCTCGATCAGCAGCACCGACACGCCCGAGTCGCGGATGCGGCGGATCATCTGGATGGACTTCTCGATGTCGGTGGGATTCAGGCCCGCCATCACCTCGTCCAGCAGCAGGATGCGCGGCTGGATCGCCAGCGCGCGCGCCACTTCCAGGCGTTTCATGCCGCCCACGGTCAGGTTGCGCGCCTCGGTGTCCAGGTGCCGGGTCAGGTCGGTCTGCTCGGCCACCCGGAGCGCGATCTGCTCGGCCTCGTCGCGGCTGGACGTGCGGATGAACGCGCCCAGCATGATGTTCTCCAGCACCGTCAGGCCGGTGAAGGGCTTGGCGATCTGGAAGGTGCGGCCCAGGCCCTGGTGGGCGAAGGCATCCGGCGTCTTGCAGCTGACCCACTCGCCGCGCGCGTTCAGCATGGACACCGAACCCTGGTCCGGCGACAGGAAGCCGGACAGCAGGTTGAACACCGTGGTCTTGCCCGCGCCGTTGGGGCCGATCATGCCCAGGATCTCGTTCTGGTTCAGCGTCAGCGATACATCGTTGGTGGCGCGCAGGCCGCCGAAGCTCTTGAACAGCCTGTCGGCCTTGAGCACCGGCTGGCCGGCGGCCGCCGGTCCCGCCGGCCGCGCCTGCTGCGGCGGCGTGGCGGGGCGGCGCGGCGCGCCCAGGTAGGGCAGGCGCGCCAGCCAGCGTTCGATCATCGGGCCGAACGCGCCGGCCAGCCCGCGCGGGATGGTCAGCACCACGGCCACCAGGATCAGGCCGTAGATCAGCCCGTGCATGCCGTTGCCCACGCTGCTGAGCCAGCCGCGCGCCAGTTCGGCGATGGGCAGCACCAGGAAGGTGCCGGCGATGGGGCCGGCCACCGTGCCCAGCCCGCCGATCAGCGCGAACATGGCCACCTGCACCGACAGCTCCAGCGAGAAGGCCGAGCTGGGGTCGACGAAGGTCAGGTAGGTGATGTGGAAGGCGCCGACGATGCTGGTCAGCATGGCCGACACCACGGCGGCGATGATCTTCATGCGCACGGTGTGGATGCCCACGGCCAGCGCCGCGTCCTCGCGTTCGCGGATGGCGATCAGGTAGTGGCCGATGCGCGATTTGCGCATGTACCAGGACACCCAGGTCACCAGCGCGAACAGCGCGAAGGCGATCAGCACGTAGTTGGCCTTCTCGCGGAACACGATCCAGGTCCAGCCGATGTTCAGCGGCAGGCTGATGCCGCTGGAGCCGCCGGTCCAGCTTTCCTCGTGGATCACCAGCAGGCGCACCACCTCCAGGATGGCGATGGTCGCCAGCGCGAAGAAGGGGCCGCGCAGGCGCAGCGTGGGATAGCTGATCACGACGGCCACGGCCGCCGAGATCACGGCGCCGGCGAGCATGCCGAACCAGGGCGAGATGCCGAAGTTCTGCGTCAGCAGCGTGGCGGTGTACCCGCCGATGCCGTAGAACACGGCGTGGCCCAGCGACAGCTGGCCGGCGTAGCCGCCCACGATGTTCCAGGCCACCGACAGGGCCGAGAACACGAACAGCAGCACGAACAGGTTGGTCCAGAACGGCGTGCCCAGCGCCAGCGGCGCGGCCAGCATGGCCAGCATCAGGATCAGGCCGACATAGCCCTTGGGACTGCGTAGATCGGGGAACATGTTTTTTCTCCTTGTCGTTCCGTTCATTCCGTGCCGACGCCGAACAGGCCGGTCGGACGCAGGACGAGGATCAGCAGGAAGATCCCGAAATACACGACCTCCTTGAGGTCGGGCGCGACGTAGTAGCCGGCCAGCGTGTCGACGATGCCGATGATCATCGAGCCGGCCACGGCGCCGTACAGGCTGCCCAGCCCGCCCAGCACCACGATGACGAAGGCCGTCAGCACGAAGTACGTGCCCACGGTCGGGAACACCGGGTACTGCGGCGCCAGCAGGCCGGCGGCGATGCCGACGAAGGCCGTGCCCAGGCCGAACGCGATGGCGTAGACGTTGTTCACGTTTACGCCCATCAGCGTGGCGGCGTAGCGGTGCTGGGCCACGGCGCGCAGCGCCCGGCCCAGGTAGGTGCGGTGCATGAACAGGTGCAGCAGCACCGCCAGGCTGATGCCGACCACGAAGGTGATGATCTGGCCGCTCACCATCGAGTAGCTGCCCACGTCGATGGCGCTGGTGCCCAGCTGCACCGGCGCGCGCAGCACGTTGGCGCCGAACAGCACCAGGGCCAGGTTCAGCAGGATGGTGGACACGCCCACCGTGGCGAAGATCTGGATGTGCTGGTCGGCGTTGAGCAGCGGCTGGATGATGCCCTTCTGCGTCAGCGCGCCCAGCGCGAACAGGATGACGGCGACCGGCGCCAGGCCCAGGTAGGGATGGACGCCGAACTGCGCGGCGATCAGGTAGACCAGGTACATGCCCACCATCAGGAACTCGCCGTGCGCGAAGTTGACCACGCGCACCACGCCGAAGATCAGCGTCAGCCCCAGGCTGATGATGGTGTACGCGCCGCCCAGCAACAGGCCGTTGATGACCAGTTGTATGAAGATATCCATGATGCAACCTCTAGTCGATGCACGGCCCCGGCCGGGCGACGGCGGGGCCGCGTGTGTCCGGCGGCCGGCGCGAGGAGCCCCCGCGGGCGGTCCTGGCGCCGGATGCCGGCTCGGCGTTTACTTGTTGAATACCGGCTTGCCGAGGGCGAGGTTGCTGGGCGCGATCGTGACCAGCTTGCCGTCCTGCCACTGCATCACGTAGAAGGTCGATGCGTTGTTCTGGCCGTCCTCGCCGAAGTCGAAGGCCCAGCCGTTTGCGGTCTGGCCGGCCGGCACCTTGTAGGCCAGCACCGAGGCGCGGATCTTGTCCTTGTCGGTGGACTTGGCCTTGGCGATGGCGTCGAAGAAGGCCTTGGCGCCCACGTAGTTGGTCAGGCTGTGGCCCGACTGCGGATCGCTCTTGTAGGTGGACTTGTAGGCTTCCAGGAACTTGTCCAGCCCCGGCGCGCCGGCCGGATTGATCGAGGACTGCGGGAAGTCCAGGTCGAACACGCCGTTCATGTCGGCGCCCACCGCCTTGGCGGTGTCGGCCAGCGAATAGCCGCCGCCCGCGCCGATCACGACCTTGGGCTTGAAGCCCGCGGCGCGCGCCTGGCTGAAGAACAGGATGGCGTCGTTCTGGTAGGCCGTTTGCAGCACCACGTCCACCTTGGCGCCCTTCAGACGCAGGATGAGCGAGGACAGGTCCACCGTCTTGGCGGAATAGGGCAGCACTTCGGCCACCGTGTAGCCCAGCTCCTGCGCGCGCTTCTTCTCGGTGGCGGCCACGTCGGTGCCGTAGGGGCCGTCCTCGTGGATGATGCCGATCTTGATGTCCTTGGGATTCAGCCCCATGCCCGGCGCGATGGTCTCGTGCAGGGCGTTGACCACCGACACGCCGTACAGCGCCGTGTTGGGATTGCTGCGGAACAGGTACTTGTAGCCGCGCGTGGTGATCTTGTGGGCGGTGGCGCCCAGCTCGAAGTAGGGCACGCCCGCCAGCTCCGTGACCGGCGAGGCGGCGTAGGAAATGCCGGACGCGTAGCTGCCGAACACGCCGATCACGTTGGATGAGATCAGGCGCTTGGTTTCGGACACGGCCTGGGTCGGGTCGACCGCGTCGGCCTTGACGATCTGGATCTTCTCGCCGTTGATGCCGCCCGCGGCGTTGATCTCGTTGACGGCCAGCTCCAGGCCGCGATAGCTCTCCTGCCCCAGCAGCGCCAGCGCGCCGCTGAATGGGAAGAGGGCCCCCACCTTCATGTCCGCCGCCGCGGTTCCGGTCGCCACCGCGCCGCACAGCCCCAAGGCCAGGACGAGTTTCTTGAACTTGTACATCTGCGCTCCTTTGTCGGTATGGGATGCGGACTGGCCGGTGCTGCGTCCGTCTTTTGAATATATGATATATGTGATATCGGGTCGTGAAACCTCGCCATGGATTCTAGTGGCGGTGCCAGGAGGACGAATCGGGGATTTCCCTCAAGCCGCATGAATAAAGCCTTTGCGGCCGATTCTGGCGCAACGATGCGCAAGATTGGGGGCTGTTTCAGCCTGAGGATAAGCCCGTCCCCATTGGATTTCGGAATCCTTTTTCGCGTAGTGAAAAAATATATCGTATATCACCGAGTGGCGTAGGCCATGTGAGAACCAGGAGGCAGCTAGCATGTTCGAAGAAGTCGATTTCGCTGGAAAGAAGGTCTTGATCACCGCGGGCGCCGACGGGCTGGGCCTGGAGATGGCCCGCGTGTTCCATCGCGCCGGCGCCCGGGTGTTCGTCTGCGACGTGAACGAGTCCCGGCTGGCCGCGCTGCCCGCCGAGCTGCCTGGCGTGCACGCGCTGCGCGCCGATGTGTCGGACGAGGACAGCGTGGCGGCGCTGTTCCAGGCCGTGGCGCGCGAGCTGGGCGGGCTGGATGTGCTGGTGAACAACGCCGGCGTGGCGGGGCCCACCGGTTTTGTCGAGACCCTGTCCAAGGCCGACTGGGACCGCACGCTGGCCGTCAACATCACCGGCCAGTTCCTGTGCGCGCGCCAGGCCATTCCGCTGCTCAAGGCGTCCAAGGCCGGCGTGATGATCAACCTGTCCTCGGCCGCCGGCCACCTGGGCTTCGCCGGCCGTTCGGTCTATTCGGCGTCGAAATGGGCGGTGATCGGCTTCACCAAATCGCTGGCCATCGAGCTGGGCCCGCATGGCATCCGCGTCAACGCGATCCTGCCGGGCGCGGTGGAAGGGCCGCGCATCCGCGCCGTCATCGCCGCGAAGGCCGAGACGCTGGGCAAGCCGGTGGAGGAGATCGCCGCGCTCTACGAGAACCAGGCCGCGATGGGCCGCATGGTCACGGCGCGCGACATCGCCAACATGGTGCTGTTCAACGCCAGCGAGGCGGCGCGCAGCGTCAGCGGCCAGGCCATCGTGGTGGACGGCTTCACGCAGAAACTCTATTGACGGGATGAGGCCCGCCGGCGCCGAAGATCGCGGCGCCGGTTTGTTGATCACGCGACAGCCAAAGGCAGGAATGCGCGGCGCGCAAGACTGCGTGGCGCGCGCTCGCGACCATCGCGCCCGGGCGCGGCGCGCGTCTCAGGCGGCCGGGCTCAGGCGCGCCGGCGCAGCGCGGCGGCCAGTTCGGCCACCGACAGCGTCCGGTCGAAGTTGGCCGCGTGGCGCGCGTTCAAGGTCAGGGCGGCGGCGGTTTCCAGTTCCGCGTCCGTCGGCGCCGTGGCGCCCAGCTCGCGCAGGCTGACGGGCAGGCCCACTTGCGCGTACCAGCGCGTCAGCTCGGCCAGCAGGCCGTCGTCGCGCGCTTCCAGATCCAGTTGCACCAGCAGCCCCAGCGCCACCTGCAAGCCGTGGGCCGAGGTGGCCAGGCCGGCGATGCGGGGCAGGCCGCGCGTGAGCGCATGGGCGATGGACAGGCCGCCGCTTTCAAAGCCCAGCCCGCTCAGCAGGATCATGGCCTCGACCGCGCGCTCGAAGGCCGGCGTGGGCCGGCCGGTGCCGGCCGCTGCCAGCGCCTGGGCGCCGTCTTCCAGCAGGATGCGCAGGCAGCCCTCGGCCAGCAATTGCGCGGCCAGGGGCGGCTTGCCGCCATACATATTGGATCCGCCGTGGCGGCGGCACTGCTCGGCCTCGAACTTCTTGGACACGGCGTCGCCCAGCCCGGCGCGGAAGAAGGCGGCCGGCGCGCTGGCGATGACGGTGGTGTCCACCAGCACGATGGTGGGGTTGAACAGCATGTGCTCGACCGCCAGCAGGTTGTGGTCGGCGTCGTACAGCACGTAGTTCTTGCTGGTGGGGGCGTCGTTCGACGCCGCGGTCGGCACGGTGATCAGGTGGCAATGCAGCGAGCGCGCCACCGCCTTGCCGGCGTCCAGCGCCTTGCCGCCGCCCACCGCGACGACCATGTCGGCGTCGAGCCTGCCGGCCTGCGCGCGCAGCGCTTCGATGGTCTCGGGCGTCAGGTCGCCTTCGACGATCAGCGGCATTGCCCGCACCTGGCTGGCGGCGCACAGCGCCTCGACGCGCGCGCCCAGGATGGCATGCATGGGGCCGTCGATCACCAGCGCGGCGCGGCGGCCGAAGAGGGCGGCCTGCCGGCCCAGGGTGTCCAGTGCGTCGGGGCCCTGTATGTAGCGGCCGGGAGCGCCGAAGATCGTCAGCATGCGGTTTCCTATTTGCGTGGGGCGGGCGGGCGGTAGTCCATTTCCTTCTCGCGCTCGACCAGCCAGTCGATCATGATCTTGCCGCCCCAGACCAGGTCGGCCTGGATGGCGCGGGCGGCGGCCTCGGAGTCGCGCGCCTCCAGCGCGGCCAGCACGGCCCCGTGGCGGTGCTCATCCTGCGTGTAGTCGATGCCGGCCGTCTTGACGTGGAAGACCTTCAGGATGGGGCCGGTGATGACCCAGAACGATTCCACCGTATTGCGCAGGATGGGCTTGTTGCTGGCCTCGAGGATGCCGAAATGGAACTTGCGGTTCAGGTAGCTGGCCCGCTTGGGATCGCTGGCCGTGTAGGACAGGAATTCCTGTTGCAGCGCGATCAGGTTGTCGAGCTGTTTGCGGGTGATGTGCTTGGCGGCCTCCGCCGCGCCCATGCCTTCAAGGTGGAAGCGGATCTGCTGGATCTCGCGCAGCTTCTCGGAGTTCACATAGGGCACGTAGACCGCGGTGGCGGCCTGCATCTCCAGGCCCTGCTCGCTGATGAGCCGGAAGATGGCCTCGCGCACGGGCGTGATGGACACGCCCATTTCCTGGGCCAGCTCGCCGATGATCAGGCGTTCGCCAGGCTCGTACTGCCCGTTGATCAGGGCATTGCGGATTTCGTTGTAGACCCTGACGGACAGGTTCTCTTTCTTGACCGGTTTAAGGCTGGGCATGGCGGTTGCGGCGTGCGTATGGGAAGGAACGGGTGAATCCGGAACGAATTCTAGCCCGGCATAGCCAATTCGAGCGCGATGGGTATATTATATATGATATATCTAAAAACGGCAGGAGACGCCATGCCCACGGACCTGGAAATGCCCACCCAGGACGAGCTTCGGACGCTGCGGGACAAGGCCCGCCACATCCGGCTCGAAACCATCCGCCTGATCGAGATCGCCAAGGTCGGCCACTACAGCTCCGTCTTTTCCTGCGCCGAGATCTTCGCCGCGCTGTACTACGGCGTGATGCGGCTGCGGCCGGGCGAGCCCGCCTGGCCGGACCGCGACCGCTTCCTCATGGGCAAGGGGCATGTCGCCGTCGGCCTGTTCCCGGTGCTGGCCGACCAGGATTTCTTTCCGCGCGCATGGCTGGATGACTACACCCGCCTGGGCAGCCCGCTGGGCGACCATCCCGACATGAGCAAGGTGCCCGGCGTGGACTTCAGCTCCGGCTCCATCGGCCACGCGCTGTCCAACGGCGCCGGCATGGCGGTCGGCGCGCGCCTGGGCCAGCGCGATTTCCGCGTCTTCGTCATGCTGGGCGACGGCGAGATGCAGGAAGGGCAGGTCTGGGAAGCGGCGCTGTTCGCCGCGCATCACCGGCTGTCCAACCTGATCGCCATCGTCGATCGCAACGGCTATCAGCTCGACGGCCGGGTCGACGACGTGATCGGCGTGGAATCGCTGGCCGACAAGTGGCGCGCCTTCGGCTGGGACGTGCACGAGGTCGACGGCCACGACCTGTCCGCGCTGACCGCGCTGCTGCGCCGGCTGCGCGCGGACGGCACGCGCGAACGGCCGGCCTGCGTGATCGCCCGCACCGTCAAGGGCAAGGGCGTGTCCTATATGGAAACCGAACCCGGCTGGCACCTGGGCTACCTGGCCCCGTCCGACGCCGATGCCGCCGTCGCCGAAATCCTGTCCCGCGAGATCTGAACCGCCATGCCGCAATCCCAGCAGCACACCCGGCCGCACTCCGGATCGCCATCCGCGCCGCGCTCCCCCGAATCCTGGCAGTACCGCGCGCTCAATGCGGTCACGCCCGGCCTGTCCTATCTGTCCGACGCGCTCATCGATCTGACGCGCGCCGGCCATCCCGTCGTGGCCGGCTCGGCCGACCTGCAATACTCGAACGGCCTGAACCGCTACGCGTCCGCCTTTCCCGAACGCTATGTGCAGTTCGGCATCTCGGAACAGAACATGGTCTCGGCCGCCGCCGGCATGGCCACCACGGGGCTGATGCCCTTCGTCGCCACCTTCGCGTCCTTCCTGGGCCTGCTGTGTTGCGAGCAGATCCGCATGGACGTGGCCTATACCCGGCTGCCGGTGCGCCTGATCGGTCATCACACCGGCATCAGCCTGGGCTTCTACGGCACCTCGCACCATGCCACCGAAGACATCTCCACCACGCGCGCCATCGCCGGGCTGACCGTGGTGTCGCCGGCCGACGGCCCGCAACTGGCCTCGGCCATCAAGGCCAGCGTCGATTGGCCCGAGCCCATCTACTTCCGCATTGGCCGAGGCCGCGATCCACAGGTCTACGCCGATGGCGCGCCGTTCCGGTTCGGCCGCGCCATCACGCACGCGCTGGGCGGCGACCTGAACATCATCGCCTGCGGCATCGCCGTGCACGCGGCGCTGCAGGCCGCCGAACGGTTGCGCGAGGCCGGCCTGTCGGTCGGCGTGATCGACATGCCCACCATCAAGCCGCTGGACCGCGACGCGGTGCTGGCCGCGGCCCGCGCCGCCGGCCGGATGCTGACGGTGGAAGAGCACAATGTGATGGGCGGGCTGGGCTCGGCCGTGGCCGAGGTGCTGGCCGACGGCGGCCTGGGCGTGCGCCTGCGCCGCCACGGCATTCATGACGAATACAGCCTGATCGCGCCGCCCACCGCGCTGTACGCCCATTACCGGCTGGACGCCGACGGCATCGCCGCCGTGGCGCGCGAGCTGCTGGAACAGAAATAGCCTCGGAGCACACCATGAAGGAAATCAGCGGCCATACCCGGCTGTTCGGCATCCTGGCCGACCCCATCCACCACGTGAAGACGCCGCAGCGCATGAACGAGCACTTCGCGCGCCTGGGCTTCGACGGCGTGTGCGTGCCGTTCCACGCGCGCCCGGCGGAGCTGGCGCAGGTGGTGCAGGGGCTGCGGCAGTTGCAGAACCTGGGCGGCTTCATCGTCACCATGCCGCACAAGACAGCCATCCTGGACCTGGTCGACGAGGCCACGCCGGTGGCGCGCAAGATCGGCGCGGCCAATGTGGTGCGACGCGACGCCGACGGCAGGCTGACGGCGCACATGCTGGACGGCGAGGGCTTCGTCGGCGGCCTGATCGAGGCCGGCGTGGACCCGAAGGGCAAGAGCGCCTACCTGGCCGGCGCCGGCGGCGCGGCCAACGCCATCGGCTTCGCGCTGGCGCAGGCCGGCGTGGCGCGGCTGACCATCGCCAACCGCACGACGGCCAAGGCCGAGGACCTGAAGGCGCGCATCCTGTCGCTGCTTCCCGATGCGCGCATCGACATCGGCAGGGCGGATCCGTCCGGCCACGATCTGGTCGTCAACGGCACCTCGCTGGGCATGCGCGACACGGATCCGCTGCCGCTGGACGCCGGCCGCCTGACGCCGGACCAACTGGTGTGCGAGGTCATCATGCAGCCGCGCGACACGGCGCTGCTGCAAGCGGCGGCGGCGCGCGGCTGCCGCGTCCACCATGGCGCGCCCATGCTGGCCTGCCAGATCGCGCTGATGGCCGAGATGATGGGCGTGCGGGCCTGAGCCGATGAGCGATTACGATTTCATCATCGCCGGCGGCGGCACCGCCGGCTGCATCCTGGCCAACCGCCTGAGCGCCGACGGCAAGTACCGCGTGCTGATGCTGGAGGCCGGCCACGAGGCCCGCAGTCCCTGGATCGGCATTCCCGCGGGATTTTCCAAGCTGCTGGTCGATCCCGACTACAACTGGCGCTTCTCCACCGAGCCCGAGGACAACGTGCACGGCCGCCGCATCGCCGTGCCGCGCGGCAAGGGCGTGGGCGGCTCCACGCTGATCAACGGCATGATCTATGTGCGCGGCCAGCCGGCGGACTACGACGGCTGGGAGGCGGCCGGCGCGGCGGGCTGGAACTGGGCCCAGGCCGAGCGCCTGTTCCGCAAGATCGAATGCTATGAGAAAGGCGGCGCGGGGCGCGGCCACGACGGCCCCATGCGCCTGCATGAAGTCTCGGAACGCTATCCGGTGGCCGAGGCCTTCCTGAAGGCCGCGCAGCAGGACGGCCAGCCGCTCAATCCCGATTACAACGCCGGCAGCCAGGAAGGCGTGGGCTACTACCAGGTGCTGCAGCACCGGGGGCGACGCTGGAGCGTGGTGGACGGCTACCTGAAACCGGCCTCGGGCCGGCCCAACCTGACGGTCGAGTGCGGCGCGCGCATCACGCGGCTGCTGTTCGAGGGCAGGCGCTGCGTCGGCCTGGCCTATCGCGGCAGGGACGGCGAGCACATGGTGCGCGCGCGCCGCGAAACGCTGCTGTGCCTGGGCGCGGTGCAATCGCCGCAGCTGCTGGAGCTGTCGGGCGTGGGCGATCCCGCGTTGCTGGCCCGGCTCGGCATCCCGCTGGCGCACGCGCTGCCGCAGGTGGGCGAGAACTACATCGACCACTACGCGACGCGCATGAACTGGCGCGTGAAGAACACGGTGACGCTGAACGAGATGTCGCGCGGCTGGCGGCTGGCGCGGCAGGTGGCGCGCTACGCGCTGTCGCGCCAGGGCATCCTGACGCTGGGCACGGGGCTGGCGCACGGTTTCGTCAAGAGCGCGCCGCAGCTCGCGCAGCCCGACGTGCAATTCTTCTTCGTGCACGCCAGCTATGCCAACGCGGCCGAGCGCATCCTGGACCGCTTTCCCGGCATGACCATCGGCGTGGCGCAGCTGCGCCCCGAATCGACGGGCTCGATTCATGCGGTGTCGGCCGATCCGCTGGCCGCGCCCGCCATCCGCCCCAACTTCCTGGCGGCGCGGATCGACCGCGACAGCCTGGTCGGCGGCATGCGGGCGGCGCGCCGCATCGTCTCGCGGCCGGCCCTGCAGCCCTTCGTGGCGGCCGAGCTGAGTCCGGGCAAGGACGTGCAGAGCGACGACGAATGGCTGGACTTCGCGCGCCAGAACGGCCAGACCATCTATCACCCGATCGGCACCTGCCGCATGGGCGCGGACCCGGATGCCGTGACGGACTCCCGGCTGCGCGTGAACGGGCTGGACGGCCTGCGGGTGGTGGACGCCTCGGTCATGCCGAGGATGGTGTCCGGCAACACCCAGGCCGCCGTGATGATGGTGGCCGAGCGCGGCGCCGAGCTGATCCTGGAGGATGCGGCGCGGGCGGGCTGAACCGCCCGCGCCGGCGGCTTACCAGTAGTACTTGGCCGTGGCCATGACAGTGCGTCCGTTGCCGTACATGCAGACGGAATAGGACTGGCAGCCGCTCACGTACTTGCGGTCGAACAGGTTGCTGGCGTTCAGCGCGAAGCGCCAGTTCGGCATCTCGTAGTGCAGGCCGGCGTCATAGACGGTGTAGCTGGGCACCTTCAGCGAGTTGTCCGACGCGCCCGCCGCCGAGCTCTGGTAGCGCACGCCCGCGCCCAGGCCGAAGCCTTCCAGTGCGCCCGTGCGCCAGGTCCAGTCGGCCCATAGCGAGGCCATCTGGCGCGGACGCGGAATGTCCACCGGCCACTTGCCCTGGGTCTCGTCGTTGGCCTTGGTGTTCTTGACGTTCTGGAATACATAGGCGCCGACGATGGACAGCTCGGGCGTCAGCTTGCCCACGGCGCTCAGCTCGACACCCTGCGAACGCACCTCGCCGGCCTGCACCGAGGTGCTGCCGGTGGGGTCGTCCAGATTGGGCGTCAACACGTTGGTCTGCTTGATCTGGTAGACCGCCGCGTTCAGCGTCAGGTTCTCGCCGTCGGGCTGCCAGCGCAGACCGGCCTCGATCTGCTTGCCCTTGGTGGGCGCGGCCCAGTCGCCGCTGGCCAGGCGCGTGTTGCCCACCGGATTGAACGAGGTCGAGTAGCTGATGTAGGGCGACAGGCCGTAGTCGCCCAGATAGGTCAGGCCGACGCGGCCGCTGAAGGCCTGGTCCAGCTGCGACGAGCGGGTATCGGCCTCGCGGTCGGTCTGCCTGGTGCGGGCCCAATCCTTGCGGCCGCCCAGTGTGAGCACCCAGCGCTCGAACTTGATCTGGTCCTGCAGGTACAGGCCGACCATGTTCATGGTGGTGTAGGTGTCGGTGCGGGGGAACGCGTTGGGACCATAGAACAGCGAATGGTCGATTCCGCTGTAGGCGGGGTTGTACAGGTTCAGAGACGGCGCCTGCGCCAGCATTTCGCTGTCGGTGGTGGACTGGCGGTTGTATTCCAGGCCGGCCAGCAGCGTATGCTGCAGCCCGCCTGTGCGGAATTTGGCCTCGGCCTGATTGTCGATGTCGAAGCGGCTGTAGTTGAACTGGAAGATGCCGGCATAGCGGCTGATCGAGGCCATGGTGCGATCGCTGGCGTCCAGCCCGCCGCCCCAGACCGAGCGGTTGTTCAGCTGCGAGTGCATCAGGCGCACGTTCTGGCGCAGCGTCCAGGTCGAGTCGGGCTTGTGCTCGAAGGCATAGCCCAGCGACCACTGCTTCTTGCGGTAGTAGTTGAAGTCCGGCTCGCCGGTGTACACATCGCGCGAGATGCGGCCGTTGGGATTGTGCAGCACCATGCCCTGGGCCGGCAGGAAGTTGCTGGCGATGTCGCTGCGGTCGTCCAGGTAGGTGGCCGACAGCGTCAGCGACGTCGCCGCGCTGGGCTGCCATCGCAGCGACGGGGTGAAGGCGATGCGGCCGTCCTTGTTGGGGCCGGTCTGTGAATTGCCGTCGCGGCCCACGCCGATCAGGCGGTAGGACAGCGTGCCGTCGCTGTTGGCGGTGTCGCCGATGTCGAACGCCAGCTGCTTGCGCGCGTAGTTGCCGACCTGGACCTCGATCTCGCGGATGCGGTCGCCGTTGGCCAGCTTGCTTTGCACGTCGACGATGGCGCCGGGATCGCCCTGGCCGTACAGCACCGAGGTCGGCCCGCGCAGCACCGTGATGCTGTCGATGGTGTAGGGCTCGACGCGCCAGCTGGCCAGGTTCAGGGTCTTGGGCACCTGCAGCCCGTCCACATAGGCCGTGGGGGTGAAACCGCGCAGCACCGAATACCAATCCGAGCGGTTTTCCGAGCCATAGCTGGAGAAGCCCGGGATGTAGCGCAGCGCCTGGTTGATGTCGGTCGCGCCGGTCATCTCCAGCTGCTGCGCGGTGACCACGTTGATGGTCTGAGGAATCTCGTTGAGCGGCGTGTCGGTCTTGGTGCCGGTGCGGCTGCGGCGCGCGACCAGGCCCTCGACGGCTTCGCCGCGGCCGTCGCCGTACACCGGCACGGCGGACAGCGTCGCGGTTTCGGCGGGCGCGGGCGCGATGACGGCGGTGTTGCCTTCGATGCGGGCCGCCAGGCCGGAACCGGCCAGCAGGCGGTCCAGCGCCTGCTGCGCGGTCAGCGAGCCCGAGACGGCGGGCGCCTTCAGGTCGCGCACCGCTTCGGGCAGGAAATAGACCTGCAGCCGGGTCTGCTGGCCGAATTGCAGCAGCGCCTTGTCCAGCGGCTGGGCGGCGATGCTGATCTTGACGGGCGCGGCGCTCTGCGCCAGGACGGCGTGCGGCGCGGCGGCGAATGCCAGCGCCATGGACAAGGCGAGCGCGTTGAGCGCGGCGGGAAGGGGAGCGCCACGGCGCGGGGCGCGGGCGGAAAGGCGGGCGTCGGGTCTGGTCACGATGTGTATTCGTTCTGGGGCCATGCGGGCCGGCTGGCCGTCAGGGCGGGGGCTTGCGGCGGCGACTGCCGCCGTTATTAGGTATGAGCGGGTGGACCGAAAAACCCGGAATAATTCTCATGCCAAATTAGAAACAGGATGTATCTTTGCCTGCCTGCCTGCCTGCCTGCCTGCCTGCCTGGCTGCCTGCCTGCCTGGCTGCCTGCCTGCCCGTCTGCCCGTATGGATGACAGACGCCCGTCGTTCCTCCGTCCACGATGCCGGCGCCAGGCGGCGCGGCGCGGCCGCTCAGCGCGCCAGCAGGTCGGCGCCGCCGTCGGCGCGGGGCTGGACCCTCAGCGGCACCAGGGCCGGCAGGGCCTTGAGGAAGGCGCCGGTGTCGTCCACGTCGAACACGCCGGAGATGCGCACGCGGGCAAGCGCGGGCGCGACCTGGATGGGCTGCGCGCGGTAGCGGTTGACTTCCCGGACCACCTCGGCCAGCGGCGTGTCGTTGAACACCGTCTTGCCCTGGCGCCAGGCGGTCAGCGTGGCCACGTCCACCGGCTGGATGCGCACCGTCTCGCCGCCGCCGGCCATGCGCACGCCGTAGCCGGCCGGCAGCTTGACGCGCTGTCCGTTCCACCACGGGCCGGCGATGACCTCGACCGAGCCGGATTCCACCGCGACCGCCATCTGGCCGCCGTCGTGGCGGACGTTGAAACGCGTGCCCGTCACGCGCACGCGGCCGATCTCCGTGTCGACGATGAAGGGATGGGACGCGTCGGGCGATACGTCCAGCATGATCTCGCCGCCTGGGTGCAACGTGACCCGACGTTCGGAGCGCGTGTAGCGCACCTCGGTCTGCGTGCCGGTATTCAAGGTGAGGACGGAGCCGTCCTCCAGATCGACGCGGCGCCGCTCGCCCCGCGCCGTGGCGTAGCGCTGCGCGGGCAGCGTCGACGCGAGCCACCAGCCGGGCGAGGCCAGGCCCACGGCGGCGGCCGCGCAGGCGGTCGCGCCCACGCCCCAGGCCAGCCTGCGGCGGCCCGGCGAGAAACGGCGCTCAGGCGCCGCCGGCCGCAGCAGCGGGCGCAGCTTGTGGTCGGGCACGGCCCGCGTCAGCGCCCAGGTGTCCAGCATTTCGCGGTAGGCGCGTTCATGCGCGGGATCGGCGCGGCGCCAGGCGTCGAACTCGCTCCGCTCGGCGGCCGACATCAGCCCGCCGCTGTCGCGGGCGAACCAGTAGGCCGCCGCGTCCAGCGGATCGGCCGGCGGGCGACGGGCGTCAGAGGGGTCCATGGTGCGTATCCGGGAGCATGGGCGAATTCGCGGCTGTTCCGCGCGAGCGGGACGGCGGGTCGGCTTGGTCCTTCATGTCATTGGGAGAACGGGCGCAGCCGTGCATGCAGGTGCCGCATGGTGCGCGTCAGGTATTTTTCCACACTGCTGTTCGACAGGCCGAGCTGGGCTGCGATTTCCGCGACCGTGCGGCCTTCCAGGCGGTGCCAGGCGAACACGGCCGCGCAGGGCTGCGGCAGCTCGGCCAACGCTTCCATCAGCGCGCGCGACAGCTGGGCGGTGCGCACGTTGGCCTCGGGATCCTCGTGGGCGGGATGCTCGTCCTCGGCCAGGTCGTGCAGCGGCACGGCGGCTTCGCGCTGCTGCCGGTGGTGACGGCTGATCAGCCCGTGATGGACGCTGCGGTGCAGGTAGGCGCGGGGATTGCGGATGGCGGACACGTCGCCCTCCAGCATGTTGGCGATGGCGTCGTGCGCCGAGTCCTCGACATCGCCCGGGCCTTGCGCCTTGCGCCGCCATGTTCCCAGCAGCTCGCGATAGTAGGCGAGCCAACCGTGTTCGGTGGGACGGGTCCGGCGCATGGTGGGGGAGGGGCGTGAGGCCAGCGGTGGGGATGGCGAGAAGCTGACGATTATTGCAAATCATTATTATTTAAGCAAAGTACCGGATCTGCCGGTCAATCGCCAGCCTGTTTCCCGGCAGGACCGGGACCGCTCCGCCGGGCGTGGTGATCAGGCTCGCGCCGACGATCCCGTGGCTTCCCGCGACAGCGCGCCCTGTTCCAGCAGCCATTCCCGAAAGACGCCGAACGCGGGCAGGTCCAGCCGGTCGGGCCGCACGCACAGATAGTGTCCCTGGTCCACCACTACCGACGCGCCGCAGGGGCTGTACAGGTCACCGCCAGCCAGTTCGTCCTCCACCAGGATGCGCGGCACCAGGCCGATGCCCAGCCCGCTGCGCGCGGCCTGGATGATCGCCGAATACTGCGCGAAGCGCGGACCGGCCGCCACGCGCGCCTGCGCCACGCCATGCCGCGCGGCCCATTGCGGCCAGGCGTTGGCGGCTTCCTCGTGATGCAGCAGGGTGCGATCGGGCAGCGCCTCGGGCCGGCGCAGCCCCTTGCGGCCGCCGGCCAGACCGTCCGACGCGATGAGCACGAACTCGCGTCCCGCGATGTATTCGGTCACCACGCCTTGCCAGTTGCCCGATCCATACCGGATGGCTGCGTCCACTCGGGCGGGCATATCCTCGGCGGGGGCCAGATGACGGCTGAAGCTCAGCGTCACCTGGGGATGCCGGCGCCGGAACTCGGGCAGGCGCGGAATCAGCCAGCGAGTGAGGAAGGTGGGCACGCTGGCCAGCGTGATCATGCCGGCGTCGCCGTGGCTGGCGCGGGTTTCGTAGGTGGCCGTTTCTATGGCGCGCAGGCTGCCGGCGATCTTCTGCCAGTAGACCCGGCCTTGCGTGGTGAGTTGAATGCCGCGCCCGTCCTTGCACAGCAGGGCCACGCCGAGAAAGGACTCCAGCGCCGCGATCTGCTTGCTCACGGCGCTGACGGACAGGCACAGCACGTTGGCGGCCTGGGTCAGGCTGCCTTGCCGCGCCACCGCGTCGAAGGCCAGCAATTCCTTCAGGGAAGGGCATTGATGTTTCACGGGTATGCACTCTTGAACAGGTTGATCGAGATACTTTCCAAAAATTCAAATGTATTCATAAAAATCACATGTGAAAAGGCTATTTTTTTACCTAGAATGCACCGCGTGGCATGGCTGCATATGGTCCATATTGGAAAGTATTACGGCAGGTTTTCTTGGATGCGGAGGTCGCTGTGGTCCGTGGCGTTTCCCTGGCGTATGGCGCGTATCTGTTGCTGCCGATCGTGCTTTTGGTGATAGGCAGCTTTGGCCAGAACTGGACCAACACGCTGCTGCCGAATGGCGCGACCGGCCAGTGGTATGCCGAGCTGTGGCACGATGCCGCGTTCCGGCGCGCCTTCTCCACCAGCCTGATGGTCGCGTTGGCCGCGTGCGCGATCAATGCCGTGCTGGCCACGCCCCTGGCCTACGCATTGCATCGTGGCGAGCGCGCCGGCCGCGCGTTCGCCGGCCGCGTCGTCGCCGCCATGCCAGTGGCGGTGCCGCCGATCACGTTGGGCTTCGGCTACCTGATCGTATTCAACACCGACGCCATGCCCTGGCTGGGCAGCACGCCGCTGCTGATCGCGGCCCATGCCATCGCGACCCTGCCTTATCTCACCAACGCGCTGCTGACCGACCTGCGTCATCTGGGCCTCGATCGTCTGGAGCAGGCGGCCGCCACGCTGGGAGCCACCGAGTACCAGCGCTTCACCGGCATCGTCCTGCCGAGCCTGCGCCAAAGCTTGCTGTCCGGCCTGGTCATGGTCGCGGCCCTGTCCATCGGTGAATTCAATCTCTCCAACCTGTTGGCGGGTTTTCACAATCGCACCTATCCGGTGCTGCTGTTGCAGGCGTTCTATGGCGCCACGGGATTCGCCTGCGCCGCCACCGTGGTGCTGCTTATCCTCGCCAGCGTCGCCGCCTTGCTGTCGTCCTTTCTTTTGCGCGGATCCCAATGAGCTTGGTCTTTGACTCCGTCGATTATCTTTATCCAGGCGCCCGGCAGGGCGTGCATGGCATTTCGATGCAGGTCGACACGGGTGAGCTGCTGGCCGTGATCGGCCCCAGCGGCTCGGGAAAATCCACCCTGCTCAAGCTGGTGGCCGGCCTGGAGACCGGGCATGCGGGCAGCATCCTGCTGAATGGACAGGATCTGGCGGGCACGCCGGTGCACCGGCGCGGCATCGGCATGGTGTTCCAGAGCTATGCCTTGTTTCCGCATCTGTCGGTGGCGGACAACGTGGCCTACGGCATGGCGCTGCGCAAGGTCGATGCCGCGCAGCGCCAGCGCCGCGCCCGCGAGCTGCTGGAGCTGGTCGGCCTGGCCGAGCATGCCGCACGCGCCGTCACCCAGCTGTCCGGGGGCCAGCAGCAGCGTGTCGCGCTGGCGCGCGCGCTGGCCATCGATCCCCGCGCCTTGTTGCTGGACGAGCCGCTCTCGGCCCTGGACGCCAATGTGCGCGCCTATCTGCGCGACCAGATTCGCGCCTTGCAGCGGCGTTTCGGCGCCACCACGCTGCTGGTCACCCAC
The DNA here is from genome assembly GCF_002902905.1 of Achromobacter sp. AONIH1. Classification (NCBI taxonomy): domain Bacteria; kingdom Pseudomonadati; phylum Pseudomonadota; class Betaproteobacteria; order Burkholderiales; family Alcaligenaceae; genus Achromobacter; species Achromobacter sp. AONIH1. The sequence goes on along the minus strand of NZ_CP026124.1, from coordinate 5,986,116 downwards.
GACCAGGAAGAGGCGCTGGCCATGGCCGACCGGGTGGCGGTGCTCAAGGACGGTCGTCTGCTGCAGATCGCCGCGCCGCACGTGTTGTATGAGCGGCCGGCATGCCGGGCCGTGGCCGAGTTCGTGGGGCTGTCCACGTTGCTGCCCGGCCGGGTCGCCGCGCCGGATCGCGTCGACGTGGGCTTTGCCCGACTGGCCACGGCGACGGGCGCGCGCGCGCCGGGCCGGGCGGTGCATGTGCTGGTGCGTCCCGAGCATGTCGAGGCCGATCCGCCGCCTGGCGCGCCCAATCGTCTGGAGGGCAGGGTCGGCGCCGTGCGTTATCTGGGCGCCGTCACGCGCTACGACTTCGAGGTGCCCGGGGCGTCCGCGCCCTTTCTCGCGCAAGGCAGCCTGCCGGTCGCCGGCGCCATCGCCATCGATCCCGCGCGTATTTGCCTGCTGGACGATTGATCCCATTTCACTTGCCGCTCAAGGAGCTTCACGATGCAACGCAGACGATTCATCCAGGCCGCCGGCGCCTTGCCGCTGGCGGCGCTGGCGCGGCGCGCGGCCGCCGTGGGCGGTCCCGAGCTATATGCCGGCGAGAAGGCGCTGTACGAAGCGGCGCGCAAGGAAGGGATGTGCGTCTCTTTCGATACCGGACCGGAATGGGCCAACTGGAAGGCGCTGTTCCGCGAATTCAAGCAACGCTATCCGGACATCGAGCTGACCTACAACGACCTGGGGTCCGCCGCCACGGTGGTGGCGCTTGAAAAGATGCGGCGACGCCCGCAGGCCGACACCGCCTATTACTTCGCGGCCTCGGCGGTCGACGCGGCGCGCAAGGACCTGGTGGCGCCTTTCCGCCCCGTGGGCTTCGAGCAGCTGCCCGAGGTGTTCCGCGAGGCCGAAGGCCGCTGGTTCACGGTGCACACGCTGAACATCGCTTTCCTGGTCAACCGCAAGCTCGTCGCCCGTGCTCCCGAGGGGTGGGCCGACCTGCTCAAGCCCGAATACCGGAACGCGGTGACCTATCTCGATCCGCGCAGCACCGGCGTGGGCCAGGTGCTGACTTTCGCGGCGGCCTACGGCAACGGCGGCGACGAGGACAATGTCAAGGCGGGCACCGACTACCTCGGCCGCCTGCATGCAGCGGGCAATGTGCAGCGGGTGGAGGGCACCACGCCTTACGCCAAGTTCCTGAAGGGCGAGATCCCGGTCTGGATCGGCTACGAAAACGATGGCCTGAAAGCCCGGCACGCGGACGGGATGGGAGACGCCTGCGAAATCGTGATCCCCAGTGAAGCCAGCGTGGCGGCGCCCTATGCGATCAGCCTGGTCAAGGACGGCCCCAATCCGAACGCGGGCAGGCTGTGGCTCAACTTCATCATGAGCGATGTCGGCCAGCGCCTGTTCGCGCAAGGCTTCGTGCGGCCGTCGCGGCGCGATGTCTCCCTGCCGGCCGAGGCCGCCGCGCGCATGCCCGCCGCGCCGCAGATCCGCCCCTTGGACGTGGTCAAGGCCGCGGCCCGCAAGGCCGAGTTGGACCAGTTGTGGGCCCAGGCCATCCAGGCCAGGTAGGCGCGCCATGATCGGTCGTTTCGGCGCCTGGCCCGCCTGGGCCTTCATGGGCCTGTTCTTCGTGCTGCCCTTGGCCGCGCTGGCGCTGGAGGCGCTCGCCGAAGGCGGCGGCGCCTGGGCGCGGCTGTACGCCAATCCGCTGTTGCCTGGCGCCTTGCGCAATACGCTCGCCCTGGGTCTCACCGCGGGGGGCGTGTCGGCGCTGGTGGGGACGGCGGTGGCCGTGGAACTGGCGCGCCAGCCCGAGCGCCGCAGGCGCTGGATGATCACGCTGCTGGGCATGCCGCTGGCGTTTTCGGGTCTGGTCATCGCCTACGGTTTCATTCTTGGCTATGGTCGGGCGGGCTTCGTCACGCAGTTGCTGGCCGGCGCGGGCGCCGACCCCGCCCGTGTCGGCGCCTGGATCTACAGCGCGACCGGTCTGGGATTCGCCTATGTCTATTACCTGGTGCCGCGCGTGGCCTTGTCGCTATACCCGGTTTTCGCCAACCTGGATCTGCGGCCCATGCTGGCGGCGCGTACCCTGGGCGCGACGCGCTGGCGCGCCTTCCGCGACACGGTGCTGGCGCAGGTGGCCCCGTCGGTGCTGGCCAATGCCTGCCTGGTCGCGGCGATTGCCATGGGGACCTATGGCACGGCGCTGGCCCTGGCGGGCACGCAGCTGAATATCCTGCCGTTGATGCTCTATGCCCAGATCGGCGACGGCGGGTCGGATTTCGGCGTGGCGGCGGCGTTGTCGCTGCTGCTGATGGCGCTGTGCGTCGCCGTCATGGGCGTGGGCGACGCGCTTGCCCGGCGGCGCCGTTGAAGCGCCTGTGCAATCACGGGCATACCTTACCCAGCGGGATTCGAAGACATGGAAAAGAACCGAGCGGACACGCCGTTGCGAATAGCGCCCTGGGCTTCCTCGATGGCGCAGTTGGCCGAACGTCAATGCGGCGCGCGGCGCCATCTGCGTCCCGTGGGCATCATCGGGCCCGGCGATGGCGATCCGCGCGTCTGCGAAGCCGCCTACAGGGTAGCCCGCGCGCTCGCGCAGGCCGGAATGAGCATCGTCAATGGCGGGCGTGGCGGAGTCATGGCGGCGGCTTCACGCGGCGCGCGCGACGGCGGCGGCATTGCCATCGGCCTGTTGCCCGAGGATGACGATCGCAACGCCAACGAATGGCTCAGCGTCGCCGTCGCCACGGGCATGGGCGAAATGCGCAACGCCCTGGTGGCGCGCAGCGCCGTGTGCCTGGCCGCCATCGGCGGCAATATGGGCACTTTGTCGGAAATGGCGCTGGGCCTGAAGTGGGGGACGCCGGTGTTCGTGATGCATGGCGATGTGGCGCTGCCCGGCGCCGTGCAGGTGCGCGACGTGGACGAGATGCTGGTGCGGATCTCGGCGCATCTGCTGGCGTGATCTGGCGCGGGTGCCGTCCAGCCGTTGTCATGCCCCACGCCCCTGTCAGGGGGGCTTCGGATATTCATCCGCTGCGCGTTCGCGGCGGCTTCATCCTGTGCACGGCGGCTACCTTGACCAGCCATTGCGGGTCGCTGCAATGCGGTGATGGGGCGGCCTTCCGGAAGCAGGTCATGTTCCAGTTTGAAAAAAGGGCCAGTAGCAGGGCCAGGCTGACCGCGCGAACCGCAGACGCTGGCGCCCCTGTTGCCGGCGCCAGCGCTTCTGTATGGAGAAATTATTTCAGTTTGAGGCGCGTCAAGCTTCCGGACCGAACGTGGTATCCGGCCTACATTCCGTCGGCCCAGGATGCAATTTGAAAGGTGTTCGCGATATCCTTTCCCGCTGTAGCAGAGCCGGCGGGGAAGGCTCGCTATAGAATAAGAATTATTACTATTCTGTGTCCGGGGAAGCGTATCCACGCCTGGGGGCCGAAGTTGCCGCGAAGCCGACGCCGCGAGGCCGTCAGGCAGGCGCGGCTTCGTCCTGCGCGGCCGGGCCTGCGAGGCCCGCAAGGAATGGCAGATGGCCTGGATTGGCCCGACGCCCATTTGGGGATCGGGAAGATGGATAGAACTTTACAAAATCACAAAGATTCCTTGTCGATTCCTGAATGAAACGTGACAGCATCCTGGCATCCGTAACCGGCCTGTTCGACAGTTCGACCTGGGCGGGCAAGCAGGGCGGCGCACCCCGGGCCAGCTTGCCGCCGGCCGATACGCCGCCGATGCCCCACGCTTGCAGCAAAACCATGTCTTTTCCCAATCCATCCCTGAACACCTTCACGGAGCGGCTCGTCCTCGTGGCCGAGGACGAGCCGGGAATCGTCGGCGTCCTGGAGGCCTATCTCCGCCGCGACGGCTTTCGCACCTGCTCCGCCATGGACGGCGTCGAGGCCATGCGGCTGTTCCGCGAGCTGCGTCCCGACGCGGTTCTGCTGGACGTGAATCTGCCGGGCATGGACGGGCTGGACGTATTGCGCGCCATTCGCGACGAAGGCCAGACCCCCGTCATCATCGTCACGGCGCTGGCCGATGACGTCGACAAGCTGCTTGGGCTGCGCCTGGGCGCGGACGACTACGTCGTCAAACCCTTCAATCCCGCCGAGGTCGTGGCGCGCCTGCGGGCCGTGCTGCGGCGCGCGGGGGCGCATGCGAACGCCGCGCCCATCCGCGTCGGCGGCATCGAGATCGACGAGCAGGACCACGTCGCGGTCGCGCACGTGGGCGGCGGGCGCTCCGTGCCGCTGCAACTGACGCTGACCGAGTTCCGCCTGCTGGCCTGCCTGGCATCCCAGCCGCGGCGCTGCTTCTCGCGCGGATTCCTGATCGAGCACTGCCTGCCGGAAAGCGACGCGCTTGAGCGGGTCATCGACTCGCATATTTCCAAGCTGCGGCGCAAGCTGCATGCGGTCGGGCAGGCCGACATGATCGAGGCCGTGCGCGGCGTCGGATACCGTCTATGGCGCGAAAACTAGACCGCATCTGGATCCGCTTCGGCCTGGCGGTCTCGGTCACCATGACCCTGATGCTGGCCGTGCTCGCCGGCACCCAGGTCATGTTCTGGAAGATCGAGCACCGCGAGTTCCAGCAATCCCTGCCCGTGGAAGTGCGCGCCGAGCTGGACGATCTCACGGCCCGCGGGCTGGAAGACGGTCCGCGCGCGATGCAGATCTACGGCGAATACTGGGCCGTCGATCCCATGCGCGGCGAGAAGCTCGCGCTGCTGTTCACCGTGCTGCTCGGGCTGCCGCTGGGCCTGGCGTCCGGGTTCTTCATCTCGAAGGTGATCACCCTGCCGCTGGATTCGATGGCCGCGGCGGCCACCCGGGTGGCGCTGGGGGATTTCACGGTAAGGGCCCATGTGGGCAAGGCACGCGGCGAAATGGCCGAAATGGTGCGGGATTTCAATCACATGATCGATTCGCTCGAAACGCTGGACCGGGAACAGCGCGTGACGCTGGCCTCCATCTCGCACGAGCTGCGCACGCCCATCGCGGTGCTCAGCGCCCGCCTGCACGCGATCTGCGACGGCGTCATCCCGGTCAGCGACGAGGAAATGCGCGGCCTGCTGGACCAGTCCCTGCACCTGGGCCGCCTGGTCGCGGACCTGCACACGCTGTCGCTGGCTTCGGTCGGCCGGCTGTCGCTGCAGACCCGGCCCGTGGATCTGGTGGCGCTGGTCGGCGACGCGCTGACCAGCTTCGAGGCCAGGCTGGCCGAGAAGGGCTTCGAGGTGGACACGCAGCTGCCCGCCTCCGCGCAGGGCAAGCTGATCATGGCCGACCCGGACCGGCTGCGCCAGATTTTCGCCAACCTCGTGGAAAACGCCTTGCGCCACGCGGCCAGCGGGCGCTGGATCGGCGTGGAAGTGCGCATACACGCCGGACAGGCCGTGCTGGCGGTGAGCGACGCGGGGCCGGGGCTGCCGGCGTCCATGCGCGACCGTCCGTTCGAACGCTTTCCGCACCAGCCCAGCGCCATGCATGGCGGTTCGGGCCTGGGACTGTCGATCGTGCACGCGCTGGTGGACCAGCAGGGCGGGTCGGTGCTGGCGGATCGCTCGGTGCGCGGCGGCATGCGGATTCAGGTCTGCTTTCCCGTGATCAGCCAGGACGCGAAGGCGTCCGCGGGGCGCAGGCAGGCGTCCCTCGCGTGATGCGCCCGGCCGCGTCCATCAATTCTCCATAAACCCTGCATGGCCCCGCAACGTCGCGGGGGCATGCTGGCAATGTTATCCAGCCAACCGTGACGGCTGCCGCCGTCCGCTACGCCATAGATACCCATGCATCGCTGCGCTGTCCTGAATCGTTCAAACTCCGCTGCGCCGCGCTGCTGGCAAGCGCGCTCCTGTCGGGCTGCATGTCGGTGCCCGTGCCGGAGCTGCCGGCGCAGGTGCCCGGCGCCTGGTCCCAGGCGGCCGGCGAGGGCGCGCGCGCGGTCGATCTGCGGTCCTGGTGGACGGCGCTGGACGATCCGCGACTGAACGCGCTGGTCGAGGAAGCGTTGCGGCGCAACCTGGACCTGGAACAATCCGCGCGCCTGCTGCAGGGCGAGCGCGAGGTCGCCGGTCGCTGGCGCTCGCGCTACTTGCCGGGTTTCGGGGTCGGCGCCCGCCCGGTGCAGGACGCCCAGGCCAAGGATTCCTATTTCCACGCCAGCATCGACATGGTCTGGGAGCTGGGCCTGTTCGGCGCGGCCGAGAGCAGCAGGCTGCAGGCCGGCGCGGACGCCGACCTGGCCGCCGCCCGCGAGCAGGGCCTGCGCGTGTCGGTGGTCGCGGCCGTGGTGCGCAACTATCTGGACCTGGGCGTGGCCAACGGTCAGATCGCGCTGCTGACGCAGATGGCCGAGCTGGACCGCGAGGCCGAGCGGCTGGCGCAGGTGCGGCTGAATACCCGCCTGGGCACGCCGCAGGACGCCGACACGGCCAGCGTGCGCCGGCAGCGCACCCTGGCCGCGCTGGCGTCGATGCGCCTGGCGGCCGACCGGTCGGCGCGCGCGCTGGCGCTGCTGCTGGGCCGCGACGCGCCGGATCCCGGCTGGAGCGCGGTGGCGCCGTCGCAGGGCCTGCCCGGTTTCGCCCTGGGGGAAGTGCCGGCCGACCTGCTGCGCACCCGTCCGGACATCCGCGAGGCCGAAGCCGAAGTGCTTCGGGCCGCCGCAAGGCTGGGCATGGCGCGCTCGGCGCTGTATCCGCGCCTGAGCCTGGGTGGTTCGGTGCTGTACGCGTACAACATGACGCAGAACCACCGCTCGAACAACAACTTCGTTCCGGCCGGCGGTCCCACGATCGATATTCCGCTGTGGGACTGGGGCGCCCGCCAGGCGCAGGTCAAGGCCGGCGAGCAGGGCATCGCCGCGGCGCTGGCCGGCTACCGCAAGGCGGTGTTGTCCGGCGTGTCGGAAGTCGAGGAATCGCTGTCCGCGCTGGCTCGCGAACGCGAGCGCATCGCCGCGCTGGACGAGGCGCGGAGGGTGCTGGACCGGCGCAACGGCTCGCAGCGCAAGCTGGCGTCGCTTGGCCTGTCCAGCCCCTACGACGGGCTGGAGGGCCGGCGCGCGCTGCTCGAGGCGCAGTCCGACGTGGCGCTGGCGCGCGGCGCGCGGACCCTGGCCTTCGTCGCGCTCTACAAGGCGCTGGGCGGCGCCCCGCTGGCGCCGCAGCCTCAGCCGGAACAGCAGGCGCAACAGCAGGCGCAAGAGCAGGCGCAACAACCGCGGCAGGTGCGTCCATGATCGCCCTGGCGCGCAAGACCCTGGTCTATGAATGGCGGCGCTTCGTGCCCGTGGTGCTGGCGGTCGGCTTCTCCGGCCTGATGCTGGTGGTGCAGGCGGCGCTGGTGCTGGGCATTTTCGGCGCTTCGGCGCTATACGTGAACGCGTCCTCGGCCGATCTCTGGGCCGGCTACCCCGGCACGCAAAGCGTCAATTTCGGACGCACGGTCAGCGCCGACGCCGAAATGCGGCTGCGCATGGATCCCGAGGTCGTGGCGGTCGAGCCCTACCAGTGGGTCGATGGCGACTGGACGCCCGAGCGCGTCGACGCCGGCAGCGTGTCGATCTATCTGTCCGGCATTGCCGTCGGCCCCGACGCCATGCTGTTCTCGAAGCTGCTGTCGCCGGACCTGCGCAAGCGCCTGCGCGAGCCGGGGGCGGTGATCGTCGATTCGGCGGACCTGGAATCGCTGGGCGTGGCGGAAGGCGGCAAGGCCTGGATCAACGGGCACCCGGTGCGCGTGGTCGCCGCGATCGCGGGGCTGCGCGGCCTGGGCGGCGTGAACGTGCTGGCGTCGCTGGATTCGGCGCGCGTCATCGGCGGACCGCAGGCCGGCCGGGGCAGCACCTATTACGTGGCGCGGCTGGCCGATCCTTCGCGGGCGCCGGCGGTGCAGGCGCGGCTGGCGCAAAGCGACGCCAGCTTCGGTCCGCTGCAGGTCTGGACGGCCCAGGAATTCGCGCAGCGCTCACAGCAGTACTGGCTGCTGGATACCGGCGCGGGCATGGCCGTGCTGTTCATGGCCCTGATCGTCTGCCTGGTCGGCGCGGTGATCACCAACCAGTCCTTCGCGGCCGTGGTGGCGGCGTCGGCGCGCGAGTACGCCACGCTGAACGCGCTCGGCGCGAGCCGAGGCGCGCTGGCCCGCGTCGTGATCGAGCAGGCCTGCCTGGTGGGCGGCCTGGGCATGGTGCTGGCGGCCGTGGCCAGCGCGCTGCTGCTGGCGGTGGCCGTGTTCTATCACGTGCCGGTGGCCATGACGTTGACGGCGGCCCTGGGCTGCGCGGCGCTGGTGGCGCTGATGGCGCTGATGTCCAGCGTGATGGCGGTGCGCGGCCTGATCCGCACCGATCCGGCCCTGCTGCTGCGCTGATGGAGACGGTCATGAAACGTGATTTTTCGATGTCCCCGGAAGTCCAGGCCACGGTCGAGCCGAGCCTGGAAGCCTTCAGGCTGGGCAAGGCCTTCCTGTCCGGCGTGGTGAAGGTGCAGGTGCTGCAAGGCCTGTCGCTGGCCGTGTATCCGGGCGAGCTGACGCTGATTTCCGGTCCGTCCGGCTGTGGCAAGAGCACGCTGCTGTCGCTGCTGTCCGGCCTGCAGCATCCGGATGACGGCAAGGCCCATGCGCTGGGGCAGGACCTGGGCGCCATGAGCCGCCGCGACCTCGAGCGCTTCCGGCTGCACCATACGGGCTTCGTGTTCCAGGGCTTCAACCTGTTTCCGGCGCTCACGGCGCTGGAACAGGTCCAGCTGCCGCTGGGCTACCTGGGCATGCGCGACCAGGAAAGCGCCCGGCTGGCGAGCCGTGCGCTGGACGAGGTCGGCCTGTCGCATCGGGCGCACATGCGCCCGGCGCAGCTGTCCGGCGGCGAGAAACAGCGGGTCGCGATCGCCCGCGCCATCGCCAAGGAGCCCGAGCTGCTGTTCGCCGACGAACCCACCAGCGCGCTGGACGCGGAGAACGGCCAACGGGTCGTGGACATCCTGCATCGCTTCGCCCGCAACCACGGGGCCACGGTCCTGTGCGTGAGCCATGATCCACGCCTGGTCCGGCATGCCGACCGCGTCGTCGGCATGGAGGACGGGGCCATACGCAGCGACCGGCGCATCGCCACAGATTCACTAGGAGCAAAAGCATGAAGCATTCGTCGGGCGCGCGTTGGCGCGCGCTCCTCATCGTGGCGGTCCTGACGCTGAGCGCGTGTTCCGAGCGCAGCGATCCCAAGGAGACGGTGGAACGGCAGCCGGCGCGGGACGGCCAGCGCGCGGCTGCGGTCGCCCGGGGCAAGATCGAAGTCGACGGCGGGCTGGTGGCGCTGGCGCCGGCGCTGGCCGGCACGGTGGCCAGCCTGACGGTGCGCGAGGGCGACCGCGTGCAGCGTGGCCAGCTGCTGCTGGCGCAGGCCAGCCAGGTGTCCTCGGCCGCCGTCGCGGTCGCCACTTCCGAGCTGAAGCTGGCCCGCGCGCGGCAGCAGGCCGCCGAGGGCCGCCTGCCCGAGCTGAAGCAGGCCGCCGCGCGTTATGCGCAGGCGGTGCGCGCCGGGGCCGCGCAGCCCCAGCTGGCCGATGACGCGCAGCAGCGTCTGCGCGACGCCCAGTCCGACGTGGCGGTGGCCACGGCCGAGGCGGCGGTCGCGCAGCAGCGCCTGGAACAGGCCAAGGTCGCATTGCAGCAGCTCGAGCTGCGCGCGCCGGAGGACGGCGTGATCGTGGGCGTGACGGCCCGGCAGGGCGGACGCCTGGAAGCGGGCGCCCCGGCCCTGACGCTGTTGCCCGCGCGCCCGCTGATCGTGCGCGCCGAACTCAATTCCGCCTACGTCGCCTCGGTGCGCGTGGGCATGCGCGCCACGGTGGCGTCCGACATGGACTCGGCGGCGGCCGCGCCCGCTCTGCCTTCGGCCAAGCTGGTGCGCATCAGCCCCATCTACGGCAACGGCCGCCTGCAGGACGACGCCCAGCGCGGTCCTGTGCGCGTGGTCGAGTGCATCCTGGAATTCGACGGCCCGGCAGAGGCGATCGTCGGCCAAAACGTGAGAGTGACTTTCCATGAATGACAACTTCGAGCTGCAAGTGCGTTGGAACGGTGGCAAGGCGACCGTTCCAGAATGGACGATCCAGTGCGATTTCGACGGCACCATCAGCCTGCAGGACGTGACCGACACGCTGCTGCAGCGTCACGGCATGCCGGGCTGGGAAGACCTGGAAGAGGCCTGGGAGCGCGGCGAGATCGGTTCGCGCGAGTGCATGAGCGGCCAGGTGGCGCTGCTGGACATGAGCGTGGCCGAGCTGCGCGAGGCGCTGGAGCAGGTCCATGTCGATCCGGGCTTTGTCCGCTTCGTCGACCATGCCCGCCAGCTCGGCATCGGCGTGCAGGTGGTCAGCGACGGGCTGGACTACGCCATCCAGGTCATCCTGGCGCGCGAGGGCATGGGCGATCTGCCCATCGTGGCCAACCGGCTGCTGCCGGCCGGGCCGCGCCGCTGGAAGCTGGAAACGCCTTGGTCGCGGCCGGACTGCGCCAGCGCCAACTGCAAGTGCGGCCAGCTCGCCGGGCAGCAAGCCGCGGGCAAGCGCGTGCTGTACGTGGGCGACGGCAGCTCGGACTTCTGCGTTTCGGGCAAGGCCGAGCACGTGCTGGCCAAGGCCAAGCTGCTGGATCACTGCCGCGCCAACGGCATCGTGCATTCCGCCTTCGTCGACTTCGACGAGGCGCTGTCGCGCCTGCCCCTGATCCTGTCCGGCCAGAACGAGGAGTCCACGGCATGAACAAGGCCGCCACCGTCCTGGCGCCGCCCGGCGCGGGATACCTCCGGGGCGAAGCGCGCGAACGCGCCGAGCCGCTGGAAATGCTGGCCGATGAGTACCTGCTCGAAGGGCAGGGCGAGCGCGCGCGCACCGGCATCCTGCTGATCCACGGCCTGACCGGCACGCCCAACGAGATGCGGGTGCTGGCGCGTGGCCTGCACCTGCAGGGCTACACCGTGTACGCCGTCAAGCTGGCCGGTCACTGTGGCACGCTGGACGATCTGGTCGGCACCAGCTGGCTGGACTGGCTGGCCAGCGTGCGGCGCGGCGCGGACCTGCTGTCGCGCCGCGTCGACCGCGTGGTGGTCGGCGGCCTGTCGATGGGCGCCGTGCTGGCGCTGGCCCTGGCGCAGGAGCGTCCCGAGCACATCGCCGGCGTGCTGGCGCTGTCGCCGGCGTTCCGCCACGACGGCTGGAGCATGCCGCGCTATACCAAGCTGGCCTGCCTGCTGCCCGTCATGCGCGCGCTGGGCATCGGCCGGCGCAGCGTGTTCATGGAACAGCCGCCCTACGGCATCAAGGACGAGGCGCTGCGCGCCCGCGTGGTTTCGCAGATGCACGCCGGCGACAGCGCCGCCTCGGGCCTGCCGGGCAACCCCTGGTGGTCGGTGGTGGAAATGCACAAGCTGGCGCGCTCGGTGCTGCGCAACATGCCGGCGCTGCGCGCGCCCTGCCTGGTCATGCACGCGCGCAACGACGACATCGCCTCGGTGTCGAACGCCTACGAGATCCAGCGGCGGGCCGTCAACGCGCCCGTCACGCTGCAACTGCTGGACGACAGTTATCACATGATCACCATCGACCGCGAGCGTCGGGTGGTCATCGCTCGCGCGGCGGCCTTCGTGACCGAGCTGGTCGAGGGCGCGAAGCCAGGGGGCGGCGCCGATGTGGAATGAGGCAATGACACCGCTGGTGGTGACGCTGTGGATCCTGAACCTGCTGTTCGACAGCGTGGGCCAGCTGATCTTCAAGGCCGCCGCGGTCGATCCGAAGCTGGGCGAGGGCGCGGGCCGCTGGCGCCGGATGGCGCGCCGGCCCTGGCTGTGGCTGGGCATAGGCTGCTACGTGCTGGAATTCGTCCTGTGGCTGGCGTTCATCTCCCTGGTGCCGCTGTCGGACGGCGTGCTGCTGGGATCGATCAGCATCGTGGTCGTCATGCTGCTGGGCCGGGTGTTCTTCCGCGAGCGGCTCACGCCCTTGCGGGTGCTGGGCATCCTGCTGGTGTCGCTGGGCGTGGGCATCGTGGGATTGAAGGGGTAAGGCAATGCGGCGTTTCTATCTGATCGGTTTCCTGGCGCTGATGGCGTTCGACACCTTGGCGCAGATCAGCTTCAAGGTGGCGGGCGAGCATGCGCTGCCGCTGGAATTCTCGCCGGCGTGGCTGCTGCGCGTGTTCGGCCAGCCCTGGATCTACGGCGCCTTCATCGGCTACCTGGGTGCATTCTTCACGTGGATGGTGCTGCTCAAGCACGCGCCCATCGGGCCGGCCTTCGCCGCCTCGTATCTGGAGATCGTCGCGGTGCTGGTGATTTCGGCGGTATGGTTCGGCGAGCCCATCGGCTGGCCGCAGATCCTCGGCACGGTGCTCATCCTGGGCGGCATCTGCTGCCTGGCGGTCAGCGAGTCCTCGACGGTGCCGAAGATCGAGCATGCGGGGCAGCCGGCGCAACACGGCGCCTGACGGTCGCGCGCGGCGGGCATGGCCCGCCGCCGCTTGCCTGGCCGGGCGGTCCGGCCCGCGGGCGCCGCGCCGCCCCATGGCGGGCGCGGACACAAGACGGTTTCAGCGCGCGCGCGCCGCGTCCAGCAATTCGACGATCTGCCAGTTGAACGCGTTCTGGCGCGCCTGCCATTGCGGCAGTTCCCTGTCCTGGTGCGCGGTGTCCTGGCCGTCGGCGGCGCTGAGCCAGCGCTTCCACGCGGTCCGGTAGTGCCAGACCGAGACATCGCCGGTGACATCGCTGCCGACGATCTGGCCATGCAAGGCCTGCGCCAGCGTCTTCAGGTCGGCGCGCAGCAGCACGCCCTGGTCCCAGTTGGTGCGCACCTCGTCGGCCGAGAACGCATCCTTGTCGATGCTGAAATAGGTATCCATCGGCCTGGCCGCCAGCTCCTGGCGGGCCGCCTCCACCAGCGTCGCGCGGTCGGGGAAGCTGCGAAAGCGCGGCCCCAGGCCCAGCCAGCGCGACCAGCGCGTATCGACGCCGGTGCTCCAGTACGTGACCTTGCCGCTCCAGACGGAACCCAGGTTGTGTTCCCAGGCATGCGCGGCGCCCAGGTCGCCGGAAGTGATGCCGATGACGTGCACGTGCGCCACCTGCGGCAGCCGCGCGACGCGGCGCACCCAGGAGCCGCAATGCACGCCCCAGGGAAAGCGCATGTTGTCGGGATGGTTGTCCAGCACCACCACGCGCAGGCTGGCGGGGGCGCGCCCCGCCGCGCAGCGCTCGATCAGCGGCCAGCTCAGGTGATGGAAGTCGCCGCTGCCCATGAAGACGGTGCCGTGGTCGGCGGGGGCCGGCATGCGGCTGGTCAGGTTGCGCATGCAGGATCGCAGCACGCCCTGGCGGCAGCCGAAGCGGATCGCCTCGCGCCAGTCGTCGTTCAGCGCCAGCCGGATCTCGCCGGGCAGGGCGCCGACGGAACTGTCGGTGTCCAGCACGACGGGCGGGTGGCGCAGGGCGGATTGTTCTACTTGGTGATCCATTGGCTGTCCGTGGTGAAGCGGCTGGAAAAACGCCGGGCCACGGCCCGCAGCAGCGGATTGCGCACATAGACCACGTGGCGCGTGGCGGTGAAGCGGGCGCCCAGCAGCGCCTTGACGCCGGGATCGGTCCAGCCGGCGATGTAGTGCCGCAGCCCGCGTTCCAGCGCGTATTCCAGGTTGACCATCCAGCTCACGAAATACAGGTTCATCTCGCGTGAGGCCGGATACGAGAGACCGATGTACTTGTCGGTCAGCCGTTCGCCGTCGTCGAAGCAGAGGTTCCAGCCCAGCATCTGGCCGGTCTCGGCATGCCGGTATTCGAACACGATGCCGCCGCTGCCGCCGTCGCGCAGCAGCGCCGCGAAGTAGGGCCGCGTCAGGCGGTCGAAATGGATTTCGCTCTGGGCGTAGACCTGCTCGTACAGCGCATAGTACGCGTCCACGCGGGCATCGTCGGCGTAGGCCTCGCCCGTGGGCACGCGCCGCACCGCGATCTGCTCGCGGCTGCGCAGCTTGCGCTTCAGGTAGCGGCGCGCGTCCTTGGGCAGGCGGTCCAGATACGCGTCGCCGTCGGCGAAGTCGATGGGCACGTAGGCCAGCGCCTGGCCGTCCAGCACCACGAAGCCCTGCTCCGTGCAGGCCTGGACGACCTGGTCGGCCAGCGCATTGTCGGCCTCGGACAGCAGCGGCGAGCGCAGCGGCAGATCCTTGAAGATGGTCAGGGCGTATTGCCTGCCCGGCCCCTGGCGCAGCGTCCGCGCCAGCGCATCGGGATCGGCGGCGGCCGGCAGCAAGGCGTACTCGCTGACCGTGGTGCCGATGAAGGCGGCGCGCAGCGTGAGCCAGCGCGACCACCAGCCGTGGCCCGGCAGGCCGCGGATACGCGTCTTGAAGTCGTCGTCGGCCGTCGTCAGCAGATCGAACGGCGCGGCGAAGGCCGGCAGCGGCAGGCTTTCGATGATCTTGAAGCCTTCCGGGGGATGCGCCAGGAAGCACTCGAGCAGGGCAGCCGGCTCGAGTGCGTTGCGCAGTGACTGCCCCGGCATCAGGCCCGCTTGGCCCGCGAGATCAGTTGGTCGAGCAGGGCCATGGCCTCGTCGATTTCCGAACGGCTGATCATGAGCGACGGCGCGAACGTGATCACGTTCTTGTAGTAGCCGCCCACGTCCAGCACCAGGCCGCGCTTGCCGCCCTGGAAGTCCAGGTCGCCGGCCAGGCCGATGTCGACCATCTTGTCCAGCAGCGCCTTGTTGGGCGTGAAGCCGTCCTCGGTGCAGATCTCGGCGCGCAGCGCCAGGCCCAGGCCGTCGACGTCGCCGATTTCGCGGTGACGCTTCTGCAGGTCGCGCAGGCCTTCCAGGAAGTAGGCGCCCGACTCGCGCACCTGGCGGCCGAAGTCCATCTCGTGCGTCATCTTCATCACTTCCAGGCCCAGGGCGGTGCCCAGCGGGTTGGAGGCGAAGGTGGAGTGCGTGGAGCCCGGCGGGAACAGGGTCGGGTTGATCAGTTCTTCGCGCGCCCACAGGCCCGACAGCGCGTTCAGGCCGTTGGTCAGCGCCTTGGCGAAGACCAGCACGTCCGGCTTGACGCCGAAGTTCTCGACCGACCACAGCGTGCCGGTGCGCCAGAAGCCCATCTGGATCTCATCGACCACCAGCAGCACGCCGTGATCGTCCAGCACCTTCTTCAGGCCCTTGAAGAAATTCGGCGGCGGCACGACGTAGCCGCCCGTGCCCTGGATGGGCTCGACGTAGAAGGCCGCGTACTCGCACTGGTTGGTCTTGGGGTCCCAGATGGCGTGGTACTCGTTCTCGAACTTGCGCGCGAATTCCTTGACGATGGAATCCGAGTATTCCTCGGCCGTCATGCCCTTGGGGCGGCGGAACGGGTAGGGGAAGGGGATGAACTGCGCGCGGTCGCCGAAGTGGCCGTAGCGGCGGCGATAGCGGTAGCTGGAGGTGATGCTGGAGGCGCCCAGCGTGCGGCCGTGGTAGCCGCCCTCGAAGGCGAACATCAGGCTCTTGCCGCCGCTGGCGTTGCGCACGACCTTGAGCGAATCCTCGATGGCCTGGGCGCCGCCCACGTTGAAGTGCACGCGGCCCGTGTGGCCCCACTTCTTTTCCGCATCTTGCGCGATGAACTTGGCCAGCTCGATCTTGGTCGGGTGCAGGTACTGGCTGGCGACCTGCGGCAAGGACTGCAGCTGCTCGATCATCTTCTGTTCGAGGCGCTTGTTCTTGTAGCCGAAGTTCACGGCCGAGTACCACATCTGCAGGTCCAGATACGCGGTGCCGGCGTCGTCGTACATGTAGCTGCCTTCGCAGCCCGTGAAAATCTTGGGCGGATTGACGTAATGCACCGTATCGCCGAACGAACAATAGCGGGCTTCATCTGCCAGCAGGCTGGCGGTATCGATGGACATGGACGCGGATCTCCGTAAAAGTCGCGGAGCGAGTGTGCGCGCCCAAGGTTGCTCGACTGTCGAGGAATTGTGGAAGGAATGTGGAGCGCGGCCCGGTCTGCAACCGGACCGTCATGAACGCTCCACCATGCGCGTCAGCCGCGGACGTCCGTGGCCCCTTCCAGGAACAGTTTCTGCACCATGGCGCCCATGCCCAGCGGCGCGATCTCGCCGCGCTGCACCGCGTCCATCGCCGCGTACAGCAGGTAATCGTAGGCCCGCACCAGCCACAGGGCCGGCACATCGATCCGGAAGGCGCCGGCCTTCTGGCCGTTCAGGAAGAAGGTTTCCAGCGTCTGTCCGTAGAACGAGGGCAGGGGCAGGTCGGCCGTTTCGGTCCTGGCGTCGATCATGCGCACCCATTCGGCGTGATTCCAGAACACGTAGTACTCGCGGCCTTGCACGACCACGTCGGTCAGCCGTTGCAGCGCGTCCGGATAGGGCGGCGTGTGCAGGTCGGCGCGGGCCAGCGCGTCCTGCAGGTGCTGGATGGCCCGGGTCATCAACAGCTCGATGACGCCTTCGCGGGTGGGGGAGATGCGGTACAGCGTGGCCTTGCTGATCCCGGCGGCGCGCGCCAGCTGTTGCAGGCTGGCCCTGGGTTGCTGCGCGATCGACAGCGCCAGCGCGCGCGCCAGCTTGTCGTCTAGGGGGTCGGACATGGATTTCTCCGGATAAAAAACAGGGTCAGATCCTAATGAATCTGACTGGATTCAGCTAACTGTAAAAATCGATGGTTGCCAGTCTACTACGAAGAATTAAATGAGTTCACAAAAATTAATTTGAATCTAAGTTGACTCATTTTGTTCTGATCAATATCATACGGTCCTGAATCGCCTCAATCCCGGGGCGGCATCGGAATGCCAGAGGACAACATGACCCAGTTCAGAGCCAGTGCAGCGGCCCTAAGCCTGACCGCCTTGCTCGCCGGATGCGGCGGCCAGGACCCCCAGGCGGCGCAAGACCAGACCATCGACGTGGCCCCGCTCGTCGTCGCGCCGCGATCCCAGGCCATCCTGGCCGACCTGCCGGGCCGGATCTCGCCGGTGCGCGTGGCCGAGGTGCGCGCCCGGGTGGCGGGCATCGTCCAGAAGCGCCACTTCGAGGAAGGCGCGACCGTCAAGGAAGGCGACCTGCTGTTCACGATCGAGCCGGCCCCGTTCGAAGCCGCGCTGGCCCGGGCGCAGGGCGCGCTGGCGCGGGCCCAGGCCCAGGTCCGCCAGGCCCAGGCGCTGGCCGACCGCTACCAGCCGCTGGTGAAGATCGCGGCCGTCAGCCGCCAGGAATACGACGATGCCGTCGCCGCCCTGCAGACCGCCAAGGCCAACCAGGTGTCGGCGCAGGCCGACGTCAAGACCGCCCAGCTCGACCTGGGCTATGCCAGCGTGCGCGCGCCGATCTCGGGCCGCATCGGCCGGGGCCTGGTGACCGAGGGCAGTCTGGTGGGCCAAGGCGAATCCACGCCCATGGCGCTGATCCAGCAGCTCGATCCGGTCTATGCCGACTTCCGCCAGCCCGTCAACGCGCTGCTCAAGCTGCGCGAGGCGGCGGCCGGGGCGCAGGCCGAGCCGGCGGTCAGCGTGCGCGTCGACGGCACCGGCTACACGGCCAAGGGCAAGCTGCTGTTCTCCGACGTTTCGGTGGATCCGGGCACGGGCCAGGTGATGCTGCGCGGCCAGTTCAGCAATCCCGACGGACTGCTGCTGCCGGGCATGTACGTGCGCGTCAGCGCCGAGCAGGGCGTGCAGAGCAACGCCATCTTCGTGCCGCAGCGCGCCGTCATGCGCGGCGCCGACGGACAGGCCAAGGTGCTGGTCGCGGCCGACGGCAAGGCGCAGGAGCGTCCGGTGCAGACCGGCGCCATGCAGGGATCGGAATGGCAGATCACGCAGGGACTGGCCGCGGGCGACCAGGTCATCGTCGACGGCGCCGCCAAGATCCCGCCCGGCACGCCGCTGCGCGTGCAAGCGGCCGGCGCCCAGGCGCCCGCCCAGCAAGCCGCGCAATGAGCGCGACCGCCCCGCGCGCCGCCCCGCATCCCGCGCCGCGGCAGCCCTGAGCCCAGACGGATTCCATCATGCCGAATTTCTTCATCAAGCGGCCCAACTTCGCGTTGGTGATCGCGATCTTCATCGCCCTGGCGGGCCTGCTCGCCATTTCCTCGCTGCCGGTGGCGCAGTACCCCAGCGTCGCGCCGCCCCAGGTCATCATCAAGGCGACCTATCCGGGCGCGTCCGCCGAGGTCATCAACAACACCGTCATCAGCCTCATCGAGGAAGAACTGAACGGCGCCAAGGGCCTGCTCTACTACGAGTCGCAGAGCAACAGCGCCGGCGTCGCCGAAACCACCGTCACCTTCGAGCCGGGCACCAACCCCGACCTGGCGCAGGTGGATGTGCAGAACCGCATCAAGCGGGTGGAATCGCGCCTGCCGCAGGCCGTGGTCCAGCAGGGTCTGCAACTGGAACAGGCCAGCTCCAGCTTCCTGCTGATCTACGCGCTGACGTACAAGGACGCGGGCAAGGACCAGGTCGGCCTGGCCGACTACGCGGCCCGCAACATCAACAATGAAATCCGGCGCGTGCCGGGCGTGGGCCGGGTGCAGATGTTCGCGGCCGAGCGCGCGTTGCGCATCTGGATCGATCCGGCCAAGCTGGTCGGTTACGGCCTGTCGGTCGACGAGGTCAACAAGGCCATCGCCGCGCAGAACATGCAGGTTTCCGGCGGCTCCACCGGCGAGCAGCCCAGCCCGTCCGAGCAGGAAATCACCGCGAGCATCATGGTCGAGGGCCAGCTCAGCAGCATTCCGGAATTCGAGGCCATCGTGCTGCGCGCCAATCCGGACGGCTCCACCGTGCGCCTGGGCGACGTCGCCCGCGTCGAGATGGGACGCCAGGATTACCGCATGTCGAGCCGCTTGAACGGCCAGCCGGCCGCCGCCATGGGCGTGCAGCTGGCGCCCGGCGCCAACGCGCTGGAAACCGCCCAGGGCATCAAGACGCGCCTGGCCGAGCTGTCGAAGAATTTTCCCAGCGACGTGTCGTACAGCGTGCCGTTCGACACCTCCATCTTCGTGAAGGTGGCCATCTCCAAGGTGCTGATGACGCTGGCCGAGGCCGTCGTCCTGGTGTTCCTGGTGATGCTGCTGTTCCTGCAGAACCTGCGCTATACGCTGATTCCCACCATCGTGGTGCCGATCTGCCTGTTGGGCACGCTGGCGGTGATGCTGCCGTTGGGCTTCTCCGTCAACATGATGACCATGTTCGGTATGGTGCTGGCGATCGGCATCCTGGTGGACGACGCCATCGTGGTGGTCGAGAACGTCGAGCGCATCATGGCCGAGGAAGGCCTGTCGCCGAAGGACGCCACCATCAAGGCCATGGGCCAGATCAGCGGCGCCATCGTCGGCATCACGCTGGTGCTGGCCGCCGTGTTCCTGCCGCTGGCCTTCATGACCGGCTCGGTGGGCGTGATCTACCGCCAGTTCTCGGTGTCGCTGGCCGTGTCCATCCTGTTCTCGGGCTTCCTGGCGCTGACCCTGACGCCGGCGCTCAGCATCCTGCTGCTCAAGCCCATTGAAAAGGGTCATCACGAGAAGAAGGGCTTCTTCGGCTGGTTCAACCGCGTGTTCGCCCGCATGACCGACCGCTATTCGGCCACCAACGCGCGCCTGCTCGCACGCACCGGCCGCATGATGCTGCTGTACGCCGCGCTGGTGGGCGGGCTGGGCTATGTCTACACGAGCCTGCCGTCGGCCTTCCTGCCGACCGAGGACCAGGGCTACATGAACACCGACGTGCAGCTGCCGCCGGGCGCCACGCTGTCGCGCACGCTGGAAACGACCCAGCACCTGGAGCAGTACCTGGGCACGCGCCCGGCCGTTTCGGATGTGCTGACGGTGCAGGGCTTCAGCTTCTCCGGCCAGGGCCAGAACGCCGGCCTGGGCTTCGTGATGTTCAAGGACTGGGCCAAGCGCGACAAGAATGAATCGGCCATGGCCGAGGCCGACCAGGCCAACCAGAACCTGGCGCTGGTTCCCGATGGCACGCTGTTCTCGGTGGTGCCGCCCTCGGTCGAAGGCATGGGCAACTCCTCGGGCTTCGCGCTGCGCCTGCAGGACCGCGCCGGCCTGGGCCGCGAGGCCCTGCTGTCGGCCACCGAAACCCTGATCAAGAAGGTGTTCGAGAACCCGCAGATCTTCTCGTACATGATGGTCGAGGGCCTGTCCGACGCGCCGGCGCTGGACCTGCGCATCGACCGCAACAAGGCCGAGGCCCTGGGCGTGCCGTTCGACGCCATCAACTCGGCGCTGTCCACCGCCTTCGGCTCGGCGCTGATCAACGAGTTCCCCAACAAGGGCCGCATGCAGCGCGTGATCGTGCAGGCCCAGCCTGAAAGCCGCACCACGCCGGAATCGGTGGCCAAGCTCAACGTGCGCAACCGCGCCGGCGAACTGGTGCCGATGGAGTCCTTCAGTGAAATCGGCTGGAAGCACGCGCCGATCCAGCTGATCCGCTACAACGGCTACCCCAGCATCAAGCTGATCGGCGATGCGGCGGCCGGTGGCAGCACGGGCGTGGCGATGAAGGAAGTCGAGCGCCTGATCGGCGAACTGCCCCCGGGCATCGGCTACGAATGGACCGGCCTGTCGTTCCAGGAAAAGGCCACGGGCTCGCAGGCGCCCATGCTGCTGGCGCTGGCGCTGCTGGTGGTGTTCCTGGTGCTGGTCGCGCTGTACGAAAGCTGGAAGATTCCCGCGTCCGTGCTGCTGATCGTGCCGGTGGGCGCGCTGGGCGCGGTGGCGGCGGTGATCGTGGCCGGCATGCCCAACGACGTGTACTTCAAGGTGGGCCTGGTCACCATCATCGGCCTGGCCGCCAAGAACGCGATCCTGATCATCGAGTTCGCCAAGGATCTGCACGAGCAGGGCCGTTCGCTGAAGGAAGCCGCGATCGAGGCCGCGCGCCTGCGCTTCCGCCCCATCGTGATGACCTCGGTCGCCTTCATCCTGGGCGTGGTGCCGCTGGTCATCGCCACTGGCGCCGGCGCCACCAGCCAGCGCGCCATCGGCACCGGCGTGCTGGGCGGCATGCTCAGCGCCACCTTCCTGGGCGTGCTGTTCGTGCCGGTGTTCTTCGTCTGGACGCTGTCGCTGGCCAAGGGCCGCAAGTCCAAGGCGGACGCGGTCGCGGCCACGGAGGGCAAGGCATGAAGTTCATGAGCGTCTTCTCCATGTTGAACGCCAGCGACGCCGGCGGCTTCGCGATGGCCGCCGTGCTTAGCGCGCTGGGCCTGGCGGCGCTGTGCGCCGGCGGGTATGCGCTGACCGCGCGCCGCGAGGCGCCGGCCACGGCGGGCCACCCCACGACGAATCAAGGAAAGTGAACGATGAATTCCCTGCAAGATCTTTATCGGCGTTTCAAGCCGCTGGTCGCGGCGGCGGCGGTCCTGGCCGCGCTGTCGGGCTGCGCCATGGCGCCCACCTACGAACGCCCGGCCGCGCCCATCGCGCAGCAATGGAGCGTGGACGGCCAGGCGGCCGCCGCGTCCGATGCCGGCCCGTCGGCCGCCACGCTGGAATGGCGCGACTTCGTGACCGACCCGTCGCTGCGCGGGCTGATCGAGACGGCGCTGGCCAACAACCGGGACCTGCGCAAGACGCTGCTCAACGTCGAGGCGGCCCGCGCCATGTACCGCGTGCAGCGCGCCGACCGGCTGCCGACCATCGGCGCGCAGGCCAGCGGCACGCGCCAGCACAATCCCGCCGATCTGAACCCGAGCGGCAGGGCGGGCGTGCAGAGCGAGTGGCGCGCCGGCCTGGGCGTTACCGCTTTCGAGCTGGACCTGTTCGGGCGCGTGCGCAGCCTGTCGGAAGCCGCGCTGGAAGAGTATCTGGCCACCGAGAGCGGCGCGCGCAGCGCCCGCATCAGCCTGATCGCGGAAGTGATCGATGCCTACCTCGCGCGTGAAAGCGCCAGGGAGCGCGGCCTGCACACCGAACGGACGCTGGCCTCGCGCGAGCAGTCGCTGCAGCTGATCGAGCGGCGCCGCGCCGAAGGCATCGGCAGCGCGCTGGACCTGGAACAGGCCAGGGGACTGACCGAGCAGGCCCGCGCCGACCTGGCGCGCATGGAGCGCGAGTTCCGCCAGTCCACCAACGCGCTGACGCTGCTGGCCGGCGTCAGCGACATGAGCCCGTATCTGGCGCCGCACGAGGGCGCCACGCCCATGCTGGTGCAGCAGCTGGCGGCGGGCACGCCGTCCGAGATGCTGGCCAACCGGCCGGACATCCTGGCCGCCGAGCATCGCCTGAAGGCACGCAACGCCGACATCGGCGCCGCGCGCGCCGCCTTCTTCCCGCGCATTTCGCTGACCGGCATGTTCGGCAGCGCCAGTTCGGACCTGTCGGATCTGTTCAAGGGCGGCCAGCGCGCCTGGTCCTTCGCGCCGCAGGTCACGCTGCCGATCTTCGACGCCGGCCGCAACCTGGCGAATCTGGACCTGGCCAAGCTGCGCAAGGACATGGCGGTGGCCGAGTACGAACAGTCCATCCAGACCGCGTTCCGCGAAGTCATGGACGCGCTGGCGGCCACCGACACGTTGCGCCGGCAGGAAGACGCGCAGCGCGCGCAGGCCGCCAGCAGCCAGGCGGCGCTGGCCCTGTCCGAGGCGCGCTATCGCGGCGGCGTGGACAACTATCTGCGCTACCTGGACGCGCAGCGCAGCGACTTCGCCAACCAGATCGCGCTGATCGAGGTCCGCACGGAACGCCAGGCCGCGCTGGCCTCGCTGTTCCGCGCCCTGGGCGGCGGCTGGCGCGGCGGGAACGACGACGTGGTGGCGCAGGCCGCAACTCGGCGTTGAGACAAGGGAGCCGCACATGGCCAGACGCAAGCAGGGCGAAGCCGGCGCGACGCGCGATGCGGTGCTCGATGCCGCCGAAAGCGGCTTCCGCCTGCGGGGCGGCGCCCACGCCTCGGTGGAGTCGATCGCGGCGCAGGCCGGCTGGTCGCGCGGCGCGGCGAGCTATCACTTCCGTGGCAAGGCCGAACTGCTGAGGGCGGTCCTGGCCCGGGGGCGCCTGCCGCTGCTGCAGGACCTGCGGCGTCTCGCGCTGGCGCCGGGACCCGTCGTCCCCGCGCTGCTGGCTTGCGCGCAGCGCTGGATGGAGGCGCTGCAGGGCGACCCGCATGCCCGGAACGTCTTCGGCATCCTGGCCTGGGCCTATGACTATGCGGATGACTACGCGGGCATACGCCGCGAGACGCTGGCCCTGGGACTGCGCGAGTTCCGCCTGCTGCGCGGGCTGCTGCGGCGGGCCGAGGCGGCGGGCGAACTGCGCCTGGGCCTGGACGGCCACGAGTGCGCCCGGCTGCTGGCCGCCTGGTGGCTGGGAGCGGCCGCCAGCTGCGTGGCGACGCCTTACCGCAGCGGCGTGGCCGCCAGGCCGCGGTACGCGCGTTCGCTGCGGGTGCTGCATGCGCTGATCGCACGGCCGGACCCGGCCGACGACGCGGCGCCTCCGGCCAATGGCGCGGGCGCGGGCCGGCGCAAGCCGGTCGTGAGACGTACCTTCTTTGGCGGCGCCAGGGCGGCGCCCGGCACGGCGTCGCGCTGACATGCTGTTCCTCACCGCAAGCTACCTGCTGATCTACGTGAACATCGCGGCTGCCGTGCGCCACGTGGGCGGGCGTCTGGACCGCCGCTCGATATGCCTGGGAGCCGGCCATGCGCTGGCGGGCGCGGCGGCCCTGTCGGGGCTGCTGCTCGGCGCCGAGGTGATCGGGCCGCCGGCCTGGGGCGGGCTGCTCCCGGATACGGGAAACCGGGCTCCCCTGGCGTATTTCGTTGCCGGCGCGTTGAGCGTCCTGCTCCTGGCGGCCTCGCGTCGGCGCCCGGCCGTTGCCGCGGGCGGGCGCCGCCGCGCCGCGCCGGGCACGGGGCGCTTGTGGCTGGGGGCGATCGCCGGCGTCTATGTCTGCCTGGCCGTCGTGGACCATGCGACCTTCTTCCGCGACCCGAGCGCCACGCGCAAGGTCGCGCCCGCCCTGGCCGGCGAGCAGCGGGCCTGCGTGGGCGATGTGCTGCTGGTGCGCCTGGATGACGACGTCGCCGAGTATCGCTGCCCCACGTCGGTGCTGCTGGGACGGCACTATCGCGAGGTCTTCGCGCCGTGGCCCGGTTATGACGCCGGATCCAGCGTCGCGCTCAAGCGGCAGCTCGACCCGCCGGCGGCCGGCGCCCTGCACTGACGACGGACTTTCCCATGGCCAAGATCCTGCTCATCGCCGGCGACCTGACGCAGTCCGACCGGATGGCGGCGTTTCTCGCGCAGCACGATTTCGACCCGGCGCAGGTCAGTCGCGGCGATCTGGCCGTCCAGGCGTTTCGTCGGCATTGCGCCGAGATCGTGGTGCTGGACGCGTCGCCGCCCGGCCGGGATGGGCTGAAAGTCTGCCGCGATCTGCGCGCCCTCTCGGCCGTGCCGATCCTGATGCTCTCCGATATCCGCAACGGCCAGGCGCAAGTCCAGGCCCTGGACGCGGGCGCCGACGACTATGTGGTGAGGCCCGTGTCGCCACATGTGCTGCTGGCGCGGATACGCGCGCTGTTGCGCCGGCGCAATCGGTCGCCGCTGGCGCCGCATCGGCTGGCATTCGGCGAACTGGTCATCGACTGCGAGCAACGCCTGGCCTGGCAGCGCGGCGCCGAGGTGGCCCTGACCACGATGGAATTCGAGGTGCTCTGGGCGCTGGCGAGCGAAGCGGGCAGGGTGCTGTCCCGGCAGGCGCTGATGCTGCGGCTGCGCGGCATCAGCAATTCCGACCAGCGCAGCAACATCGACGCCTGGGTGAGCCGGCTGCGCCGCAAGCTGGAAGCGGACTGGCATGCCTCATCCCGCATCAAGACGATCCGGGGCGAGGGCTATCTGTTCGTGCCGGAGATCGAAGGCGGCTGAGCCCGGGACGTCAGGCCGGCTTGTCCGACGCCTCGTCCCGCTCGGGATTGCGGGACTGGCGCATCCGCGACAGCTGCACGTTCAGGCGCGGCATCGACGGTTCCAGCCCGGCCTGGTCCAGCCGGCGGCGCAGCCGCAGATTGAAGGCGCGCTGCACTTCCCATTGCCGCAGCGGCGCGGTCTTGAAGCGGAAGCGCAGCACGGCCTGGCCGTTGTCGAAGCTCTCCACGCCCTGCAGTTCCATGGGCGACCAGATGAAGGGATAGATCGTGGGGTCGCCGCGCAGCTCCGCCGCCACTTCGCGGACCAGGGCCACGGCGTCGTCGATCAGCATGGTGGCCGGCACCGGCCAGCGGAACATGGCGTAGCCGAACTCGCGCGAGTAGTTCTTGATGGTCTTGATCTGGCTGAACGGAATCGTGTGCACCACGCCGTCCAGGTCGCGCAGTCGCACGGTGCGGATGGTCAGCCCCTCGACCGTGCCCAGGTGGTTGCCCACATCCACGTAGTCGTCGATGGACAGGGAGTTCTCGATGATGATGAACAGGCCCGTGATCAGGTCCGTGACCAGCGACTGCGCGCCGAAGCCGATGGCCAGGCCGATGACGCCGGCGCCGGCCAGCAGCGGCGTGACGTTCATGCCCATGTTGGCCAGCGCCACGATGATGGCGATCACGGCGATGGTCGCCATGATGGTGTTGCGGATCAGCGGCAGCATGGTCAGCGCGCGGACATTGGCGCGGTTCTTGCCGCTGGTGCCCAGGGCGTGCTGCAAGGCAGTGTCCGTCAGGATCCAGATCAGCCAGGCCACCAGCATGGTGCCGACGAAGCTGGCCGCGCGCGGGCCGAATTGCGAACCGCCGCCCTCCATCAGGCCGGCCAGCGACATGCCCAGCACGCGCAGGCCGATTTCCACGAACAGCAGCAGGTTGGCGATGTAGAGCAGGGTGTAGCCGAAATACCTGAGCTGCCCCCGGTAGGCCATGCGCCGGTTGCCGTCGCGGCCGCCGCGCGCATAGGCGCGGCGGATGACGCCGCCGACGGCCATGCCCACGATCGCCACCAGCGCGCACAGCAGGGCCCGGCGCATGACCTGGCCGCTGTCGTCGGCGGCCGCCACTGTGCTGATCAGCGAGATGCCCACCAGCAGCAGGAACGGCACGAACCACAGTGGTCCGATCAGCCGCAGCAGCTCCTGCAGGCCGTGGCGCGTGGCGCGGCGCTCGCGCGGCTGGTTGCGGATCAGGTGGGTGATGGGGCGTCGAAAGCGCAGCACGAACAGCGCGCTCAGGAGCGCCGCCGTCACGTTGGCCAGCAGGCCCGCGAATTGCGAGACGCCGGGCCCGAACACGCTCATGATTTCCGGATCGTGCAGCGAATCGCCCAGCGCGGCCAGGCTGCCGATCAGCCACAGCGGCGGTAGCGCGCGCCGGTGCAGGATGTCCAGCGCCCGGGTGCGGTGCGGGCCGTCCAGCAGCGTCAGGCAGATCAGCGACAGCGACGAGAACAGCGCGCCGGCCAGCAGCACATAGGCCAGCACCAGCGCGCCGAGCTGTCCCACGGAATCGGGCATGGCGACGGACAGGTACAGCGTGATCACGAAGGCGATGGCCCAGGGCGCCAGCTGCACCGCCGCCATCCACAGCAGCTGCCTGGGCTGCGACCGGCTGGGCGGAGTACTGGCTGCCTCGCGGCGGCGTGCCAGGCGTCGGGTGATCCAGCGCAGGCCCAGCGCCAGGCCCGCCCAGATCGCCGTGACGATCAGGAAGTCCCGGATCAGCGACGGCCATTCGCGCCAGGCGGGCAGGCCGGTTGTGATCTCGGTCCGCGCCTGCCGGTACAGCGTGCTCCAGCGCGCCACCGGGCTGTTGGGGCCGTCGAGCTGTTTCTCCAGGCTTTCGGCGGCTTCTCGAATGAAGGCGAGGATGCCGCCCTGGGCTGTCTGCGTATCCTGCTTGGTGGCGTCGCGCAATTGCTTCAGGCGGTTCAACAGTTCCGTGCGCGTCTTGTCGTTCTCCAGCGTCTGGATGACCTGGTCGAGCGATTGCTTCAGCTGCGCGTTGTCGACCGGTTTTTCGGCGCTGGCTCCGGTCAGCGCGCCCAGCGGGCCGGGCAGGGCGGCGGAGGCGGTCGTGGCGAGGTTCAGGCCCAGGACGAACAGGAACAGCGACAGGCAGTGTAAGAGGGCGGAACGGGTCCAGGCGCGCACGATTGCTTCCGTATTGATGATAGGGACAGGTTTTATCGGAGTATTGGATGGGCCGCAAGGGCGGCTCCGGCCCGCGCGCCGGACAATGCCAAGCCCAGGCTTGGAAAAAGGCGGCGGCGGGCCGACGCCGCCGCGCCCCACAGATCTTCACAGATGAACACAAGTCTCCCGCACAAATGCGCCGGGGCCGGACGCACAATGCGCTCAGTCATGGCCGGGGCGCGCGGGAGCGCGGGCGGCCGCGACCGACTTCTCCCGCTTACAGAGGATGCCCATCATGCCGACCTTACATCGTATGCAGACCCTTGCCGCCGCCGCCTTGCTCTGCGCGACGGCGGCCGTCTCGGCCGCGCCCGTCGCGCCCGAGGTTCCCCCGGACACGCCCAAGCCCGTCGTGGTGCGGACCGACGACGCGCCGCAAGGCGCGGCCGCGCCGGCCGCCTCGCGGGAAGGCCTGCGCATCGGGCTGTCGGATAGCGGCACCAAGCTGGTGCTGCCCTGGTTCGTCACGGAACTGACCGACGCGGTCAATCAGGGCAAGTCGGCCGGCGATACCGCCAAGGCGCTGGCGCAAGGCTTCTGAGGGAGCTTGCGGCGGGGACAGGTCTGACCCCGCCGTCTTCAGGCAGGCCGCCGGTTTCCCGTGGCCGCTAGCTGGTCGGCCGGTGAGCCGGCCGTTCGCCGATCCGCTGCGAGAATCGCAACAGATAGCCGTCCGGATCCTGGACCAGGAACTGGCGCACGCCGATTTCAATCGCATCGCTGCGGTACCAGCGCTCCTGCTGTTCCCGATACAGAGGCCAGCCTGCGGCGGCCAGGCGCTCCAGCAGCGGTTCGACCGCCCGCACCGTGATCTCGAAGTTGATGCCACGGCCGCGCGGCCCTTCCAGCGGCGCGGTGATCCAGTTGTCGTCGCCGCGCACTTCCTCCAGCATGAATTGCGCGCCTTCCAGATCCAGGTAGACGAAGCCTTCATCTTCCCGGCGGTAGACGATTTCAAATCCACATAGATCCATCCAGAACGCCAGGCTGCGCGACAGGTCGCTCACCAGCAGTTCGGGCACCATGCGGGCGCGGCATCGTTCGGTCATGACGGCTGTCTCCTTGCATCAGCGCTGCCATTGAACCACGCGGGGACGTCGGCCCCGCCCCGCAGGCATCCGGGTCACGTTCCGTTCATGACGGCTTGTCGGCGGATCGGGGGGAAAGATCTGGATGGCCAGCGGTCACGGCCGGGGGCCGGCGTAGCGCGCGCAGGACGGATTCTAGCGCGATGCGCAGGCGCGCGTGGACGCCGCCGTCTTCCAGGTAGCGCAGGCCGGCGGCGGTATAGCTGCCCGGCGCGGCGACGTCCCGGGAGATCGCGCGCGGCCGCAGGTCCGGCCTGGCCAGGCACAGTTCGGCGGCGCCGCGCGCGTGATGCAGCACGGCGGTCCGCGCCGCCTCCGGCGCAAGGCCCTGCGCCTCCAGGCCGCTGATCAGGCTGTCGAACAACGAGTAGAACCATCCGTGCGCGCAGGTGGCGGCCGTCAACGCGTCGAACGCGGCCTCATCGGCGGCGACGATGACCTGACCCAGCGCGGACAGCAAGGCTTGCGCCCGCGTGTCGCCGGGATAGAGCGGAATCGCGCCCACGCCGGCCTCGACCGAAATGCCGGGCATGAAGCGCCGCACGGAGACGTCGCCGCCTAGCAGGGCGGCAAGGTCGGCGACGCTGGCGGCGGCCACGGCGGACAGGACCAGGTGGCGGGCGGTCAGCGGCAGGTCCGCCGCCGCGCCAGGCAGGTCCGCCGGCCGGCAGGCCAGGATGATCTGCCGGCAGCGGGATGCCAGCCCGGCCTTGTCGGGCGCGATCTCGCAGCCCCAGTCCCGCGTCAGTTCGAGGGCGATGCCGCGGCTCCTGGGCAGAAGCAGGATGGGGCGGTCGACGCCGGCGCGGCGCAGTCCCTTGACCAGATGGGCGGCGAGCTGGCCCACGCCCAGGATGCCCAGGGGGGCGTCGGTGTCAGCATTCATGGGCATCCTCATGGCGCTTCCAGGACAGGTAGGCATTCAGCGCCGGCCGCAACAGCGGCTGCGGCGGGACGCGGGCGGGCTGGCGCCAACCGCCCGGCGCCAGCCCGTCCGTGGGCAGGCCCAGCGTGATGCGCGCCGCCAGCATGCCGTTGAATGTGCCTCGCACCGTACCCAGTCCGTTCTGGCAGCAGGCGGTGACGACCCCGGTCTCGACCTCGGCCACCGCGGAGCCGGCGTTGGTGGACAGGCATAGCCGCCCCGCCCAGGAGTGTGACAGCGTCACATCCTTCAGGACGGGATAGCGGCGTTGGATGCCGATGCGGTGTTCCCGCTGCGCGCGGGCCAGCAGCCTGGCGGAGGCCGCTCCTAGCCCCGTGGCCTTGAACAGGCTGCGGAAAAAGAGTCGGTCGCCGCCGTAGAGGGCGCCGCGCACCCGCCGCACGGTGGAGCCGTGCGGCGCGGCGGGCGTGAGGGACCAGGCCGCCTCGCCGCCCAGCGCGCGCGCCTGGTCGGCGGATAGCGGCGCCGTGATGGACGCGAAGGTGGTGATGTCCATCAGCTGGCGTCGGTAGTGGCCGAAGGCGCGCACATGACCGTTGGTAGCCAGGATGATCCTGCCGGCGCGGATCGTCCCCGCCGCCGTGCGCGCGGCGAGGCCGGGCACGTACTCCAGCGCCAGCACCGGCGTGCATTCCAGCACGCGCACGCCATCGCGCCACAGGCCGAGCGCCAGGCTCTTGATGTAGGCGGCCGGCTGGATCATGACCGTGCCGGGTGTATGCACGCCGCCTGTGTAGTACGGACTGCCCGTGATCCGGGCGAGATCGTCGCCGTCCAGTTCGGTGCAGGGTTCACCCAGCTTGCGCAGATGGGCCGCGTAGCGCCTGGCCAGCGCCAGGCTGCGCTCGGAGCAAGCCGCGTTGATCTTGCCGCTCCGGACCATGATGCCTTGCTCGAAGTCGTAATCGGCCGCCGCCGCCAGGGCGAAATCGATGGCAAGGCGGTTCTCGCGCATCGTCTGCCGGTCGGCATGGGCTTCACCGGCGTAGTCGTCGGAGCCCAGGTCGTGGGTGACGTCGATCATGAAGCCGGCATTGCGCCCGGCGGCGCCTTGCCCGACGCGCAAGGCCTCCAGCACGATGATGCGGGCGCCGGGCTGGTCCAGCCGCAGCGCGCGCGCCGCCGACAGGCCTGCGTAGCCCGCTCCGATCACCAGGAAATCACAGGACTCGTCCCGTTCCAGGCTGGGAAACAGGCGCTGCGGGCGGAAACAGGCGTCCCAGGCGCTGAGACCCGTTTCGCCGGGCAAGGCCGTCACGACGGCGCTCATGCGCCGTCCCGCTGGTGGCACACATAGAGCCCGCGGCGTGACGACAGACCGACCGGATCGAAGACGCATTCGAGGCCGGCGTGTTCGAAGGCGTCGCGGTAGTCCTCGTTCGAGAACAGGCTCATCCGATGCTCTTCGACGAAGTAGCGCACATCGTCCGGCCCGCCGGCCAGGTAGTGCAGCCACAAGGTCAGCTTGTCGCCGTCCACGCGGTGGCGCGCGATGCGGGCGATTTCCAGGCCGTCCGCGCAGACCAGCTGGGAGGACTGGAACGCGCCGAGCTGCTGGGCCGAGAGCCAGGGCTCCACCACGATGACGCCGCCCGGCGCCAGGTGATCGCTGAAGGTGTGCATCGTCCGGCGCAGGGCGTCCGCGTCGGGCAGGTAGCCGATGGAGCTGAACAGGCAGACGATGGCGTCGTAGGAGGCGTCGAGCGAGAAGTCCTCCATGGAGTGCAGGTGGTAGGCGCCGGGCCGGGGGCGTCCGGCGGTCTTGCGCCGAGCGATCTCCAGGAAGGTCGCGTTGTTGTCCAGCCCGTCGACCTGATAGCGCGGATCGAAGTGCAGGCCGTGCTCGTGGCTGCCGCAGGCCACGTCCAGCACGCGGTCCGCCCGCGGGCAGTGTCGGGCAATCAGCGCCTGCAGCGCCGCGACATCGTCGCGGTACGGGCGCTGGCTGTAGAAGGCGTCGTAATAGCGGGCGCTCAGCTCAAACTGTTCGTTCATGGGAGGCTTCCGTCTTGGTTCGATCAGGATTGGGAGCGGTCGTCAGCAGGCCGGCCATGGCCACGGTCCCGGCGGCTAGGACGGCGTATACCGCGCCCAGCGAGCCGCCGTTGTCGGCCCAGGTGCCGATCGACCAATTGGCCAGGCCGCTGGCCAGGCCGAAGGCCGCCAGGCCCATCGCGTCGATGCGCATCGTTTCGGCGGGCGCGAAGAAAAAGCTGATGTACGCCGCGATCAGGCCCCAGAACGGATTCAGCGCGATGCCGTGTCCGATGCCGGCCAGCGAGATGTAGGAGGAACTGGGTGCGAAGGAAAGGAAGGCGCAGGCCACGGCGAACGCCAGGAATATGACGGCGATGATCTTGCGGTAGTCGTAACGGTCGGCAAAGCTGCCGATGCAGAGGCCTGACAGCGCGCCGGTAATGCCCAGCACTTGCCAGACCGCGCTGGACACGGCCTCCGGCCGCCCGATTTCATTGGTGAGATAGGCGCTCAGGTAGGTGGTGAACGGCACGGCCGTGGCACCCAGCAGGCCGGACAGGGCGATGGCCAGGCTGGCCACGCGCGGCTGCCTGCCGGCCCAGCGTGGCACGGGGGGCGTGGCGGGCGCCGCGCGCGCGGATGCGCTGGCGGCTTCCTCCTTCATCAGCGGCAGCAGCACAGCCAATCCCACCAGGGTGAAGGCCGCGCCTACACTCCAGAACCAGTCCGGCGGCATCAACTTCGTGCCGTATCCGGTCATCAGGCCGATCGTCAGCATGCCCCATGATCCGCCGCTGGCGCCCAGCGTCAGTATCAGCGCGCGCCGCTGGATCCTCGCCAGCCCGTTCACGAAGCCCACCGCGCTGCTCCAACTGACGGCGGAAGCCATGCCCAGCGGGATGAACGCCGCCAGCATGGCATACGGACCGGGAGCCAGCGGCAGCAGCGCCAGCAGCAGCGCGCAGCACGATACCGACAGCACGAACCAGCGTTTCGCCGGCAGGCGGCGGCCGAAGGCGCCGAGCAGCAACGCGCCCGTCATGTAGGCAGTATTGAGCGTGGCCGAGGCCATGCCGGCAAAGGTGTAGTCAAAACCATGGCGGGCCTGCAGCGTGGGCAAGATGGCGCCGAACAGAAACAGGCCATAGCCGTGCGTGCCCATCATCACCAGGGCGATGCCCAGCGGAAGCGAGATCTTCATGACGCGCCCGCCGCTCTGTCGCGCACAAGGTTCGCTACCACGGCCAGCATGAAGTCCAGCGTGCGTCCATCCTTGTCCTCGGAAGGATTGAACTCCGAAATTTCCAGGCCCACGCAGCGGCGGTCGCGCAGCAGGCGGCGAAGGCCGGGAAGCAGCGCGTCGCTGCGCAGCCCGTTCGGGGAAGGCGTGCTGACCCCGGGGGCATCGCCGGGTTCGATGCCGTCCAGGTCCAGTGTGACGCCGAAGCCGGCGGGCGCGCGTCCGACGATCTCCAGCGCGTCGTCCAGAACGCGTTCCAGCCCTCGGGACCGGACCTCATCCATATAGAAGACGCGCACGTCCAGCGTGCGCAGCAGGGCCGCTTCCTCCGGCTCGAAATCGCGGGTCCCGATCAGGCAGACGCGATCCGGGCGCAGCTTGGCACGCGGCGACAGCAGGCCCGTCAGGCCCGGATCGCCATGGCCGAGCAATGCCGCCAGGGGCATGCCGTGTACATAGCCATTGGGGCTGGTGAAGGGCGTGTGGCTGTCCATGTGCGCGTCTATCCACACCAGTCCGATATCGCCGCGCGGCTGATGCGCCTGCGCGATGCCTGACCAGTAGCCGGCCGCGGCTGAGTGGTCGCCGCCGATCAGCACTGGAAAGCCTCCGCGCAGGGCTGCGGCGCGAGCATCGGCCGCGAGGCCCGCGGCCAGGCCGGTGACGGCCCGTAGGGCCTCCTGGGGGCCGATCTGGGAAAAGGGGCGGCTGTCTTCGATCCAGCTGTCCCAGCTGATGTCGCGGGCGAGCGCCGGCAGTGTCGACAGCGCCTCGCGGAAGACCGATGGGCCATCGCGGCTGCCGGCGAACTGGCCCGCGATGCCACAGGCGTAGGCCAGCATCCGCAGCGCGGGCGCGTCAAAGACGGGTGAGTTCATGGGCAAAGACATGCAGAAATTCCTCGACCAGGGCAGGGGGGATGTTGAGGGGCGGGGCCAGGCGGATGGTGTGCTCATCCACGTTTTTGCACAGCACGCCGCGCTCGAGCAGCGCATGGGCCAGGCGCCCGGCGGGGGCGTCGGCGCCGGCCAGCTCCACGCCGATCATCAGGCCGCGGCCGCGCACGTCGCGCAGCGCGTCGCCAGCGACGGCCTGCAAGCCGGCCTTCAGCGCGCCGCCGGTTTCCCGGGACCGTTGGCAAAGCTGTTCGTCTTCCATCACACAGAGCGCTTCGTGGCCCACCGCAGCCGCCAGAGGATAGCCGCCGAACGTGCTGCCGTGGTCTCCCGGGCGGAACACGTCCATCACGTCGCGCCGCGCCAGGAACAGGGAAACCGGGACCATGCCGCCGCCCAGCGCCTTGCCAAGCACAACGCCGTCGGGACGCGCATCGTCCTCCTGGCACGCGAGCACGTGGCCGGCGCGTCCCAGTCCGGTCTGTATCTCGTCGGCGATGAAGAGCACGTTGTGGCGGCGGCACAGGTCCGCGCATGCCCGCAGATAGCCCGGCGGCGGCACGATGATGCCGGCCTCGCCCTGGATGGGCTCGACCAGGAATGCCGCGGTGTGTGGCCCGATGGCCGCCGCCAGCGCATCGGCGTCGCCGAACGGGATGTTCCTGAATCCGCCCAGGTACGGTCCGTAGCCCGCGCGCGCCCGGTCGGAAGAGGACATGGAAATGACGCCCGTGGTCCTGCCGTGGAAATTGCGCGCGCAGCAGATGATCTCGGCCTTGCCGTCGGGCACGCCCTTGACCTCGTAGGCCCATTTCCGCGCGGCCTTCAACGCGGTTTCCACCGCTTCGGCGCCGGAGTTCATGGGCAGGGCGCGATCCATGCCGGTGGTTTCGCAGGCCTTCTGCAGGAACGCCCCGAGCTTGTCGTTATGGAATGCCCGCGAGACGACGCCAAGCGTGCAGGCCTGCTCGGTCAGGGCTCGCACGATACGGGGATGGCAGTGCCCGAGATTGGCGGCCGAGTAGGCGCCCATGAAGTCCAGGTAACGCTTGCCTTCAATGTCCCAGGCTTCGGCGCCCAGGCCCCTGGACAGGACGACGGGCAGGCTGGCGTAGTTGTCCGCGCTCCAGCGCTTTTCCTGGGCGAT
This sequence comes from Achromobacter sp. AONIH1, assembly GCF_002902905.1. Classification (NCBI taxonomy): domain Bacteria; kingdom Pseudomonadati; phylum Pseudomonadota; class Betaproteobacteria; order Burkholderiales; family Alcaligenaceae; genus Achromobacter; species Achromobacter sp. AONIH1. The sequence goes on along the minus strand of NZ_CP026124.1, from coordinate 5,951,634 downwards.
GCATTGATCGGCGCGGCGCACGTCAAGCGCTCCTGCGGACGGCGTGGACCGTCTCGCGGTAGCTGCGGATGCTGCTGTCCAGCATGTCCAGGCCCTGGGCGATCCTGTCGCGCTCCTGTCCGAGCGGGATGCGGATGGATTGCGAGCGCATGCCGGAGTAGTTCCGGGAGGTGGCCAGGATCAGCCCGTAGCGCGCCAGCGCGAAATCGGCGAAGGCCTCGACGTCATCGACATCGCTGTGGGCCATCACCTGCGTGCCGGCCGAGCAGGTCTCGAACTCCAGCCCTGGAATCGCGCGCAGCATGTCGAACACGGCGCCGCGCGCTGCGTCCACATGGGCGACTAGCGGTCCGTTGCTGCGGGATACGATCTCGGCGGCGCGCACCTGGGCGTCGGAGCAGACGGCGACGCATTCGCGTTCGAGGTCCCCGGTCAGCTGGGCGACGTCCTTGGCGGCCGCGACGATCCAGCCGATCCGCAAGCCGGGGGCGCCGAAATTCTTGCTGACCGAATTGAGAACGGCGACATGCTCGCAGTCGGGCTGGCGCGGCAGGTGGCAGCACTGGCCGTCAAAGACGAAATCCTCATACACCGCGTCGACGATGACGCGTGCGCCGTGCATGCCGGCGCGGTCGATGAGCGCCTGCAGGGAGGCGGCCGGCAGGACCGAGCCGGTGGGATTATGAGGGGTGTTCACGTAGATGGCGGCCACGTCGTCCGACAGCGTGCTGCTCATCCAGTCGACCAGGTCGGTGCCGACGGGGCAGTGCCTGACGATGTAGCCGCGCGCCTGCATCAGGGCGGTTATGCCGATGAAGGCCGGCGATTGGCAAAGGATCGTTGGCCGCCGAGGATCCAGCAGACCCAGCAGCAGGGACAGGCCTTGCGTGGCGCCGTTGGTGACGAGGATGTTCCGGGTCGTCAGCGTGCCGTCCTCCTCGCCCGCCCGCGCGTTCTCGCGCTCTAGCAGAAGCCGCAGCAGCGTTTCGTCGCCCTCGGCCGGGGCGTAGTGGAAGATGTCCGGCTGCGCGCGTTCGTGCAGCTCGGGCCGGAAGCGCGCCGGCCAGACCGGCACATTCTCGACCAGGTTGATGGCCCGTATCCGGTTCCGGCTGGCGTAGGCCAGGCGCTGCGACAGGAACGACAGCGGCGAGTGTTCGCTGGTGATCCGCATGTCAGCCCCTTCTCTTGAGCAGGTAGCCGATCTCGAGCCGGGTGGAGTCCACTGCTTCGTCCGGATAGTCATGGTTGACGATCTTCAGACCGGCTTCCTCGTACAGGCTTTGCCACCAGGCATCGGTCATGAGCCGCTGCTCGGTGAATTCGTGGATCAGGTAGTACGGGTTGTAGTAGGCCTTGGCCAGCCCGTGTTCCATGATGGTCGGATTGGCGGCCTGGTTGTCCACCTCGATGACGATCAGGTTTATCGCCGGATAGCGGGCGGTCACGGTCTTCAGGAAGTCGATGACGCCGGCCTTGCCTTCCTGGCCCAGGATCTCATGCAGCACGAAACCCAGCACCATGACGTCCGGCTTCAGGTCTTCCTTGCCTTCCAGGAAGTCGCGCACGCTCTTGTTGATGACCTTGATGCGGTCGGACAGTCCTTCCGCGGCGATGATGCGTTCCGCCGAGAGACAGGCATCGCGGCTGGGCTCAACGCCATAGGCGCGCAGTTGCGGCATGGTCTTGCAGAATTCGACCAGGTACATGGCGTTGCCGCAGCCCAGGTCCAGCAGCGTCCTGGCTGGCGTGTCCATCTTGGCCATCAGGCGCTGGGTAAGTGGAATCGCGTCGTAATGGCTGATGCCGCAGCTGCCGATGCCGACCTTGCCGACGTCCCGCGTGGCCCACTTGCCTTGGCCTTTCAGGCACTCGCCCACCTGGACGAAGGTCTCGGTGTAGCCGCCGACCAGCATGGTGTACCAGGCCGAATATCGGCCCAGCAGGCGCGCCTTGTCGGTCAGGGCATACACGCCCTTGTCGTGCGAGACGATGTTCTCGTTGCGCAGGTAGCCCAGCAGGCCGCCGAGTCGGGCGCGCTCGAGGTCCAGGCTGCGCGACAGCGTGTCCAGATCGCATTCTCCCGCTTCCAGCTTTCGGTAGACGCCGGTCTCGAAGAAGTGGTTGACGCAGATGGCCAGCGTCATCTGGCGGATGGGTTCCAGCGCGGCAACAAGATCTTGCTCGATGTTCATCATGGAGGTCCTTGATAGGTAGGGACGTGATGGGATAGGCGCCGCAGGCGCCGTTGTGCCAGGCATGCCGCGCCGAGGGCGCGGCGCGGTCAGTTCAAGAGCAGGCGGCCGTCTTCATCCACCGGCTTCCACTCTTCCTTGAGCTCGGTATTGCCATCGGCGCAGGAGATGAGTCCGGGGTAGAACACCCGCTTGCCGCGTTCGTAGTCGCCGCCGTAGGGATTGGCGACGCTGCCGAACCAGCGTTCGTCGCGCTGGTCGTCCCGCAGCTGATAGCGGGTGTCGGAACTCAGGCGGCAACGGCCGCCGGGGTGGTTGTTGTCCAGCGCGCCATGCACCATGTGGCCGCTGAAGCACAGGACGTCGCCTGGCTCGAAATGGGTCGAGAGCCAGCGTCCGCCCAGCCGCGCCTGGAGCGCGACGGGGTCGCGTTCCAGCCAGCCCAGGCGTTGCTTCGCCGCGTCGGTGGCGAAGTATCCATCCAGCGCCGCATGGCGATGGCTGTTTTCCAGGATGATCAGGGGGCCGTTCTCCAGCGGCACGTCGCCCAGCGGAATCCACGAGGTCCAGACGCGCCGCGTGCCGCGGCCGATGTATGGGATGTCGGCATGTATGCCACAGCCTTCACCGGTTCGCATCATGCGGGGCCAGCGGAAGTCGAAAGGCACGACGGGGCCGCCCATCAGGTCGGCATACAGCGCCAGCAGGTTGGGGTGGAGTACCACGCGTTCATAGCACGCGCCGGTGCGCAGCGAGGTGACGAAGGCATCCAAGTTGATCTGGGTGATGTAGCTGGAGCCGCGCAGCACGCCGTCCATGACGTCGTGGCGGGTGTTGTCGATTTCGCCGACGGTGGCGTATTTCAGCAGGATCTCCCGCCGCGCCTCCAGGACCGTGGAAGGCGGTATGAGTCGCCGGATGAACAGGTAGCCGTTTTCCTCGGCCCGCCGTTTCAGCGCGATCGGGTCGCGCAAGAGATCGTTGGATGCCTGCAGTTCGCCAAAGTAGCTGGCCTGGGCATCCACCGGATGCCCGTTGCAGGTCAGAGCTTGACTAGCCATTGTGCCCACTCTCCTCTTAATTGAAGCCGGATTAAGGAGGAACGGAGGCCCGCACGCATTGACACCATACGGCTTCTGCCGCCAGTCGTGCAGATCGTCCCGGGTAGCGCGTTGGAAATCAAGGTCCATTAAGTGGACCATTCTTTTGTTCTATTTGTCTTAATTCTGGCTCAATTAATCTCAAAGTCAACAATTTATTTTTGTTGGTCTATATTGTGGACTTTGAGAGGATTGGGGCGCGCTGGCGCGCGCCTATTGTGCTGTCCCGCAAATGCGCCCGCACGAAATCCACACCTAGCCGCCATGGCGTCGTTGCAAATCCTCGTGGACCCTGCGGGTATCACTGCGGTTTGCGCCTAACCATGACATCCATGGATGAATTTCGTCATGAGGACGTACTTACGGGACAGCACACTAGCAGGACAGGTCGAGATCCAAGACCTCGTCCGCCTGCCGCAGCCAGCACGCGACGGCGACGGGGCCGTCGGGCCGGCAGCAGCAGGGCAGCACCTCGCCCGGCGCGACGAAGGCCAGCGGTGCCGTCGTGTACGACACTTTGCCGGCCTCCAGCTTCAGCCGGCACGTGCCGCAGTAGCCGCTGCGGCACTGGTACTCGACATCGTGCCCGGTGCGCTCCAGGCCCTCCAGCAGCGTCTCGCCCTCTTGCAGGCGGAACGTGGCGTCGGACGTGGAGACGGTCGTCACAGCTCGATGTCGCTCAGGTCGTCGGGCGATACCTGGGCGTCGATCTGGCCGACCAGGTAGGAGCTCAGTTCCACTTCCTGCGGCGCGACCTGCACGGTGTCCGAGGACAGCCAGGTGTTGATCCACGGGATCGGGTTGTGCTTGACCTGGGCGAAGGCCGGCGCCAGGCCCACGGCCGTCATGCGCAGGTTGGTGATGTACTCGACGTACTGGCTCAGGATGTCCTTGTTCAGGCCGATCATGGAGCCGTCGCGGAACAGGTACTCGGCCCAGAGCTTTTCCTGGGTGGCGGCGCGCTTGAACATCTCGAAGCATTCCTGCTCGGTCTCGCGCGCGATCTTGGCGAAGTCCGGGTCGTCCTGGCCCGAGCGCATGATGTTCAGCAGGTGCTGCGTGCCGGTCAGGTGCAGCGCCTCGTCGCGGGCGATCAGGCGGATGATCTTGGCGTTGCCTTCCATCAGCTTGCGTTCCGCGAAGGCGAACGAGCAGGCGAAGCTGACGTAGAAGCGGATGGCTTCCAGGATGTTCACGCTCATCAGGCACAGATACGTCTTCTTCTTCAGCTCGTATTCCGAGATGCGATGCGTCTTGCCGTTGATGACGTGCTCGCCCACGCCCAGCTGCGCGTACAGCATGGACGGGCCGATCAGGTCGTCGTAGTACGAGGCGATGTCGGCCGCGCGCAGCCGGATGTTCTCGTTGCTGACGATGTCGTCGAAGATCACCGAGGGATCGGGGACGATGTTGCGGATGATGTGCGTGTACGAGCGCGAGTGGATCGTCTCCGAGAACGCCCAGGTCTCGATCCAGGTCTCCAGCTCGGGCAGCGACACCAGCGGCAGGAAGGCGACGTTGGGGCTGCGGCCCTGGATCGAATCCAGCAGCGTCTGGTACTTCAGGTTGCTGATGAAGATGTGCTTCTCATGCTCGGGCAGACCCTGGTAGTCCAGGCGGTCCTGCGAGATGTCGACCTCTTCGGGCCGCCAGAAGAACGACAGCTGCTTTTCGATCAGCTTCTCGAAGATCGCGTATTTCTGCTGGTCGTAGCGCGCGACGTTGACCGGCTGGCCGAAGAACATCGGTTCGGTCAACGGGTTGTTGCTGGTCTGGGAAAAAATGCTGTAAGCCATGATGCGGATGTTTTCGTCAGATCTTGCAGGCGCCGCCGGCGCAGCCGTCGTCCTGCACTTCGCCGTGCGCATCGTCGGCGCCGTCGCGGGTGTTGTGGTAGTACAGGGTCTTCAGGCCGTACTTGTAGGCCAGCAGCAGGTCCTTGAGCAGCTGCTTCATCGGCACGCGGCCGCCTTCGTAGCGCTGCGGGTCGTAGTTGGTGTTGGCCGAGATCGACTGGTCGACGAACTTCTGCATGATGCCGACCAGCTTCAGGTAGGACTCATTGCCGGACATCTGCCACAGCAGTTCGTACTTGTCCTTCAGGCGCTCGAATTCCGGCACCACCTGGCGCAGGATGCCGTCCTTGGACTGCTTGACCGACACCAGGCCGCGCGGCGGTTCGATGCCGTTGGTGGCGTTGGCGATCTGGCTGGACGTTTCCGAGGGCATCAGCGCCGTCAGCGTGGAGTTGCGCAGGCCGTGCTCGCGGATGTCGGCGCGCAGCGCTTCCCAGTCCAGGCGCAGCGGTTCGGCGCAGATGCCGTCCACGTCCTTCTTGTAGCTGTCGATCGGCAGCACGCCGGCGCTGTAGGTGGTTTCGTTGAAACCCGAGCAGGGGCCGAACTCGCGCGCCAGCTGCGACGAGGCCTTCAGCAGGTAGTACTGGATGGCTTCGAAGGTGCGGTGCGTCAGGCCCAGCGCGGCCGGTTCGGAATAGCGCGTGCCGTGCTTGGCCAGGTAGTAGGCGTAGTTGATCACGCCCACGCCCAGCGGGCGGCGCTTCATGGTGGCGGCGCGCGCCGCCGGGATCGGGTAGCCCTGGTAGTCGAGCAGCGCGTCGAGCGCGCGCACGGCCAGGTCGGCCAGGCCTTCCAGTTCGTCCAGCGTTTCCAGCGCGCCCAGGTTGAAGGCCGACAGCGTGCACAGCGCGATTTCGCCGTCCGGGCCGTTGACATCGCTCAGCGCCTTGGTCGGCAGCGCGATTTCCATGCACAGGTTCGACTGGCGCACCGGCGCGACCTGGGGATCGAACGGGCTGTGCGTGTTGCAGTGGTCGACGTTCTGGATGTAGATGCGGCCGGTGCTGGCGCGCTCCTGCATCATCAGCGAGAACAGTTCCACGGCCGGCAGGCTGCGCTTGCGGATGGCGGGATTCTGCTCGTATTGCAGGTACAGGCGCTCGAACTCGTCCTGGTCGGCGAAGAAGGCTTCGTACAGGCCCGGGGTGTCGTGCGGCGAGAACAGCGTGATGTCCTGCGACTTGATCAGGCGCTGGTACAGCAGGCGGTTGACCTGCACGCCGTAGTCCAGGTGACGGATGCGGTTTTCCTCGACGCCGCGGTTGTTCTTGAGCACCAGCAGCGATTCGACTTCCAGGTGCCACAGCGGGTAGAACAGGGTGGCCGCGCCGCCGCGCACGCCGCCTTGCGAGCACGACTTGACCGCCGCCTGGAACATCTTGAAGAAGGGCAGGCAGCCGGTGTGCAGCGCTTCGCCGCCACGGATCTCGCTGCCCAGGGCGCGGATGCGGCCGCCGTTGATGCCGATGCCGGCGCGCTGCGACACGTACTTGACGATGGCGCTGGTGGTGGCGTTGACGCTGTCCAGATCGTCGTCGCATTCGATCAGCACGCAGGAGCTGAACTGGCGCATCGGCGTGCGCACGCCCGCCATGATGGGCGTGGGCAGCGAGATCTTGAAGCGCGACACCGCGTCGTAGAAGCGCTTGACGTAGCCCAGGCGCGTCTGCGCGGGGTACTTCGCGAACAGGCACATCGCCACCAGCAGGTACAGGAACTGCGGGCTTTCGTAGATGCGCTTGGTGACGCGGTTCTGGATCAGGTACTTGCCCTCCATCTGCTTGACCGCGGCGTAGGCGAAGTTCATGTCGCGCCAGTGGTTGATGTAGCCGTTCAGCTCGTCGAATTCCTCGCGGCTGTAGTCGGCCAGCAGGTGCGCGTCGTACTTGCCCTGTTCGGTCAGGTTGCGCACGTGGTCGTACAGGTGCGGCGGCTCGAACTGGCCGTAGGCGATCTTGCGCAGGTGGAAGATCGCCAGGCGCGCGGCCAGGTACTGGTAGTTGGGCGTTTCCTCGGAAATCAGGTCCGCGGCGGACTTGATGATGGTCTCGTGGATGGCGTCGGTGCGGATGCCGTCGTAGAACTGGATATGCGAACGCATTTCCACCTGCGACACCGAGACGTTCTCCAGGCCGTTGGCGGCCCAGTCGATGACGCGGTGGATCTTGTCCAGATCGATGGGCTCCATACGCCCATCACGCTTGGTGACCATCATTGCTGCTTGTTTTTCCATGGCGGACTGCATAGCTCCTGCGGCTGGGAAAGGACGAGCGACGTCCTTCCGAGTGATCGGAATGTTCGGGTTCGAGATTGGGGCCGACCGCCAGGGCTGGCGGGGCATGTGCCGTCGCTCGGAAGCCCGTGCCGGACGGCGGCGGGGCTATCGAGGCGGCTGGAGTGACAACACTATAGGTAGTGTATCACTGGTTTGGGTTGACTAGATCTTGTGCTTTATCAAGACCCGTGCATTTGTAGGGATATACGGGTGGATCGGGCCGGAAACGCGTACCCTCCGGCCGCCCGGCAGGGGTTCCGGGCGATTCAGAGGGCCGCCTGCCGCATCCGCCGCGACAGGGCGGCGGCGGTTTCCTTGCGCTCGCTGTAGCGGTCCACCAGATAGGGGGCCGCGTCGCGCGTGAGCAGGGTGAACTTGACCAGTTCCTCGACCACGTCGACGATCCGGTCGTAGTACGGCGAGGGCTTCATGCGCCCGTCCTCGTCGAACTCCTGGTAAGCCTTGGCCACCGAGGACTGGTTGGGGATCGTCAGCATGCGCATCCAGCGCCCCAGCACCCGCATCTGGTTGACGGCGTTGAAGGACTGCGAGCCTCCCGACACCTGCATGACGGCCAGCGTCTTGCCCTGCGTCGGGCGCACGGCGCCCACCGAGAGCGGAATCCAGTCGATCTGCGTCTTCATCAGGCCGGTCATCGCGCCATGGCGTTCCGGCGAGCTCCAGACCATGCCTTCCGCCCATTGCACCAGCGCGTGCAGCTCGCGCACCTTGGGGTGGTCCTCGCCAGCGTCATCGACCAGCGGCAGGCCGGACGGATTGTACAGGCGGGTTTCGCCGCCCAGCGCCTGGATCAGGCGCGCGGCTTCCTCGGCGGCCAGGCGGCTGTACGAGCGCTCGCGCAGGGAGCCGTACAGCAGCAGGAAGCGCGGCGGATGCGTGGCCCGCGCGGGGGCGAACAGCGCGGCCGGATCCGGCCGCTGGAACAGCGTGGAATCGAGGTTGGGCAGATCGGCGGGGATCTCAGACATGCTTTTTGCTCACTTATTGCTCAATTTCTTGCTTGCGACTTGCGCGCCGTCGATAGCGGATGTTTCGCCGTCTTGGCGGGGCCGGGCGGCGGGACGCTGGCGACCTCGCAGACCGCGCCCTCGCAGCAGTGCTCGGTCAGATAGCCCAGCAGGCCGCTCATGCGCGCGAAGTCGGCGCGGTAGATCAGGTTGCGGCCCTGCTGTTCGACGCTGACCAGTCCGGCATGCGACAGCTCCTTCAGGTGGAAGGACAGCGCATTGCGGGCGACGTCGAGTTGCCCGGCCATGACGCTGGGCGTGAGGCCGTCCGGGCCGGCGACCACCAGGGCGCGGAACACGCGCAGGCGCTGGGCATGGGCGAGGGCGCCGAGGGCGGCGACGGTCTGGTCTTCGTTCATTATTCAATCATACAACGATTATTGAATTATTTGGCCCGGTCGACGCTCGATGGCGCGCGGGCCGTCCCGGCCTGTCCGGCGGCGTGCCTGAGAGTCAATAGCTCGTGCGGCGCCGCGCCGCTATACCGACAGATACCGCAGCAGGCGCGCCTCGTCGTCGATGAAGGCCTGGGAATCGCCGCTCCAGGCCACCCGGCCCGTCTCGATGATGGCGTGGCGGTCGGCCGCCGCCAGCAGCGGTTCGAGGTTCTTGTCGATGCACAGCACCGCCAGCCCCGTGCGCTTCAGGCCGTCCAGCGCCCGCCAGATTTCCTCGCGCACCACCGGCGCCAGGCCCTCGGTGGCCTCGTCCAGGATCAGCAGGCGCGGATTGGTCAGCAGCGCGCGGCCGATGGCCAGCATCTGCTGCTCGCCGCCGGACAGGTGGCTGCCCAGGTGGCGGGCGCGTTCGGCCAGCCGGGGGAACAGCGCGTAGACGCGCTCCAGCGTCCAGGGCTGCGTCAGCCGCTGGCGGTTGTGCGCGGTGGCGACCAGGTTCTCGCGCACCGACAGATTGGGGAAAATGTGCCGGCCCTCGGGCACCAGGCCGATGCCGCACTGCGCCACCTGGTAGGCCGGCAGCGCGCCGATGTCGCGCCCGTCGAAGCGGATCTCGCCCCGGCTGGCGCGGTTCAGGCCCATGATGGCCTTGACCGTGGTGGACTTGCCCATGCCGTTGCGGCCCAGCAGCGAGACGAATTCGCCAGCCCCGATCTCCAGGTCGATCCCGAACAGCGCCTGGCTGGCGCCATAGTGCGCGGTGACGCCGCGCAGCGACAGCAGCGCGCTCATGCCGCGACTCCCTGCGGGCGGCGGTCCGCGTGCCGGCGTTCGCTGCCCAGATAGCATTCGCGCACCTGGGGATCGTTGCGGATCTCGTCCGCGCTGCCGCAGGCCAGGACGCGGCCGTACACCAGCACGGTGACGCGGTCGGACAGGGCGAACACCGCCTGCATGTCGTGCTCCACCAGCAGGATGCTGTATTGCCGGCGCAGCCCGTGCAGCAGCGCGGTCATGGCCTCGGATTCGTGCTGGCTCATGCCCGCCATGGGTTCATCCAGCAGCAGCAGGGTGGGGCGGCAGGCCAGCACCATGGCCAGCTCCAGCTGGCGCAGCTCGCCATGCGCCAGCGCGCCGGCCGGCACATCGGCGCGGCGGCCCAGGCCGGCCAGTTCCAGCGCCGCGCGGGCAGGTTCCCGCAGCGCCGGCGTCGCGCGCGCCGGCCGCCAGAAGCGGAAGCTGTGGCCGCACCGCGCCTGCACCGCCATGGCCACGTTCTCCAGCGCGGTGAAGGGCTTGAACACCGAGGTGATCTGGTACGAGCGCGCCAGCCCGCGCCGCACGCGCCGTTCGATGGGCATGCGGGTCACGTCCACGCCGTCCAGCAGCACCCGGCCGCCGTCCGGCCGCAGCTCGCCGCTGAGCTGGCCGATCAGCGTGGTCTTGCCCGCGCCGTTGGGGCCGATCACGGCGTGCAGCTCGCCCGGCCGCACCTCCAGCGACAGATCGTCCGTGACGGTCAGGCCGCCGTAGCGCTTGAGCAGGTGTTCGACGCGCAGCGCGCTCATCGCGGTTCTCCGGTGGGGCAGGGCAGGGCGCGCGCGGCGGCCGGACGCCAGGGCGTTTCCGGCAAGGCGCCGTACAGGCCGCGCCGCGACAGCAGCACCACGCCCACGATCAGCAGGCCCATCGGCAGCATCCAGTGGTCGGTCAGCAGCTTGAGCCCTTCCTCCAGCAGCAGGAAGGCCAGGGCGCCGGCGACAGGGCCGAACAGCGTGCCCATGCCGCCCAGCGCCACCATCACGATCAGTTCGCCGGAGGTGGTCCAGGCCAGGTACGAGGGCGAGACATACAGCGTCAGATTGGCCAGCAGCACGCCCGCCACGCCGCACAGCATCGCCGACAGCACATAGGCCGCCAGCCGGTAGCGCAGCGTGGCGTAGCCCAGCGCGCGCATGCGCCGCTCATTGGCCTGGCAGCCGCGCAGCGCCATGCCGAAGGGGGCGTGGATCAGCCGGTGCAGCGCGGCCAGCGCCAGCAGCAGCACGCCGAACGCCGCGTAGTACAGCGCCAGCGGCGTGTCGAGCCGGAACAGGCTGAAGTCGCTGCCGGCGAACAGCGACATGCCGTCGTCGCCGCCGTAGCCTTCCAGCCCGGTGGCCAGGAAATAGAACATCTGCGCGAAGGCCAGCGTGATCATGATGAAGGCGATGCCGGAGGTGCGCAGCGCCACGTAGCCGCTGACCAGGCCGACCAGGGCGCAGGCGCCGAGCGCGGCCGCCAGGTGCAGCCAGCCGTTCTCGATGCCGTGGTGGCTCAGCACGCCCACGGCGTAGGCGCCCAGGCCCAGGTACAGCGCATGGCCGAAACTGACCATGCCGCCGTAACCGAGCAGCAGGTTCAGCGCCAGCGCGGCGATGCCGTACACCAGCACCCGGCCGAACAGCGCCAGCAGGAAGGGTTCGCCCTGCCACTGCGCATACAGCGGCACCAGCGCCAGCGCCAGCAGCAGCGAACCGGCGGCCAGCGCGCGGGGAGAGAATCGAAGCATGCCGAGGTCTCCTATCCGTGCCGCACGGGGAACAGGCCCTGCGGCCGCAGCGCCAGCACCAGCGCCATGACGACATAGATCAGCATCGAGGCGATCGCCGGGCCGGCCGCGTTGGCCGCCGCCGGCGGCAGCGCCGCGCGCAGCAGGGCCGGCAGCAGCGCGCGGCCCAGCGTGTCGACCAGGCCCACCATCAGCGCCGCCAGGAAGGCGCCGCGCACCGAGCCGATGCCGCCGATGACGATCACCACCAGCGTCAGGATCAGGATCGGCTCGCCCATGCCGGTCTGCGCCGACAGGATCGGGCCCGCCATCAGCCCCGCCACGCCGGCCAGCACCGCGCCCAGCACGAACAGCAGCGTGTTCAGCCGCGCGATGTTCACGCCCAGCGCGCCCACCATCATGCGGTCGGTTGAGCCGGCGCGGATCAGCATGCCGAGCCGCGTGCGGTGGATCAGCGCGTAGCAGCCGGCCGCCACCGCCAGTCCCGCCACGATGATGAGGAAGCGGTATAGCGGATAGGTCACGCCGAGCAGGTCGATGGTGCCGGACAGCCAGGACGGCAGCCCCATGCTGATGGGCGCCGGGCCCCAGATGATGCGCGTCAGCTCGTTGAAGAACAGGATGAAGCCGAAGGTGGCCAGCACCTGGTCCAGGTGCTGGCGCGGATAGAGCCGCGCCAGCGCGACTCGGTCCAGCAGCAGCCCGAGCAGCGCCATGCCGGCCACCACCGCCGCCGCGGCCAGCAGGAAGGAGCCGCTGTGGCGGAACACGGTGGCCGCGATGAAGGCGCCCATCATGTACAGCGAGCCGTGCGCCAGGTTGATGAAGTTCATGATGCCGAACACCAGCGTCAGGCCGGCGGCCAGCAGGAAAAGCAGGATACCCAGCTGCAGGCCGTTCAGGGCCTGCACCAGCAGCAGCGTCGCGGACATGGCGCCTTACCTCGTTCTTGCCTGTGGGGCGGCGTCACTTCATCGCGCATTGCGCGGCGTACTGGTCGGAGACCTTGGACAGGTCGGCGAAGATCGGCCCCTTGTTGACGAAGCCGACCTTGCCGTCCGCGCCCGCCGCCACGTCGGCGCGGAAGAAGCCGGCCGCCGGGAAGTGATTGGGCTGGTAGCGGAATTCGCCGCGAACCGAGGCGAAGTCGGCCGCCTCCAGCGCCTTGCGCAGCGCGTCCTTGTCGTCGACCTTGCCGCCGGTGCGCTTGAGCGCCGAGCCGATCAGCTGCGCCGCGTCCCAGGACTGGGCCGCGTAGCTGGACGGCTCGCGGCCGTACTTCTGGCGGAAGGCGGCGGCGAAGGCCTTGTTGGCGGCGTTGTCCAGATCGGGCGAATACGGCACGTTGGTGACCGCGCCCAGCGCGTCCTTCTGCAGGGCCGGCAGGGTGGCGCCGTCGATGGTGTCCACCGAAAGCAGCGGGATCTTGTAGAACAGGCCGGCCTGGCGATACTGCTTGACGAAGTTCACGCCCATGCCGCCGGGGAAGAACACATAGGCGGCGTCGGGCCTGGCGTCGGCCAGCGCGGCCAGCTCGACCGAGTAGTCGGGCTGGTTGACCTGGGTGAACACCTCGTTGACCACCTCGCCCTTGAAGAAGCGCTTGAAGCCGGCCATGGCGTCCTTGCCGGCCTGGTAGTTGGGCGCCAGCAGGTAGACCTTCTTGAAACCCATCTGGTTGGCCATCTCGCCGCTGCCTTCGTGGCGCTGGGTGTTGTTCCACGAAGTCGAGAAGAAGAACGGCGTACAGTCCTTGCCGGCCAGGTTGGTGGGCCCGGCGTTCGAGCCCACCAGGAACACGCCCGCGCTGGTCACCGGCCGCGCCACGGCCAGCATCACGTTGGAATACACCACGCCCGTGATGATGGCGACCTTGTCGCTCTGCACCAGCTTGCGCGCGGCCTGCACGCCTACCTCGGGCTTGAACTGGTCGTCTTCCTTGATGACCTGCACCGGCACGCCGCCCAGCTTGCCGCCGCCCTGCTCGACGGCCAGCATGAAGCCGTCCAGCTGGTCCTGCCCCAGCACCGAGCCGGGGCCGGTCAGCGTGGTCAGCAGGCCGATCTTGACCTCGGCCCAGGCGGCGGCGCCGGGGGCCAGTCCCAGGGCCGCGGCGGCGGCCAGCAGATAGATGCGTTTCATGTGTATCCCCTTGCGTTGCCGTGTCTCACGGTCATGGTTGGCGGCGGGACGTCAGCGGTCCAGTCCGAAGAACGTTTGCGTATTGCCCGACAGGATCTTCTGCTGCACGGCGGGCAGCAGGTCGGCGTTGGACACCAGCCGGCCGACTTCCTGCTCGCCCAGCGGATAGGGGTAATCGGAGCCGAGCAGCACGCGGTCCTCGCCCATCACGTCGATCAGGAGGCGCAGCGAACGCGGATCGAACACGGCGCTGTCGACATAGAAGCGGTCGGTGTAGGACGAAGGCAGCTGGGGGCAGTCCTGGCGCACGATGTCGCGGTGGCGCCAGGCGTTGTCGACCCGGCCCAGCAGGAAGGCGAAGCTGCCGCCGCCATGGGCGAAGCAGAGCTTGAGGCTGCGCGGAATGCGCTCGAAGGCGCCGGACAGGATCAGCGACAGGATGCCGAGCTGGGTCTCGGCGGGCATGGCCACCAGCCAGGGCAGCATCCAGCGCTTCATGCGGCCGTCGGTCATCATGTCCCAGGGATGCACCAGCACCGGGATGCCCTCGTCGGCGCAATGCACCAGGAAGTTCACCAGTGTGTCGTCGTCCAGGTCGCGCGGGCCGACATGGTTGCCGATCTGCACGCCCAGGTGGCCGGCGGCGCGGGTGCGCGAAGCCTCCCGGCAGGCCAGGTCCAGGTCCTGCAGCGGCACCTGGGCCAGCGCTTTCAGGCGGTCGGGCGCATGGGCGCAGTGCTCCAGCGCCAGGTCGTTCATGCGCGCGGCCCAGTCCGCCGCGGCCCGGGCCGGATAGGCATAGCCGAACATCACCGGCGTGGCGCACAGGATCTGCAGGTCGACGCCGTGGCGGTCCATCTGCGCCACGCGCAGCGCGGGGTCCCACAGCGTGGCGTCGACCGGGCGGAACGGGCGGTCGCCGGCCATGATCTGGCCGGTCGAGCCGTCGCCGTCGCGCCGCAGCCAGGGCGCGTCGACCGGGTCCAGCGCCGCCGCTTCCTGCCGCGTGATGGGCGGGAAGAAGTGCGCGTGCATATCGATTTTCAGGGTCATGGGTAAGACAGGTAGAGTGGGGCGTCAGGCGGGCGCCGCCTGGGCGGCGGGGGCTTGCGTCTTGCCGGGATGCAGCGTGCCGCAGCCGGGGCAGGTGCGCCGCGCTTCGTTGGAATAGAAGGCTTCGAACAGCGGCGGCAGGTCGGTGACGATGCTCTTGAGCTGCACCTCGACCCGGTGCACCAGGTGGCCGCACTGCGGGCAATACCATTCGAAGCCGTCCAGCAACCCGGGCGGGCGCTGGCGCTCGATGACCAGGCAGGCGCTGCCGGTCTCGGGCCGCTGCGGCGAATGGCGCACGTGCGGCGGCAGCAGGAAGATATCGCCTTCCTTCAGGTCCACGCGTTCGGGCTTGCCGTCGATCCACAGCGACAGCCAGGCATTGCCGCGCACCTGGTAGAAGAACTCCTCCAGCGGATCGTCGTGGTAGTCGGTGCGCAGGTTGGGGCCGCCGACCACCGTGACGATGAAATCGGCGTCCTGCCAGATCTGCTGGTTGCCGACGGGCGGCTGCAACAGATGCGCGTGATCCTGGATCCAGCGCTGGAAATTCAAGGGCGGGCCGTAGGCGGGCATGGGGGACTCCGGTGGCGCTTGCGGACTTCGATGACTGGAAGTCTAGGGGGGGAAGGCGGCTGCCGTGCAATAGAAATTGCGCGGTTGGATATGCGGCTTATCTATCGCGGGGTTTCCCTGAACGGGCTTACCCGGATACGGCCCGGCGGATCAGGCGGGGTCCGGACTGGCGTCGCGCTGCGCCGCGACCCGCTTCAGGTAGTCCACCAGCCGCAGGCAGGCCGGCGTCAAGGGCCGGTCGGCGCGGATCGAATAGCCGACGTCGCCGAACGCGCCGAAGGCGTCGGTGGGCAGGCGCGCCAGGACGCCCATGGCCAGGAACTGGGCCGCGGCGTCGTAGGGCATCAGCGCCAGCGCGTCGCTGTGCATCAGGATGCCGATATTGGTCAGCAGCGACAGCGATTCGACGTGACGCGTGGGCAGGCGCACGCCGGCGTCGAAGAAGCTGCGCTCGATCGAGGCGCGCAGCGGCGAGGTGGGGGCGGGCAGGATCCAGATGTGGTCCGCCAGCTCGGCCAGCGACACCCGCGCGGCCCCGGCCAGCGGATGGCTGGCGCCGGCCACCAGGCAAAGGTCCTCGCGGTACAGCTTGTGATGGTCGACGGCCACGCCCGAGATCGAGGCCATGTCGGCGCCCGGCAGCCGCCCGACCACGATGTCGACGTCGCCCGTGGCCAGCGCCGGCAGCAGCTGCGCCGACGGGCCCTCGCGCACCGTGACCTGGATGCCGGGATGCTCGGTCATCAGCCGCGCGATGGCCTCGGGCAGCAGCTTGGCCGAGGCCGCGATCAGCGTGCCCACGACCACGTGGCCGCTGGCGCCGCCGAGCACCGCGTCGATGTCGTCGGCCATGTAGCGGATCTCGGCCATCATGGCGTGCACGCGCCGGCCCAGCACCAGCGCCAGCTCGGTCGGCGTGACGCCACGGTTGGAGCGCTCGAACAGCGTCGCGCCGAAGAAGGCCTCCAGATCGTGGATGGCCTTGGTGACGGTGGGCTGGGTCAGGTGCATCTCGCTGGCGGCGCGCGACAGCGAGCGGCGCGCCAGCACGCGTTCGAAGATCTGCAGCTGGTGCAGCTTCAGCTTGTGGCTGAGCGCGTTGGGCGTGATGCGGAAGTTCGACATGCGCGCGGCCGTCCCGGCTTGCGGGCCGGGGCGGCGATCCTGTTCCGAAGGAAGGGCCGGAAGACGGTCTGGCGCCATCGCCGCGCCTGTCCGCTAGCGCGCCAGCGGTTTGTAGGCGACCGCCTTGATTTCAATCAGCAATTGCGGGTGCGGCAGCTGATGGACCGCCACTGTTGTGCGCGCCGGCCCATCGGCGTCGAAGAACTCGCCGTAGACCTGATTGTAGCCACCGAAGTCGTTCATGTTGACCAGGAAAGTACCGATCTCGACCACGTCGGCCAGGCCGGCGCCGGCGCTGGCCAGGATGTCGCGGATGTTCTCGATCACGGCGCGGGTCTGCGCGCGGATGTCGAGCGTGGCGGTGCCCATGGCGTCGACCTCGGCGCCGGCGATGCGGTTGTCGGGCAGGCGCGAGCTGGTGCCGGAGACGAACAGGAAATCGCCGGCGCGCTTGATGTGGGGATACTTGCCGCGCGGCGTGGCCTTGCCGGCGACGACGGTGGCATTGACGGGGGACTGGATCATGAGGGGTCCTTGGAGGAGTGAGGCATCACAGCTTGATGCAGACGTTGGTGGGTTCGGTGTAGAAGTGCAGCGAGTGGCGGCCGCCTTCGCGGCCGATGCCGGACAGGCCGCTGCCGCCGAAGGGCGTGCGCAGGTCGCGCAGGAACCAGCAGTTGACCCAGGCCAGTCCCGCCTTCATCGACTGCGCCACGCGGTGGCCGCGCGTCAGGTTCTGGGTCCAGACGGCGGCGGCCAGGCCGTAGCGGCTGTCGTTGGCCAGGCGGATGGCTTCTTCCTCGGTGTCGAACGGCGCCACGTGGCAGACCGGGCCGAACACTTCCTCCTTGATGCAGCGCGCGGTCTCGGGCAGGCCGGTCCAGATGGTCGGTTCCACGTAGGCGCCGGCGTCGCGGGCGTCGCCGAACATGGGCACGCCGCCGCCGGTGACGACGGTGGCGCCTTCCTCGCGCGCCAGCGCGAAATACGCCAGCACCTTGTCGCGATGCTCGCGCGACACCAGCGGGCCCATGCCGGTCTGCGGATCGCCAGGCCAGCCGATGCGCAGCGCCCGCGCGCGCTCGGCCAGCGCGGCGACGAAGCGCTCGTAGATCGGGCGCTCGACATAGACCCGCTCGGTGCACAGGCAGACCTGGCCGCAGTTGGCGAAGACCGAGCGCGCGGTGCCGTCGACGGCGGCCTCGAAGTCGGCGTCGGCGAACACCAGCGCGGCGTTCTTGCCGCCCAGCTCGAAGGACACGGGCTTCACGCCCGGCGCCACGGCGCGCATGATGGCCGCTCCGGTGGCCGATTCGCCGGTGAAGGTGATGCCGTCGATATCGGGATGCGTGGTGATGAATTCACCCGCCGAACCCGGGCCGAAGCCATGCGTCAGGTTGAGCACGCCGGGCGGCAGGCCCACCTCGTGCGCGACCTCGGCCAGCAGGGTCGCGGTGGACGGCGTCACTTCCGACGGTTTCATGATGACGGTGTTGCCGAAGGCCAGCGCCGGCGCCACCTTCCAGGTCAGCAGCAGCAGCGGCAGGTTCCACGGCGAGATCACGCCGACCGCGCCCAGCGGCTTGCGGTACGCGTAGTTCAGCGCCTGCCGGCCGTCGGGCGTGTCGGTCATGTAGCTTTCCATGTCCAGCGTGCGCGCCAGCTCGGCGAAGGCGCGGAAATTCGCGGCCCCGCGCGGGATGTCGATCTGGCTGGCCCAGGACACCGGCTTGCCGGTGTCGCCGATCTCGGCCTGCAGGAAGTCGTCGAAGCGGCGGGTGATGCCGTCGGCCAGCGCCAGCAGCTGATCGGTGCGCGCGGCCACCGGCAGGGCGGCCCAGGCCGGCAAGGCGCGCCTTGCGGCGGCGACGGCGCGGTCGACCTGCTCGCGGCTGGCCTCGTGGACCTGGGCGATCAGCGCGTGATCGACCGGGCTGTGCTTGTCGAAGGTCGAGGCGCCGTCTTCGAAACGGCCGTCGATGTAATTGCGTAGCTGGCGGATCGTCATGATCGGAATTCCTGGGAACAGGTCGCGCGGCGTGGCGGGTACCGGCAATAAAATACGTATACGTACTATATTGACGATCTTAGGCGGCGCGTCCGGCGAAGTCAACGCCGGGTTTTGCCCAAGGCGAGCGCTGCCGCGTTGGCGTCGCCTGGCCGCGCGGAGACGGGCCGGGGGCCGGGCCCGGGAGCCAGCGTCTTTCGGCGTCGGCCGCCTGTGCCTACAATCGCCTGGCCTATTTCATGGAAAGCCCGATGACCGCCTCCCGTCCGACCGCCCGCCGTCCGGCCTCGTCCCGCGCCTTGCGGGACTTCGATCTGACCCAGGTGGCGTCGCACCTGTTGCGGCGGGCCCACTTCCGGGCCGAGGCGCTGTTCGCGCAGGCCTTTCCCGACGAGGACCTGACACCCCGGCAGAAGGCCCTGCTGATCACCGTCCACCAGCATCCCGGCGCCACCCAGAGCCGCATCGCCGAACTGATCGCGCTGGACCGCAATTCCTTCGCCGAGATGATCGCCCGCATGACGGCCAAGGGCTATGTGCGGCGCACGCGCTCGGCCGAGGATGCGCGCGCCTACGCGCTTGAAATCACCGAGGCCGGCCTGGACCTGCTGATGCGCGTGCTGCCGCGCGACGCGCAGGTCGAGGCGCAAGTGCTGGCGCCGCTGCCGGAGGAACTGCGGCCGGTGTTCCTGCGATGTTTGCGGATGATGGTGGGGGTGGAGGCGGATGAGGGGAAGTGAAGGGGCAAGAGCCGGGTGTATGAGCGGGAACAATGGGGCCGGTCCGATTGATCTTGACAGGTCCGCTTCGCCGAATCGTCAACCTACATGGCTCGCGCTACGGCGCGCGTGAATCAAAGCCATACACCGGGCGGACACGCGAGCATTGGTTTTGGCGAGTGGAAGCAGGACACGCTCCATTTCTCCGCCGTCGACGAACGGGTAAACCTCAAGATGCAAGGCGATCAGGAGTTTTCGACTGTCGGATCCCTCGCGTAGCCATGCTTCAGTTGTTCTGGCCATGCTGGCGCCGTTGTCGTTGGTCTGCCAGGCGAGCAGGTCGAACAGCTCGGCAACAAGTTCGAACGGCACCGTCCTGGGTATTTCCGAGAAAAGTACCTCTGCCAAATTGACTTCGCCGAAGTGGCGAACGATGGCTGAGACGGCATCCAACGACGCTGAATAGGATTTTTCATCGCGTTCTTGGCAGATCTTGGCCAGGGCAGTGGCTAATACGGGGTGCATCGCGAATAGATTTCTCTGAAAGGCATGGCCGCTGCTCGTCGCGTCATGAGAGTGCTCTTGGCGGGCAAAGACAGGGACGGCGCGAAGCCGCCAAGGCAATCTGTATCGCCCGGCAGAAGTCCGGGCCGGCCATGGTACGCTTTTTCTGGCGCGGCAACCCGCGCTTCGCGCAAGGCGGATCCCGGGATCCGCCCTATGCCAACCTTTGCTGGCACAACCGCATCGCGCCAGCTCAAACAGACGGTGTGACCACCCCCATGACTGTTCGACGCATGCTGCTGGCGCTTGTCGCGCTGACCCTGTCGCCCGCGCTCAATGCCCAGGCCAATGCCGGAACGGCGGCCTGGACGCCGCCGGGACCGACCGTCTGCCGATTCTCCGGCTGGACGGTCAATGACAAGCCCGCGATCGTGGTGCGCGCGGAGGCGTCCGCGACCGCCAAGGTGGTCGGCAGCCTGCCGACGACGCGCGGCGAGAGTCTCGATCCGGCCCTGGACTACTACAGCGTCACGTTCGATCTGGTCGAGGCGCGCGATGGCTGGCTCAAGATCAAGGGCGCCAGCGACGAGATGAGCGAAAAGCCCCGGCCGGTGTACCAAGGCGAGGGATGGATCGAGGCCGGGGACATGCAGGTCGGCGTGCAGTCGGCGCGCGGTTATGCGCGTCCCGACGCCGGCAGCGAGCGGCTGCTCGACCTGAAGGGCGACTGGCTGCGCGACCGGGTCGCGCTGCGCGGCATCGTCGCCTGCGACGGTGAGTGGCTGCTGCTGGACTACGAGATGCGCAACGACGAGAAGCTGGAGCCGCTGGCGCCGAAGGACCGCAAGCGGGGGCGGGCGTGGTTCCGTGGCATCTGCGGGTCCGAGGAGACCAGTTGCGACATGCGCTCGGTCGACCCGTAGCGGGCCGGCCGCGCGCCGGTTCGCGGCGCTTGTTCATGCCTCCTCTTCGTCGCGGTCCCGCTGCGTGACGGATGTCAGCCGCGCCAGCCTGGGCGCCAGCCAGTTGCGCAGGTCGTCCATGTAGCTGAAGACCACGGGGACGAAGATCAGGCTCAGCAGGGTGGAGGTGATCAGCCCGCCGATGACCGCCACGGCCATCGGCGCGCGGAAGCCGGCGTCGGCGCCGGTGCTGAGTAGCGCGGGCACCATGCCGGCCACCATGGCGATGGTGGTCATGATGATGGGTCGGGCGCGTTCCGCGCCCGATTGCATCAGCGCCTCGTGGCGCGCCATGCCATGGCGGCGCTTCTCGATCACGAATTCCACCATGAGGATGGAGTTCTTCGTCACGATCCCCATGAGCATGAGCAGGCCGATCACCACCGGCAGGTCGATGGCCGCGCCATAGAGCAGCAGCCCGCCGACGGCGCCGCCGATCGCCAGCGGCAGCGATGTCAGGATGGTCAGGGGCTGCAGGAAATCCCGGAACAGCAGGATCAGCACCGCATACACCATCAGCACGCCGAAGGTCATGGCGACGCTGAACTTCTCGAACATTTCCCGCATGTACTCCGCGTCGCCGTACTCGATCCGGCGCACGCCGGCCGGCAGCTCGCGCAGGGCGGGCAAGGCGTCGATGGCTTCCAGCGCGGTGCCCAGCGTCGTTCCGGACAGGTCCGCGTCCACCGAGATCCTGCGCAGTCGCGCGGACCGCTCGATGCGGGCCGGGCCGCTGCCGTATCCGATGTCCGCGACGCTGCGCAGCGCCACCGTCGCGCCGCTGTCGGTCGAGACGCGCAGATTGCCCAGCGCCTGCAGGTCGCCCTGTTCGAGCGCGGGCAGCAGCACGCGCACGGGCACCTGCCGGTCCGCGAAGTTGAAGCGCGCCGAATTGGCATTGGTGTCGCCCACGGTGGCGATGCGCGCCACCGTGCCGATCGACGCGGCGGTGACGCCCGCCCGCGCCGCTTCGTCCGCGCGCGGGCGGATCAGCAGTTCGGGGCGCGGCAGCGGTTCCTTGACCTGCACGTTGGCGAGGCCCGGCAGCGCGCGCATGTCGCGTTCCAGCGCATGCGCGGCCCGCGACAGGGCGTCGGCATCCGCGCCGGCCAGGATGATCGACACGTCGCGCGCCGCGCTGTCGCCGCGGAAGGCATAGCGCGTGTCGGGGAACGCGTCCAGTAGCGGCCGCACGGCATGCTCGAACGCCTTCTGGCTGAGTTCGCGCTGGTCGGCCGGCACCAGCCGGATCAGCAATTGCCCGTTGGCGACGTCGGTCGCGCCGGACGCGTCCTCGCCGCCCGCCGTGGTGAAGACGGCGCGCACTTCGGGCCGCTGGCGCAGCCGCGCCGCCATCTCGTCGAGCTTGCCGTCCGTCTGGGACAGTGGCGTGCCCGGCGGAAAGAACACGTCGACCCGGCTCAGGCTGAGATCGCTGACGGGCATGAAGCCCGACGGCAGCAGCGGCGCCAGCGCCAGCGACGCGGCCAGGAAGGCGGCGGCCAGCGCCAGGCTCTTGCGGCGATGCCGCAGCGCCCAGTCCAGCATGCGCAGGTAGCGCCCGAGCAGGCCGGTGGCATGGCCGGCTTCCTGGCGCTGGCCGGCCGGCGGCTTGGGCGCGAGCAGGTACGCCGCCATGAGCGGGGTCACCAGCCGGGCCACCAGCAGCGAGGCCAGCACGGCCGCCGACACGGTGACGCCGAAGGGCGCGAAATACTGGCCGACGAAACCGCCGATGAAGCTGACCGGCAGGAACACCGCGACAATGGTGGCCGTGATGGCCACGACCGCGAAGCCGATGGCGTCGGACGCATCCAGCGCGGCGCGGTAGGGCCGCTTGCCCATGTCGAGATGGCGCTCGATGTTCTCGATCTCGACGATGGCGTCGTCCACCAGGATGCCGATCACCAGGGTCAGCGCCAGCAGCGTGATGCTGTTCAGCGTGTAGCCGAACCAGGCCATGACCGCGAAGGCGGGCAGGATGGACAGCGGCAGCGCGATCGCCGCCACCAGCGTGGCCCGCCAGCTGCGCAGGAACAGGAAGACGACCAGCACGGTCAGCGCGGCGCCTTCGACCAGCGTCATGATGGCCGCGTCGTAGCTGGCCAGCGTATAGGCCACGGACGAGGACACCAGCTGGATGTCGACGTCGGCGTGCTGGCGGCGCAGTTGTTCCAGGGCGTGCTCCACGCCCTGCGCGACGCGTGTATCGCTGGACCCCTTGGCGCGGAACACGGCGAAGCCCACCACCTCCTGGCCGTCCAGCCTGGCCCGCGTGCGCGCCTCGCCGGCGCCATCGCGCAGGACCGCGATATCGTCGAGCCGCGTCCAGCGGCCGTCGGGCAATGCGATGGGCGTCGCGCCCAGCGCCTGCACGCTGGCGGCGCTGCCGAGCGCGCGTATCGATTGCTCGGCGCCGGCAAGCGTGGCGCGGCCGCCGGGGACGTTGGCGTTGGCGCGCAGCAGCTGCGCGTTGACCTGGTCCGCGCCCAGCCCCAGTGCCTCCAGCCGGTCGGCGCGCAGGGCGACCCGGACTTCGCGCTCCACCCCGCCCAGGCGCTGCACCTTCTGCACGCCGGGCACGGACAGCAGTTCCCGGCTGACCACATCGTCGACGAACCACGAGACGTCGACCAGGCCCAGGGCCTGGGTGCTGACCGCGTAGTTCAGGATGGCGCCGCCCTCGATATCGACGCGGGTGATGATGGGTTCCTCGATCGTCTGGGGCAGGTCGGCGCGGATCTGCGCGATGGCATCGCGGATGTCATTGGCGGCCCGGCCCGGGTCTATGCCCAACTGGAATTCCACCGTCGTGATGGAAATGCCGTCGGCCACCGTGGACGTGATGTGGCGGATGCCGGCCAGGCCGGAGACGGCGCGCTCCACCCGCAGCGTGACGGCGTGTTCCAGTTCGGTGGGCGCAGCGCCGACCTGGGGCACCGCGACCGTCACCACGGGAAAATCCACGCGCGGATTGGCGTTGATCGGCAGGCCGAGAAAGGATGTCCAGCCGGCGATCGCCAGCACCAGGAACAGCACGATGGTGGGGATGGGCCGACGGATCGCCCAGGAAGACAGTTGCATGCTCATCGCGCCGGCGCCTCCGGCTGCGCGGACGTCACGATGTCGCCTTCCTTGATGAAGGCGGTCGCGGTGGCCACGAGGCGTTCGCCCGCGTCCAGTCCCGACCGGACTTCGGCCACCGAACCATTGAGCCTGCCCAGCGTGACCGCGCGCCGGGCCACGCGGCCGGCGGCGTCCAGCACCATGACCGAGGCCGCGCCTTGCGCGCCGAATGTCACCGCGCGCTGCGGCACCACGACCGGCAGCGCGTCCTGGCCGGTCTCCAGCGTCGTGGCGGCGAAGCTGCCCGCCCGGATCGCCGGCGCCGCCTCCAGCGCGATCCGGACACGGCCCATGCGCGTCGCCTCGTCCACCTTGGGCGATACGCGGCGAACGCTGCCGGCCACCGCATCCGTCGCGCCGGGCACTCGCACCCGCGCGGGCATGCCGGGCAGGATGCCGGCCAGCGCGCTTTCGGGCACCTCGCCGTCCAGTTCGAGCAGGCCGTCGCGGATCAGCTTGAACAGCGGCGCGTCGCCGCCCAATGCGCCGGCCCGCGCGTGGCGCTCGGACACGATGCCGTCGGCCGGCGCAAGCAGCGCGGCCTTGTCGCGTTGCGCCTGTGCCTGCGCCACCCCGGCGCGGGCCTGTTCCTGTTCGGCGCGGGCGGCGGCGAGCGCGGCGGCGCTGGAACGCGCCTGCGCCTGCTGCTGGTCGATCTGCTGCGCGCTGACCGAGCCGGAGCGGACCAGGGGCGCGATGCGCCGCAACTGGGTCTGGGCCTCGGCGTTCAGCGCTTCCTGCTGCTGCACCTGCGCCCGCGCCCGGCCCAGCGTCGCCTGCGCCTGGCGCAGCTGCGCGTCCAGAGTATCCGTTTCCAGCGTCGCCAGCGGCTGGCCGGCGCGCACCCAATCGCCTTCCTCGACCAGCACCGCCGCGATGCGCTGGTCCTGCAACGGCGTGCGGATGGCGATCTCGTCCCTGCCAACCAGGGATCCGCTCACCGCGATGCGGATCGGGACCGTGCCCGGGCCGGCCACGACGGTGGTGACGCGCAAGGCCGGCGCGGCCTGCGGCGTCTCTGCCACGGCGGCGGGCGCGGCGCGCAACGCCAGCGCGGCAAGCGCGGCCATCGCCAGGGCGCAGGCGGCGGCGAGACTGTATCGGTGGCGGGCAAGCAGGGTCTTGCGCCGGGAAGCGGCGTTCATGCTCATGGGGGACGTCGAGGTCATCGGGAGGATTCCCGGTTGGTGGGCGAGGCGGGGCGCGCGGCGCGAACCGCCTCGTGGGCGGGGGCAAGCAGGTAGGGCAGGGCCAGCAGCGCGAACATGGCGGCCAGGCAAATCATGACGGCGCGCGTGCCCGCCAGTTCGATGGCGGCGCCGGCCAACAGCACGGCCAGCGGCGTGGCGACCAGCGCCAGCGCGTTGAAGGCGCTCAGGACTCTGCCGCGTATCGCGGCGGGCGTGCCGCGCAGCAGCGCCGTGCTGATCAGCGGATTGAGCGGGCCCACGCCCAGCCCGGCCAGCGCGCCGGACAGCAGCATCAGCGCGTCGCCGTCCTGCAGCGCCAGCAGCGCGAAGGCCAGGGTTTCCAGCGCCAGGCTGGCCAGCAGGATCCGCCGAGGCCCCAGGCGCTGCCCATGACGGGCGTAGGCCAGCGCGGACACGATGGCGCCGCCGCCGGCCAGGGCCAGGAAGCTGCCCAGGTCGGCGGCGTCCCGGCCGCTGTCGCGCAGGAAGACCGGCATGACCACGGCGTCCAGGGCGCTGAACAGGCTGACCACGGCCATGCCCGTCAGCACCAGCGCGCGCAGCGGCGGCTCGGACCACAGGAAACGCACGCCGATCAGCGCGCCTTGCCGCGCCACCTTCCCGCGCGCGGCCCGCCGCCTGCCGGGCAGATAGATCGCGTTCAGCGCCGCCGCCGTGATCGAGCACAGCGCCGTGAGCCACATGGTCAGTTCAGGTCCGACCAGGGCGATGCTCAGGCCGGCGGCGATGGGGCCCGCGATGGTGGCGGCGCCGTCGGCCAGCTCGTCCATCGCCGTGACGCGTTCCAACGGCATTCGCGCCAAGCGGGCCAGTTCGGGGTAGCGCGATTCCGACGCCGCCATGCCCGGCCCGTCGAACAGCGCGCCCAGCGCGATCAGGGCCATGAGCGCCGTCATGCCGAGCTGGCCGTTTTCATGGAGCAGCGCGATGGCGATCAGGCTGCCGGCGCTGACCAGGTCGGCAGCCACCGCGACGCGCCTGGCGCCATGGCGCTCCAGCATCTGGCCGCCGAAGAAGGCGCCGATGATCAGCGGCACCATGCCGGCCGCGGCGGCCGCGCCGGTCCAGGCCGCGCTGCCGGTAATGCCGAGCACCAGCCACGGCAGCGCGACCGCCGCCACGGCATTGCCGAACAGCGTGATGCCGCCCGCGATGATGGCGCCGTACACCGGCGCGCGGCGGACGCGCGAATGACGATTCATGTTCGAAGCCGGGCCTGGAGTGGGATATTATTAATAGACTGATTGGTCGATCTATTATGTTTTCATCTCAACGAATCGTCAAATGGCGACGGGTGGTGGCAAGCGATGAAGGTGCGCGGGAACATGGAACTTGAGGGCAGGCGGCGGTGGCTGGGGCTGCTGGCGGCGACGTTGGCGCTTCCCGGCTGCGTGTCGATGGGACCGAGGCCGGAGCCCAGGCAGGCCTTGCCGGCGGACTGGTACAACCGGGGCGAGGTGGCCGCGCGGACGGAGGCGCCGCCGCGCTGGTGGACGGCCTTCGAGGACGCGGAGCTGGATGCGCTGGCCGAACGCGCGCTGGCGGGCAACCTGACGCTGGCCCAGGCGGCGCAACGGCTCAAGGCGGCGCGCGCCCTGTCGCGTTCCAGCGCGGCCCAGGCCTTGCCGCAGATCGGCCTGCACGGCGCCGCCCAGCGCCAGCACAGGTTGTCTGGTCCGCACGGCGCGAACGAGCTGTCCGGCGCCGAAGCCGGGCAGGGCGAATTGCCGCTGGCGCAGGAAGAACGGTCCATCGGCTATTACCAGGCCGGTTTCGACGCCCGCTGGGAACTCGACCTGTTCGGCCGCATCGCCGCCGCCACGGACGCGGCGCGCGCGAGCGCCGGCGCCGCCGAAGCCGACTTGCGCGCGGCCAGGGTATCGGTGGCCGCCGAGGCCGTGCGCGCCTATATCGAACTTCGCGGCGCGCAGCGGCGCCATCAGGTGCTGTCCGGCCTGCTGGGCGACCAGCGTCATCTGCTCGCCCTGGTGCAGGAGCGCAGGCGCGCCGGCATCGCCAGCGATTTCGATGTGGACCGCGCCAGCGTGCTGGAAGCCGAAACGGCCGCCCAGCTGCCGCTGTCGGCGCAACTGGCGCGGCAGCACGCGCAGCGTCTGGCGGTGCTTACCGGAGAGAGCCAGATCGCGCCCGGGCTGCTGCCGTCCGCCGGCCAGCCCCGGCCGCGCGGCGAGCCGACCGCGCCGCTGCCGGCCGATATCGTGCGCGTCCGGCCGGACATCCGTCGCGCGGAACAGCAGGTGCTGCAGGCCGCGGCCGAACTACGGGTGTCGATCGCCGAGCTATACCCGCGCCTGACCCTGTCCGGTGATATCCAGATCACCGGCAACCTGACCGGCAAGCCCTTGCCGGGCCGCAGCACCCATGCGTCGGGCGGGCTGTCCTTGACCCTGCCGCTGCTGGACTGGGGTTTGCGACGGGCCGTGGCCGGCGCGCGCGAGGCCGAACTGGCCGCGGCCATCCTGGGCTATCGGCAGGTCGTGTTGGAGGCCGTCGAGGAAACCGAAAACGCCCTGGGCGCCTGGGCGGCGCAAGAACGGCGCGCGCAGCGGATCGACGCGCAATTGCAGGCGTCGCGGCGGGCGGACGCGCACGCGGGGCTGTTGTACGGGCGCGGCATGATCAATCTGCTGGAACGCCTGAACGCGTCGGTCGGGCATCGCCAGGCGGAGCTGGCCGCGGTCGAGGCGTCGGAGGGACGGGCCTTGGCGTTCGTGGCGGTGAACAAGGCGACGGGGGGCGGTGGCGTGTAGCGTGCTCGCGCGCGAGCGTATGGGTTGCGCGCACTCTTGGGCAAGCGCGGCTGGGCGCGTATCATCGTCCGGCGCCTGAGCGACGGATGACCCGCCATCTTGGCGGCATGGACGCGCGTCGAGCCCGGGCGCCAGGGGGAAGCCTGCACGGCATGACAAATCTTCATGCACGCGCCGACAAGCAGGCGTCGACACCCGGCGCTAAGCTGGCCTCGATCTGCCCACAGGAACGACGAGCAACCATTGCAGTCAATGAGCGGGCCACGCGCGCGAGGCCTGCCTTCCAGGAGACACCGTGAGCAACGATGAGCAGTTTCCCCGAACGGCGTTCTCCCGTCGCCGCTTCATGCAGGCCATGGGCGTCGCCAGCGGCACGCTGATGGCCGGCGGCCTGATGGGCGCGAGGGTCAACGCGGCGGAGGACCGGTCGGACAGTTTCGACTACGTCATCGTCGGCGCCGGATCGGCCGGCTGCGTGCTGGCCAACAGGCTGACCGAGGATCCCGGCGTGAAGGTGTTGCTGATCGAGGCCGGCGGCCCCGACAACTCCGAGAAGATCTCCACGCCGCTGCGCCTGATCGAGCTGTGGAAGAGCCCCTATGACTGGGCCTACGACACCGTGCCGCAGGTGCATGCTCATGACCGCAAGCTGTTCTGGCCGCGCGGCAAGACCCTGGGCGGCAGCAGTTCGCTCAACGGCATGATCTATGTGCGCGGCCATGCCTCGGTCTACGACGCCTGGGAAAGGCAGGGCAACCCCGGCTGGGGCTATCAGTCCGTGCTGCCCTATTTCAAGAAGTCGGAAGACTATGACCGGGGCGCCGATGACTATCATGGGGCCGGCGGCCTCATGCATGTGATGACGCAGTACCAGCCCCATGTCGTGACCCAGGCCATGGTGGATGCCGCCGTGCAGGCCGGCCACCCGCTCAACCGCGACCACAATGGCGCGGACATCCTGGGCGTGGGCTTCAATCACCTCACCATCAAGGACGGCAAGCGCGTCAGCACCGCCGTGGCCTTCCTGCGTCCGGCGCTGGAGCGGCCCAACCTGTCGCTGATCACCAATGCGCGCGTGCAGCAGCTGTCGTTCGAGGGCAAGCGCTGCGTCGGCGTGGCCTATGAGCAGGGCAATGGGTTCTATCGCGCTGGCGTGCGGCGCGAAGCCATCCTGTCGGGCGGCGCCATCGAGTCGCCGCGCGTGCTGATGCTGTCCGGGGTGGGGGAGGCGGCGCAATTGCGCCAGCACAATATCAGGGTGGTGCATGACCTGTCCGGCGTGGGCAAGAACCTGCACGATCACATGCTGGTGCCGGTCATCTACGAAGGCAGGCAGGCCATTCCCGCGCCGGACGATCCTGGCCTGACCGTGCTGCACGCGCAGCTGTTCGCCAAGACGGACCCGGCGCTGGACGGACCGGACATGCAGCCCCTGTTCTTCAACGTGCCGTACTACACGCCTGAACAGACCGGCCCCGCCAATGCCTTCACCCTGTGCGCGGCCTGCGTGATGCCGACCAGCCGGGGCCAGCTACGCTTGACCGGCGCCGGCGTGGACGATCGCCTGCTGCTGGATCCCAACGTGTTGGCCACCCAGCATGACGTCGATGTGCTGGTCGCCTCGATCCGGCAGATGCGCCAGATCGCCGCCCAGCCCGCCTTGCAGCCCTGGCGCGGACGCGAAATCTATCCGGGCGAGGACAAGCAGACCGACAGGCAGCTGGCCGATTATGTGCGCAGCGCCGTGGTCTCCTATCATCATCAGGTCGGCACCTGCGCCATGGGCAGGGATCCCGCCGCCGTGGTGGATCATGAACTCAAAGTGCATGGCTTGAAGGGCGTGCGGGTGGTCGACGCTTCGATCATGCCCATGGTCACTTCGGGCAATACCAATGCGCCCGTCATCATGATCGCGGAGAAGGCGGCCGACATGATCAAGGCCGCCGCGCGCGCGGGTTGAGGCCCGCGCGCGGGCACGCTAGTCCAGCAGGTCGGAGTAGTCGCCCGTTTCGTAGTCTTTCAGCAGGACCCAGGGCGCGGGGGACGGCGCGGCCGCGTCGGTCACCGTGACCTTGCTGACCGAGAGGCCGTGCGGACCCTGGATCTCGATCCGGCGCGCGTACTGCCCCTGGATATCCCAGTCGATGAGGACCTGCGATTCGCCGCGCGCCTGGCGGTAGCGCTGCACGCCTTGGGCCGGCGCGCCGTCGGGCTGCATGCGCTGCAACTGTCTCGGGTCCGCGATGCCATAGGTGGCCGCCCAGGAGCCGTTGTAGCCGACGTTGCCGTAGTTGGCCTCGTCGATGTCCAGCACCTTGTGCTGCTTGCGCAGGACCATGCGCACCTGATCCTTGCCGGCGGCATCGCGCCGCACCCAAAGGGGCGAGCCCGTCGTGTTTGCATGGGAATGGCCGGCATGCGGATCCTGGCCCGCGTGTCCGTCGTGTCCATGTTCCGCGCTGGCGCGCAGCGCGGCCGGATAGTCGCGCTCGATCCACACCATGTCCGCGCGCCGGTACATCAGGTCGGCGTAGCGGGTTTCACGCTGCACGCCGTCGCTGCCGATCGACGAGGCATAGCGTTCGATGCGCAGGTTCAGATCGGGCGGGGCGGGCTGGGCGGGCGCCGGGGCGGCCGGGGCCGGTTCGGGCGCATTGTCCGCCGCGCCCGCCGCCGCCGGCAGGCAGGCCAGCAGCAGGCAGGCGAGGCCGCGCCTGACGGTTGCGTTCAAGGGTTTCACAGGCCGGCCGCCTCGCGGACCTTGCCGAACACCTTGGTGTTGTCCATGGTGCCCTTGAAGATCTTCGCGCCAGCGCCGCCCGCGAACAGCATGACGTCGCCGCCGCCGTGGGTTTCCGCGCCGGGCTTGCCCAGCACGACGCCGACTTCCTGCAGGAAGTTGTCGTCAAAGGTATTGACGTTGCTCAGATCGTCGCGCGCGGCGCCGCGCGCCGGCGCGATCCAGGCCTTGTTGCCGTCTTCCGGGTTGGTCTTGCTGTCGGCGTCGGCGTTCGGGCGACCGCCGTTGCCGAACACCAGCGTGGTGTAGGGCTTGCCGTCGGCGGCCAGCGCGGGCTTGCCATCCGCATAGGACTTGACCGTGCCCAGGATGGGGTTGCCGATCTTGGGATAGCCGTTGAACGCGATGGCGTGGTCATGGTCGGCGGTGACCACGATCAGCGTGTTCTTCAGGCCGGGGTCCTTCTTTTCCATGAAATCCAGCGCGGTCTGGATCGCGCTGTCGAAGGCCAGCGTGTCTTCCAGCGCGCGCTTGGCGTTGGTGCCGTGCAGCGCATGGTCGATGCGGCCGCCTTCCACCATCAGGAAGAACCCATTGCTGTTCTTGCTCAGCACGCCCAGCGCCTTGTCCGTCATCTCGGCCAGGCTGGGCTGGTCATAGCCCAGGGCCGGCTTGACGCGGTCCAGTTCATAAGCCATCTCGCTTTGCGAGAACAGGCCCAGCAGCTTGCCGGTGGCCGCGGGATTCAGCGCGCGCAGCGCGGTGCCCGTATCGACGTAGGTATAGCCCCTGGCCTGGAAGGCCGTCACCAGATTGACGCCGTCGGTGCGCTTGCTGGCCGGGTTGAGCGGCTTGGGCAGGTAGTTGCGCTGTCCGCCGCCCAGCAGCACGTCGATGCCGTCGCCAAGCCGGGTGTTGTAGTTCGCATGGCCCGGCGTCGATTGTTCGGCGATGGTGTTGTAGCCGTTGCGGTTGCACACGTGGGCATAGGTCGTGGCCGGCGTGGCGTGGCCGACGCGCGTGGTCGACACGGCGCCGACCGCGCGGCCCTTGGCCTTGGCCAGTTCCAGCAGCGTCTGGGCGGGCGTGCCGTTGGTCGGGGGGCAGGTGCTGTCTTCGCCCGAGACGTATTGCTTGCCCGCGCCGTCCACGGCCACCGTGTCGGCCGACATGGAAATGACCTCGTTGCGCATTTTCACGCCGGTCATGTAGGCGGCCATGGACGGGGCGCTGTCGGTGGTCTGGCCGTCCAGCGAAAAGGTCTTGATGCGGGCGGCGTAAGGCAGCAGCTGCATGGAAAGGTTGGCGCGCTCCGGGCTGACCAGCGAGCCGGGCTGGGCGGCAAGCTGCTTCTCGCCCTTGTAGATGCGGGCGGCGGTCACGGTGACGGGGCCCATGCCGTCTCCCAGGAAGAAGATGACGTTCTTGGCTTCGCCCGCGGCGTGGGCGAGCGGGGCGCCCGCCGCCAGGGGCAGGGCGAGCAGGACGGCGCGGCTGAGACGGGAAATGCAATGGTTCATGATCGTGTCCTTGGGCGTTTTCGGTTCGAGGCGTGAGGTCGTCTTCATCACAGATTGACTGCCTTGCGGATCAGGCCGAATACGTCGGTATTGGTGATCACGCCCGAGAACTTGTCGGCGTTCAGGCCGATGGCGCCCAGGAACACATCGGCGCCGCCGTGGGTTTCCGAGTCGCTGGCCGGATCCATCGGGATCACGGCTTCCTGCAGGTAGTTCTTGTCTTCCAGCGCGGTGTCGTCGATCGGGCCGCGCGTCGCCAGGCGCTTGGGGCCGTTGCCGAAACCGATGATGGTGTAGGGGTTGCCGTCCACGTCCTTGGTCGGCACGGCCGGACCGACGTAGTTCTTGACCAGGCCCAGCACGCCAGGCTTGCCCGGCTCGGTCTTGCCGGTGCGGGCAGCGTATCCGTTCAGCTGCAGCGTATGGTCGTGGTCGGCGGTGACGACGATGAGCGTGTTCTTCAGATCCGGATCCACCTTGCGCATCTTGTCCAGCGCGAGCTTGATCGAATCGTCGAAGGCCACGGTGTCCTGCAGCGCGCGGCGCGCGTTGGTGGCGTGCAGCGCGTGGTCGATGCGGCCGCCTTCCACCATCAGGAAGAAGCCCTTGTTCCTGGCGGCCAGCGCGTCGATCGCCTTGCCGGTCATGTCCGCCAGGCTGGGCTCCTTGGCCGGGTCGCGGTCCAGGTCGTAGGCCATGTGGCTCTTGGTGAAGAGGCCGGCGATCTTGCGGCCGTCGGTGGGCAGCGCGTCGAAATCGGCGCGATTCGCGGCGTAGCCGTACCTGGTCTTGATCTCGTCGATGAGATTGCGCTTGTCGTTGCGCTTGCCGCCGTTTTCCTTGGGCAGGAAGTAATCCGTGCCGCCGCCGAAGAATACGTCGATGCCGTCGTTCAGCCTGGCGTTGAAGCCGGCGCCGCCGGGCACCAGCGCGGCGGCAATGGTGTTCTCGGCATCGCGGTGGCAGACGTGCGAGTAGGTGGCGGCGGGCGTCGCGTGCGTGATGCGGGTGGTCGTGACCACTCCGGTGCCGTAGCCCTTGGCCTTCATGATTTCCAGCAGCGTTTCCACCGGCGTGCCGTTGCCGGCCGGGCAGGTGGCGTCATAGCTGGCGTGGTAGGGCTTGCCGTTGGCGTCGGTGGCCTTGGTGTCCGCGCTCATGGAGATGACTTCGTTGTTCATCTTCACGCCGGTCATGTAGGCGGCCATGGAGGGCGCGCTGTCCGTCACCTGGGCATCGTTCGAGTACGTATGGACAAACGCCGTTTCCGGCAGCGTGTCGATGGTCAGGTCGCCATCTTCGCCGACCTTGTAGATGCGGGCGGCGGTGAGCGTCGTGATGCCCATGCCGTCTCCCAGGAAGAACAGGATGTTCTTGGGCGCCTGCGCGACAGGCGGCGTTGGCGTGGATGCCTTGTCGTCATCGCTGGAGCATGCCGCGACCAGGGCGGTCGCGGCCAAGGCGGACATCAGTGTCTTGGCGCGGATCATGAAAGGTTCTCCCCTGTAGGCAGCCGCGACTTTGAGGGAAAACTGTTTCAGGTGGATGAAAGACGGGCGCCCGGCGTGAAATATTGGCCGGCGGCCCGGTCCGGCGTTATGAAGCCTGACGCTTCATCGCGTCTTCCCATGCGATATCGGGTTTCCGGCGCGTGGCGGGCGCGCAGGCTGTCTGGACCGTCATCATGTCCGTCGGGAAGGCGGCCGATATGATCAAGGCCGCTGGGCGCGCGGGTTGAGTCCCGGGGGCTCCGCGCCCCGCGTCACCGCGGCCCACAGCATGTCGAATCCCGCCATCTTGTAGGCCTCGGCGTGTTGTGGCCGGGTCATGGCCAGGCGCACTGTCGTATCGGCGATGGCTTTCTCCGTCGCGTCGGAAAGCGCCAATGCTTCCCGGTCCGTCAGGCCGGCAAAGCGTCGCCGGCAGGCCTGGAGGTCCGGGAAGGCATACAGCGTTTCCACTCTGCGCAACTGCCCGGCCGACAGGCGGTCCGACGCCAGCAATTGATTCATCGTGGAATACGCATCGGGATTGGCCGCGCCCCAATCGATATAGCGGTTCCAGAGGAATTGCGCGGTCTGCCGCGACGACACGCCGGCGGCGGGCGCGCCAAGGCCCGCCTCCAGGTCCTGGAGCAGATGCTCGAAGACCGCGGACAGCAGGACGTCCTTGGTCGGAAAATAAAGGAACAGCGTTCCTTCCGCGACGCCGGCGAGTCGGGCGATCATCATGGTGGACGCGCGCAGTCCTTGCGTCGCGATGATCTTGACGGCCGAGCGTAGCAAGGCCATTTCCTTGTCTTTGCTTCTGGGACGGGCCATGGTCAATGAAAGGCGTTGGGCGCGATGAAAGCCACCCCGCATCCAGGCCCGTCTGCGGCCAGAAGAGCCGTGGCGATGCGGCCGGGTTCGTGCAATGAGGCGGATGCGCGGTGGGAGGTGGTGAGATTCTATTTGGATTCTTATAATTTACACAAGATTTATTTGATTCTAAATAGATTCATTTTCCCGGCGCTGGAGTTTCGCGTTCCCACCCAGGCTTTTCCCGATCGCTTCGGCGGGCCTTGAGCGTCGCAGCCCGTTTGACGACCATGCGGGCGATCCATTGCGCGTATTCATGCGCAAGCGCGTCGCTCGGGCGGGCCCGCATCGTCGCCAGGGCGTGGCCGCGATGGCGAGGCGGCCGAGCGGGTCACGCGATGATGGGCACCTGCGGGGCCGCGCTCCTGGGCAGGTGACCGGTCAGGCGCGGATCGACCTGAACCTCCACCCGCATCGCGCAGGGCCTGAAGCCCGCCCGCATGTACAAACCCAGGGCCGAGGGATGGTCATAGGTGCAGGTATGCAGCCACATGCGCGTGATGGGACGCGCCCAGGCCAGCGTCACGGCCCGGCTCATCAGCGCGCGGCCCAGGCCCTTGCCCGTGCATTCCGCCGCCAGCCCGAGGAAGGTCAGTTCGCACTGGCCCGCCACGCGAAAGTCCAGCTCCAGCATGCCCACGTCCTTCCCGGCGCTGCGGACGATGCGGACGTCGACATTGGGATCGCCAAGCGTGGCGGCCAGCTCCTCGTCGCTCATGAACAGCCGCGAGAACCACAGCCAGTCCGCGCCGATTTGCCGGAACAGGGCCCGGTAGGCATCCAGACCGAGGCAGGACGCCGGGGTCAGCGTGACGCCGTCGGGCAGGGGGACGTCCGCCGTGGCCGGCCTGGACAGCATTTCCAGATCGGTCACGACACTGGCGATATGGCCACGGGGCACGTCGCTGTAGCCGATGGCAACGGAGGGAGGCATGGGAATGTTCCGTGATGGGATGACGCCGGAATCTTGCCGCAGGCGTCGCGCGTTGTCTTGAACCCCATTTCACCCTTTACGCCACAGGCTGGGCGGGACGCCGAAGCAGGCGCGGAATCTGCGCGTCAGGTGGGATTGGTCCGCAAAGCCCAGATCGGCGGCCACGGCGGCGATGCGTTCTCCCCGGGCGATGCGCTCGCGCGCCAGGACCACGCGCCGGTTCCAGGCCCATGCCAGCGGCGGCATCCGATAGACCCTTGCAAACGCCCGCACCAGTTGCACCGGCGTCATTTCCGCTTCTTCGGACAGCTCCGCC
The DNA here is from genome assembly GCF_002902905.1 of Achromobacter sp. AONIH1. Lineage (NCBI taxonomy): Bacteria > Pseudomonadati > Pseudomonadota > Betaproteobacteria > Burkholderiales > Alcaligenaceae > Achromobacter > Achromobacter sp. AONIH1. The sequence continues at coordinate 5,916,161 of NZ_CP026124.1, read as the reverse complement.
AGCGACGGCAAGGCGAGATCGTCGCGCAGGCGCTCGGCCACTCGGAAGATGGCTGGGGGGATGAGCCCGGTGTCCTCGGGCTGGGGCGAACCCGCGATTTTCAGCAGCGCGTCCAGGATCGCCGTCAGGCCTTCCTGGGCCACGCTGTCAGGCGTGTCGCGATCCAGCGCGGACGCGATGGCCCGGAGCATCCCGGATGCGACCGCGGGCGCGCGCAACAGGGGCTTGTCGAAGACGGTTTCCCGGCTGACGCCGCACTGCCCGGACAGGATGGCCGGATCGACATGCATGCTCGCGAACTGCCAGGGCTGGCTGACGACGCTGGAGCTTTGAACCTGGGCCGGGTTGTAGAGCGTCACGTCGCCCGAGGCTGCATCGAAATTCCGTCCGTCCAGCCGGATCCGCTCCAGTCCCTGCACATTCACGCTGAGCACGAACTCATCGTGAAAGTGCGGCGCGAAGCCGCGCGCGTCATCGATGATGCGCACAACCTCGATGCCTTTGAATTGGCGGCGGGCGAAGAATCCCATGGGCGCAATGGTAGCTCAGGCGGTGGTAGCTCAGGCGGCAGGCCGCCACGGCGTGGGGAACTGCTGGCGCAGGCACACTGCTGCGCCGGAAAGCGGTGATGTCGCTTGCACTCAGGGTTTATCCCTACAAGATCCCTCTTGCGGAAAATCAATGCTCTATAGGACACTTTGTGTCATTTGGCGGCGCGATGGCGCGCACGCTCGATAGCGGAACGAACCGCAAGAGCAAGGGGACAGAGATGAAACGATGGACCATGAGCGCCATGCTGGCGCTGACGGCCGCCTGGGGCGTCGCGGCGCAGGCCGCCTATCCGGACCGCCCCGTGCGGCTGGTGGTGCCGTTCGGCGCGGGAGGCATCACGGACATCGTGGCGCGCCAGGTCGGCAAGGGCCTGGGCGACGCGCTGGGCCAGCCGGTCGTGGTCGAGAACCGGCCCGGCGCGGGCGGGGTGATCGCGGCGCAACTGGCGGCCAGCGCGCCGGCGGACGGCTACACGATCTTCATGGGCACGGTGGGCACGCAGGTGGTCAACCCGCTGATCTACCGCAAGCTGGCCTATGACGCGGACAGCTATGTGCCGCTCGGCCTGGTGTCGGGGTCGCCGTACCTGCTGGCGGTGCGGGCGAGCCTGCCGACCCAGGATTTCGCGCAGTTCGCGGCCTATGCCAAGGCCAACCCGGCCAAGCTCAATTTCGGTTCGGCCGGGCAGGCAAGCTCGCCGCATCTGGGGTTGGAGCTGCTGAAGATGACGGCGGGCCTGGACATCGTGCATGTCCCGTTCAAGAGCGGCAGCGAGGCGGTGAACGCGGCCATCGGCGGGCAGGTGGACGTGGTGATGGATGCCAGTCCGGTCATCATGCCGCACGTCGCGGCGGGCAAGCTGCGCGCGCTGGCGGTGGCCAGCGACCGGCCGCTGCCCTCGGCGCCGGGCGTGCCGTCCAGCGCGCAGGCGGGCGACGCGGGCCTGCAGATCAGCTCATGGAACGCGTTCTTCGCGCCGGCGGGCACGCCGCCGGAGGTGGCGCAGAAGCTGAACGCCGCGCTGCGCCAGACGCTGGCCTCGCCCGAGCTGCAGCAGAAGCTGGCGGCGCAGGGCACGCAGCTCTATAGCGGCGCGCCCGAGGAATACCAGCGTTTCATCGCGGCCGAGAAGGCAAAGTGGGCCGAGATCGTCAAGCGCGCCGACATCAAGATAGAGTGAGTGTCCCCCCCGAGCGCTGGCGCGCTCCCCCCAGGGGGCGCTGCTGCGGACCGGCGGAGCCGGATCCGCGCAGCCCCGCTTGAGGAGGACTGCTTCATGCCGATATCTACTTCTTGCCGATATCTGCTTTCTGCGTCGTTGGTGGCGCGCCATGTTTTCTGGACGACTGAAATGAACATGCCTGTACATCCGCTCGCGGGGCAGCCGCTGGAGCTGGCCGACACGCTGCGTTCGGGCAATGCCTGGAAGATCCGACTGGCCTGCGGCTACATGGGGCTGGCGCTGCGTCGCCGGACCTTCGATATCGTGCAGGGCGATCTGGAGACGGAGGCCTTTGCCGCCATCAATCCGTGGCGTCAGGTGCCGGCGCTGTTGACGCCCGAGGGGCTGTGGCTGGCCGAGTCGCAGGCGATCCTGTGGTACCTGGGGCAGGGCACGTCCTGGCTACCCGATGAGCGGCTGGCGCAGGCACAGGTGAGCAGCTGGTTGAGTTTCGAGCAGACGCAGCACATGCATGCCTTTGCACAGCCGCGCCTGCTGATCCATCTGCGCGGCACGGCCCGGGTGGATGATCCGGCCATGCGGGAATGGCGGCGCCAGGGCATGAAGGCGGCGGCGCTGATGGATGCGCACCTGGCGGGGCGCGAGTTCCTGGTCGGCGACGCGCCGACCATCGCGGACATCGCGCTGTATCCCTATACGAGCATGGCGCACGAGGGCGGCTACGACCTGTCGGCCCTGCGCCATGTCCATGCCTGGCTGGCCCGCATGCGGGCCTTGCCGGGTTTTACGCCGTTGCTGGAAACGGCTTGAAGGAGCATAGAAATGGCCGACACCATGCACTTGTCGAAAGAGGAATTGATCGCGCGCGCGCAGGCCGACATGGAGCGCAAGCTCGACGCGCCGGAATGGACGCTGCGCCAGAAGCTGGCGCTGACCTGCCGCATCCTGTTCGACGGCGGGCATGATTCCGGGCTGGCCGGGCAGATCACGGCGCGCGCGCCCGAGGCCGGGCGCTACTACACGCAGCGGCTGGGACTGGGTTTTGACGAGATCACGGCGGATAACCTGCTGGTGGTGGACGAGGATCTGCGGGTGCAGGAGGGCGGCGGCATGCCGAACCCCGCCAACCGCTTCCACTCCTGGATTTACCGCGCGCGGCCGGACGTGAACTGCATCATCCACACGCATCCGCTGCACGCGGCGTCCTTGTCGATGCTGGAGGTGCCGCTGGAAATCTCGCACATGGACAACTGTCCGCTGTACGGCGACGTGGCCTTCCTGAAGGACTGGCCCGGCGTGCCGGTCGGCAATGAGGAAGGCGAGATCATCTCGGCGGCGCTGGGCGACAAGCGCGCCATCCTGCTGTCGCACCACGGCATGCTGGTGGCGGCCGCCTCGGTCGAGGAAGCCTGCGTGCTGGCGCTGCAGTTCGAGCGCGCCGCGCGCATGCAGCTGCTGGCGATGGCGGCCGGCAAGATCCAGCCGATCCCGCCGGCGCTGGGGCGCGAGGCGCACGACTGGATCCTGACGCCGCGCCGCTCGCAGGCGGGTTTCGCCTACTACGCGCGGCGGGCGCTCAGGACGCATCGCGACGTGTTGGGCTGAGGCTGGCCGCTCTTCACGGGAGGCGGGGCGTGTCTCTGGCCGCCTCGCCGCGCTCCAGACCGGCGGCGGCCGTTGGCCCGGACGGGGCGGGCCGCTCGACGGACAGGCGCGTTTAGGGCATGCTTATCTGTTGTTTTCCGCTCCACGCCTGCCCATGATCGACCTGCCTCACCGATTGCGGACCCTGCGCCGCCAGCAAGCCCTGTCCCTGGAGCAGCTGGCGCAACGCACGGGCCTGACCAAGAGCTATCTTTCCAAGCTGGAAAGAGGGCTGAGCGAGCCGTCGATTTCCACCGTGCTGCGCCTGGCCGAAGCCTACGGCGTGGGCGTGTCGCAGCTGGTCGGCTCCGACCAGGACGCGCAGGACGAACTCGTCAGCCTGGTGCGCGTGGCCGATCGCGAGGCCTTGCAGCGCGGCGGGCTGGGCGCGGAATACCGCTATGAATCGCTGGCCGGTCGCCGCAAGGTCAAGGCCATGGAACCCTTCGTGGTGCACCCGCCGCGCGAATTCCCCGACGCGACGGCGGTGTTCCCGCATCCGGGCGAGGAATTCCTGCTGGTGCTCAAGGGCGCCATCGAGGTCCAGGTGGGCGAGCGCCAGTTCCGGCTCGACGCCGGCGATTCGCTGTACTTCGATTCCGAACTGCCACACCGCATGCGTACCGTGGGACGGACGCAGGCCGAGGTGCTGGTGGTGGCTGCCCACTGAGGTCGCGCGATTCCACTGTCTATTCCTGGTGCCCTCGGCGGCATTGCGCCCCGCCGGCCACCCCATCTGGAGATCCGCTTTGAAACATGACCAATCGCGGCTGGTCCGCATCGATCCCGGCCCCCTGAAGCATCCCGTGCCGGGCAAGCCCCGGCGCCCCATTTCCGGCGACGCCGCGTTCCGCACCGAAACGGCCTTCGAAGGGCTGGCCGGCAAGGCCGAGGCCGGCGTCTGGGAAAGCACGGCCGGCAGCTTCCAGGCCAACACCACCGGCTATGTCGAGTTCGGCCATATCGTCGAGGGCGCGGCGCGCCTGGTGGATCCGGACGGCACCGTCCACGAGCTGGTGCCAGGCTCGAGCTTTGTCATGCCCGAAGGCTATACCGGCCGCTGGGAAGTCGATCAGTTCGTCAAGAAGATCTATTTCATCTCGCGCCAGGGCTGAGCGCCGCCGGCGCGCGCCTCAGGGCTAGGGCCGCTGCGGGTAGGCCGAGGTGCCGAAGGTATTGCCCATGCGGTTGCCGATGGTGGCCGGCGTGGGCAGGCCCATCTGGTTGGGCGGGCGGTGGGTGATGGCCTCGGACTCCAGCGTGGGCGGCGGCTTGGGCGCGGCGTCCGGCGCCATCCTCTGGTTCAGGCATTCATAGGACAGGGCGCGGTAGCCGTTGACCTCGGTGTCGATGCAGGCCGTGGCCGCCTTGCCGGTCTTGGTGTCGGGCGTCGTCGCGCCGGACGTTGCCGCGCCGGATGGCTGGCCCTGCGTTTCGGCGGCCATCGAGGAGGCGGCGGCCAGGGCCGTCGCCAGGAACAGGGTGTGCAGGCGCATATGCGCTCCTAAGATTCTTCCATGCCGGCCATGTGCCGGACCGGCCCGCGCCCGTCGCCAGGACTCATGCCCGCCACGAGCGCGTGAATCCAGTATAGGGACAGGTTCGCCGCTTTGGGTGACGGGTATAAGACGGCGGTCCGCGCCGTTCATGCCGGCTTGTCACGATTGCGTCACTCACCGCCCCTAGCATGGCGGCTTTCGTGTGTCGGAGCGGGCGGCGCGGCTGCGCCGCCGAGGCGATGCCTGTCCATTCCTCTATCCTTTCGTGGCGATGACGGTCCGTTTCGCCGGCCTGTGCCTGCGCGCGGGCGGCGCCTGCCTGACGCTGGCCCTGTGCTGGCCGCCCATCCTGGCGCGGGCGGAAGCGCCGTCCGTCCTGATCCCGTTTGCCATACCGGCCCAGCCGCTGAGTCAGGCGCTGGTCGCCTATAGCCGGGCCAGCGGCATGACCGTGCTGGTCGACAGCGGTCTGACCGAGGGTCGGCAGGCGCCCGCCCTGGACGGCCGATATACGGCGGGAGATGCGCTGCGCAGGCTGCTGGCCGGGTCGCCCCTGTCGATCCGCTATGCCAGCGAGTACTCGTTCACCCTGGTGGCGGACCCGCGGCCGGCGCGTCCTCGGCAGCCACGCCTGCGCGACACCGCCCATGCCGCCCGCTTGCAGGCCGCGTTGCGCCGCGTCCTGTGCGCGGCGGCCGGCACCGCGCCCGGCGGCTATCGCGCGCTGGTACAACTGTGGTTCGACGGGGATGCGCGCGTCAGCAAGATGAACTGGATCACTCGCAGCGGCCAGGCCGCGCGCGACCAGGCCTTGGAGCATGCCTTGGCTGACATGCGCGCGGGCCCCTTGCCGGTGGATCTGCCGCAGCCCGTGACCGTGCTGCTGGAGCCGCGCGCGGCAAGGCAGTGCGACATGCTCGAGGGCGCATCCGGTGGCTGAGGGCAAGACGCCGGGGTTTCTGAAAGCGCTGTTTCTCGAGCGCTACAACGACTTTCGCAATCAGCTCAAGCGCCGGCTGGGATCGGAAGACCTGGCGCACGACGCGATGCAGGAGGCGTTCCTCAAAGTCAACGAGCTGCCGCCGGGCATGCCGGTGCAGCAGCCGGCGGCCTATCTGTTCCGGATGGCGCTGAACGCCGCCGAGGATCACAGGCGTTGGGATTCACGGCTGCTGACGGGCGTGGAGATCGGCGAACTGATCAATGTGGCGGACGAAGCCTCGGACCCCGCGCGCATCGCGCAGGGCCGCAGCGAGATCGAAGTCTTTCGCCGGGCGTTGCGCGGATTGCCTGAGCGCACCCAGCAGATGCTGCTGGCCGCGCGCGTGCATGAATTGCCGCATGCCGAGATCGCCAGGCGCTACGGCGTGTCGGAGCGCATCGTCTCCAAGGAAATCAAGCGCGCGCTGGACCACTGCGGCCGCGCGCTGCGCGCGGGCGATGAACAGGGCGGGGAGCCATGGCCGTGATGATGATGCCGCGCGCGAGGAAAAAAGCGGGCGCCGGGCCGAGGGCCGAGGCGCAGGCCTGGCTGCTGTTGCTGACGTCAGGGCGCGCCACCGAGGCCGACGCGGAGGACTTCCAGCGCTGGCGGCGGGCGGATCCCGGGAATGAGGCCGCTTTTGCCGAACAGCAGGGACTCTGGCGCGCGCTGGGCCCTGCGCTGATGGAGGAAAGCGCGGCGCGCGCCAGGGCGCCCGAGCGACGGCCGGCCATGGGACGGCGCGCATTCCTGGGCAGCGTCGTGGCGGCCTCGGCCGCCTATCTGGCGCTGCGCCCGCCGCTGGGGCTGTGGCCGGGCATCGGCGAGCTGGCCGCCGACTACCGTACCGCGCGCGGCGAGCAGCGTCGCCTGACGCTGGGCGATGCGCTGGACGTGCAGATGAACACCCTGACCCGCATCAATGTGACGGTCGGCGCGGACGGCGCCAAGCTTATCGAGCTGGCCGACGGCGAGGCCGAGGTGCGCGCCGGCGCCGAGCCCGCTCTGGTGGTCGCGGGCGCCGGCCGGATCCTGGCCCGCGACGCCAGTTTCAACCTGCGCTACGTCGACGGCGAGGCGCGGCTGTGCTGCCTGTCGGGAACGGTGCGCCTGACGCATGCGCAGGGCGTGTTCGACCTGGGCGCGCAGCGGGAGCTGCGCTACGACGGCCGGGGCGTACAGCCGCCGGCGCCGGTGGATACGGATCGCGTCGTTGCCTGGCGGCAGGGCTGGCTGGTGTTCGACCAGCAGCCCTTGTCCCAGGTGGTGGATGAGCTGAACCGCTATCGCCGTGGCCATCTGGTGCTGATGAACGAACAACTGGGCAAGCGCCTGGTACAGGCGCGCATCTCGCTGGCGCAGATCGCCGACGCGGAGAAATTGATACGCGACGCCTATGGCGCGCGCCTGACCCACTTGCCAGCCGGGGTCGTGCTGCTGTCGTGAATTATTTGTGACAGGGTTCCGGTCCGCGCTTTTCCATCCGTCTGTCTTGCTCTAGGTGGCGAACACGCGCGATTGGAACAAGGAAAGGCGATGATGCGGGCACGGGACACGGGCAGGGCAACGACGAATCCGACGGCGGGCGCAGGGGCGCCGGCGGCGCGCATGCGCGGGGCCGCGCCAGCGGGTTGGCGCTTGACTCCGGCCTCGCAGGCGATCGCGGCGCTGCTGATCGCCGGCGGCGCGGCGGGCGCGGCGCAGGCGCAATCACGGGCCTTCAGTCCCGGCTGGTTCGCCGACAAGGGCGCGGCGCAATCGGCCGTGCAGCGCTCGGGCCGCCTGCCGGACGGCAGCCTGGCAGGCGTCGGCAACGCCAGCCAGCAGCAGGCGCAGTCGCGCCAGCAGTTGCAGCGCTCGCTCGACAACCTGAACCGCACGGTGGCGGCCGTGGCCGCGCAGCAGGCGGCGCAGGCCGCCGCGCGCGCGGCGGCGGCCGCCAATGGCGCCGGCGTGCCGGACGGACTGACGCCGGGCGGCCTGTGGGCGGCCGAGGGCGCGCAGGCCAAATGGGAAGGCGCCAAGGCGCCGCAGAAGAGCACGGCCGATGGCCGCCAGGTCGTGACCATCGAGCAGACGCAGTCGCGCGCCATCCTGAACTGGGACAGCTTCAACGTCGGCCGAAATACCACGCTGCAATTCAAGCAGAACGCGTCCGACGCGGCGCTGAACCGCGTGGTGGGCGCGTCCGCGAAACCCAGCGAGATCCACGGCGCGATCAAGGCCGACGGCACCGTGCTGGTGGTCAACCAAAACGGCGTGATCTTCACCGGCACCAGCCAGGTCAACGCGCGCAACCTGGTGGTCGCCGCCGCCACCATCACCGACGAGCAGTTTCGCGACAAGGGCATCTACACCGATGCCAACGGCACGCTGCCCACCTTCAAGGACGCGCTGGGCAATATCGAGCTGCGGCCGGGCGCGAGCATCGCCACGCAGGAGCCGGGCAGCGCTACGCGCGGCGGCGGCTATGTGCTGCTGCTGGGCAGCGAGGTCCACAACGCCGGCCAGATCGCCACGCCGCGCGGTCAGGCCGCGCTGGCGGCGGGCGATGATTTCTACATCCGCAAGGGCTATGGCACCGACGGTAATGTCAAGTCGACGACCACCGGCAACGAGGTCGGCACGACGATCAAGGCCGGCAGCGCGGCGGGCCTGGTGCGCAACAGCGGCCTGATCAGCGCCGCCACCGGCGACATCACGCTGGCCGGTCGCCAGGTGCGGCAGGACGGCGTGCTGGTCGCCAGCACGGATATTGGCGCGCGCGGCGCCATCCACCTGTTGAACCGTGCCAGCGATGCGAGCGGCAGTGTGGCGCTGGGCGAGGGCAGCGTTACCGCCGTGGTGCTGGAGTCCTCTGCGCTCACCGGCCTGGACGGGCAGCGGGACGCGGCGCTGAAGGCCTTGGACGGCCAGGCGACCAACAAGACGGGCGGCGCATACGATCACCTGAGCACGGTCGCCGACCGGCGCGACCTGTCGCGCATCGAGGTGGTGACGGGTGGGCAGGCGCTGTTCGAGGGAGGCTCGACCACCGTGGCGACCGGCGGGCAGATCGCGGTGTCGGCGGGCCGGCAGGCGCTGCTGCAGTCTGGTGCGGCGCTGGATGTGGCGGGCGCGATCGGCGTGAAGGTGGCGATGGAGTCCAACAGCGTCCGGATCGACGTGCAGGGCAATGAGCAGCGCGACTCGCCGGTGAACCGTGACAGCAAGAACCTGAACAACAGCGAAGTCTGGGTGGACCGGCGCACGCTGGTGAAGGTGGCCGCCGGCGTGAACGGCTACCAGAACGAACGCTGGTACACGGCGGGGGGGCTGCTGGAGGTGGGCGGCTATCTGGCGACCAGCGGGCGCGGCGCCGGCGAGTGGCTGGCGCAGGGCGGCACGGCGACGTTCACGGGCGGCGAGCTGGTCACGCGGGCCGGCTCGGACATCAACCTGTCGGGCGGCACGCTGGACGTGCGGGACGGGTATATCCGCCAGAGCTGGCTGCGCGGCGCGGACGGCCGCCTGTACGAGCTGTCGCGCGCGCCCGGCGATCTGCTCTACACCGGCCTGTACAAGGGCTTCGAGCAGAAGCATGAGCGTTGGGGCGAGCGGGCCACGCGCACCTTCTACAACCCGCTGATCGCGCCGCGCCAGCGTTTCGAGAGCGGCTACACCGTGGGACGCGACGCGGGCCAACTGCTGGTGTCCACCGAGCGCGCGGCCCTGCAGGGCGCGTTGACGGGAGAGGTCTACCAGGGGCCGCGCCAGACCGACGCGCCGCAGCGCGACCAGGAAGGCTTCTATCAATCGCAGACCGCGGCGGCGCGACGCGGACAATTGGTCGTGGGCCAGTATCTGCCGCGCTTCGATACCGCGACGAACCGTCTCGCCTGGGGCTTGTCCGGCATAAGCCGGCAGGTGACGGTCGGGCAGGCGGACGCGGCGGACGGCGAGATCGTGCTGGACGCCGCCTGGCTGAATCAGGCGGGACTGGGCGCCCTGAAGCTGGCGGGCGCGGATCGGGTGGTCGTGCAGCAGGCGCTGAGGCTGGCGCCCGGGGGCGAGGCCGTGCTGTACGCGCCCTGGGTCGCCATTGACGCGGACCTGTCGGCGCCGGGCGGCCGCATCCAGGCCGGCAATGTGCTCAAGCAGATGAGCGCCTCCAACGGCCGCGTCGAGGAGGGCGTGGCCAATCCGGCCGCTGGCAAGCCGGCGGGCGTGCGCGTGGGCGCGCGGGTGGAGGCCGGCGGCCTGTGGACCAACCTGGCGCTGACGCCGCAAGACTCCGCGCTGATGGCCTGGCGTCACGGTGGCTCGGTCGCATTGCGCAGCAGCGGCGACGTGTCGCTCACGCAGTCCGGATCGATCAACGTATCCAGCGGCGCGGCCAGGTCCTGGGCAGGCAGCCTGCGCGGCGGCAAGGGCGGCGACGTCACGCTGGCGGCCAACGCCTTGGGCAACGCGACGGGCGGCGTCCTGACGGTGGCGGGCGAGATCGCCGGCTACGGGGTGGATGGCGGCGGCAAGCTGCTGCTGCAGGCCGAACGGGTCAGCGTGGGCCGTGGGCGCCAGGCCGTCGCGCCGGGCGTGTCGGTGCTGGACGAAGGCTTCTTCGCCAGCGGCTTCTCGCAGTACGAAGTGGCCGGCGTGCGCGGCCTGGAGGTCGTCGAGGGCGCCCGCGTGCGCGTGACCATGCCGGTGTTGCGCTATACGGCGCAGGCGCCGAATGCGTCGGACCGGAATACGGCGCTGGAAACCTGGACGCCGCCGCTGTACCAGGACGATCCGCTCAAGCGCGTGCTGACGCAGCGCCTGGGCGCGGACCTGACGCTGCGTACCGGAGCCATCTATTCGCCCGACGATGACCGGGCCACGGCGCAGCTGACGCTGGCGCGCGGCGCATCGATCGAGGTGGATCCGCGCCAGGCCATCGCCTTGCGCGGCGCGGGCCAGATCACCATAGACGGCGCCTTGCGCGCGCCCGGCGGCACGCTGCGCATCGACCAGCCGCCGGTGGCCCTGAAGGATAACCGCGGCGACGGTAGCGGTCACAAGCGTTCGCTGTGGGTGGGCGATGGCGCGGTGCTGGATGTGGCCGGACGCGCGGCCGTGGCCCTGGATGCGCAGGGACGGCGGTACGGCTGGGTGGATCCGGGCGGCGCCATCGTCATCGGCGGCGAGATCGATACGGCCAAGGGCTCGGCCACGTCGGTGGATGCCTTCGTGGTGCTGCGCCCCGGCTCGCTGCTGGAAGCGTCCGGCGCGTTCGCGATCCTGGATCTGCCGCAGGGCGGCAGCGTCGGCGTCGCCAGCGCCGGGGGATCGATTTCGCTCAGTTCCTACGACGGGCTGTACCTGGACGGCACGCTGCGCGCCCGCGCGGGCGGGGCCGGCGCGGCTGGCGGCGTGCTGTCGGTGGCGCTGGAGACGCCCGTCTATGAAAACACCAGCGTCGATCTGGTGCGGGTGCAGCGCGAACTGCTGATCCGTCAGCAGGCGGCGGCCAGCCTGCCCGACGTGGCCGATCCGCGGGCGGCGCGGCCCTTGCTGCGCTACGGCCACGGCGAGCTGGCGCTGGACCGCTACCAGGACAGCGGCTTTGGCACCCTCAATGTGCTGTCCAATGGATTCATCAGCGCCAGCGGCGCCGTCGATCTGCGGGCCAGCCAGGCCGTCCGCCTGTTCGCCGGCGCGTTCACGGTGGCCGAGGGCGGGCCGCCGGATACCCGGTTCGGCGTCAACGCGCCCTATGTGCTGCTGGCACAGACCGACCGCCCCAACGCGGACTTCCTGGTGCTGCCCACCGTGCATGGCGGCCTGTCGAAGCAGGAACCGACCGGCGCGTTCGCGGTGCACGGGAACACGGTGGATGTGCGCGACCGGGTCAGCTTCGGCGCCAATGGCTATTTCCTGTTGCAGGGCAGGGTGCTGCGCACCGTGGACGGCCAAGGCTACGGCAGCGTCAGCCTGGCCGCCGACGGTGACTTGCGCTTCCTGCGCGGCGCCGTGGCCGATGGCATGACGATATTGGCGACGCCGGGATCCGTGGCGCTGGCCGGCGCGCGGATCTACCCCGCGGCGCAAGCACGGGCCGTGGTGGAATCGGGCTACTACGGCAAGCGCCAGCCGCTTGTGCTGTCCCGCGTGGGCGCGGACGAGTCGGCGCCCTATTCGGCCTTCGGCGAGCTGTCCCTCACCGCGTCGCGCATCGATCACGGCGCGGCGCTGTGGGCGCCGCTGGGCAATCTGTCGCTCAACGCCGAACAACTGAGTCTGTTGCCGGGCAGCCTGACGTCGGTCAGCGCGCGCGGGCTGGTGATGCCCTATGGCGGCACCGTGGATGGCGTGGCCTATGCGTATGGCGGCAAGCCGGTGGTCCCGAACCGGCCGGGCGAATACGGCAAGATCGCCCTGTCCGGCAAGCTGGACGCGGCGCCCGGTTCGCGCATCGACCTGTCGGGCGGAGGCGAGCTGCTGGGCGCGGCATTCGTCAGCGGTCGCGGCGGTTCCAGCGATGCCCGCTACACGCCGCTGATGCGGATCGAGCCGTCGGGCGGCGGGTTCAGCCTGCCCGGTTTGGCGACCAATCCGGTCTACGCCGTCGTGCCGGGCGCGCAGGCGACGGTCGCGCCAACGGCCGCCGAGGCCGGCGAGGGTGCGCCGCTGATCGGCCGGCAGATCCAGATCGGGGCGGGCGTGCCGGGCCTGTCGGCGGGCACTTACACGCTGATGCCGGCCAGCTATGCCTTGCTGCCGGGCGCATTCCGGGTCGAGATCGACGGCCGCGTCGCGCCAGGCAGCGTTGTCCCGGGACAAGCGGCGCTGGCCATGCGCAATGGCTCCTGGAGCCTGCCCGCGAGCTTCTCCGTCGCCGGCACGGCCATACGCGACGCGCTGCCGTCGCAGGTGATCGTCACGTCGGCGCAGACGCTGCGCGGCTATTCCCAGTACAACGAGACGTCCTACGCGCGCTACGTGCTGGAGGACGCGCAGCGTCGCGGCATGCCACGGGCGATGCTGGAGCGCGACGCCAAGCTGCTGTCCATCGACGTAGGCGTGGACGGCCGGCTCGACTTCCAGGGCCGGGCCGATTTCCGGCCGGCCGAAGGCGGGCGCGGCGGTGAGCTGGCGCTGCGCGGCGCCGCGATCGAGGTGCTGGCCGATGGCGCGGCCGCCACGCCTGGCATGAGCAGCTATTACGCCAGCACGCTCAACGGCTTCGGCGCGTCGCGCATCAGCGTGGGCGGCCAGGCCCGCAGCTCCGCCACCGGAGGCGCCAATGTGCTGACGTTCGAGTCGCAGGCTCGCAGCGTCACGTTGCGCGATGGCGCGCTGCTGCGCGCGCCGCAGGTGTTCGTGTCGGCGGGCGGCATCACGCTGGAGGCGGGCGCCGCCATCGATACCATCGGCGCGGGTCGCGCCTACTACGACAGCGCCGAAGGCTACCTGTACAGCCCCGGCCGCAGCGCCGTGCTGGCCCTGTCCAACGGTCTGATCACCATGCTGGCGCCGGACGCGCCGCAAGGGCCCGAGAGCAATCCGCCGGGAGCGATCGAGATCGGCGCTTGCGCCGGCCTGTGCGCCCGGCCCGCCCGGCTCTACACCGAGGGCACGCTGGCCGCGGCCACCGACGGCCGCTTCATCCTGGGCGAGCAGGCCCGCTACGGCGCGCGTCAGCTGGCGCTGTCGGTGAGCGCCGTCAACGCGGGCAGCGCGCAGGCGTTGGCCGCCGCTGCCGCGCGCGGCGCGCTGCCGGCGGGCATGACCTTGAACCAGGGGCTGCTGGATCGGCTGCTCATGGGCGACGCGGATTTCGGCGCGCCGGCGCTGGAAGTGCTGACGCTGACGGTCAGGGACTCGGTCAACTTCTACGAAACGGTGGACCTGAGCGCCTCGGCGTCGCCTGCGGGCAAGCCCTTGGGCCGGCTTGAACTGAACGCGCCGGCGGTCTATGGCTATGGCGCGGCGGGCGACCGGGCCACGCTGCGCGCGCAGACCCTGATCTGGGGCGGCGGCGGCGCGCCGGCAGCCGTGATCGCGCAGGGCGCGGGAACGGGCCAGGGGACGCTGGATCTCATCGCCGACCGCATCGAGTTCGGCTACGGGCCCACGGGCCAGCCGGACGGCACGGCCGCGCCGCAGCGCATGGCGCTTGGCTTCGCCACCGTCAACCTGAACGCGGCGCAGCGCATCACCGCCAATCACCGGGGCAGCCTGTCGGTGTACCAGTCGCAAGGCGCCTACGTCGAAGGAAGCGGCTACGCTTACCAGGGCGGCAATCTCAATCTGTACACGCCGCTGATCACCGGCGAGGCCGGTTCGGTCAATCGCGTCAAGGCCGGCGGCGCCATCGTCGCGAGCCGGCCCGCAGGCGCCGCCACGGCTGCCCAGGCGGCCATGGCCGCCGGCGGCGCGGAATGGGTCCTGGATGGCGACAGCGTGCGCATCGATACCGCCGTGGCCTTGCCCAGCGGCAAGCTGACGCTGGCGGCGCAGCGCGGCCTGGTCCTGGGCGATGGCGCGCGCCTGGACCTGGCTGGACGCAAGACCGATTTCCATGATGTCAGCAAGTACGGCTGGGGCGGCGAGCTGCGCCTGGAAAGCCGGCAGGGCGACATTCTGCAGGCGCCGGGCAGCCTCATCGACCTGTCCGCCAGCCACAACCGCGCCGGTAGCCTGACCGCGATCGCGCTGGATCCGCTGGCGGGCCGGGTGGATCTGCTGGGCGCCATCCAGGGCCAGGCTTCCGGGCGCTACGATGCCGGCGGCACCCTGGTGCCCTACGCCGCCGGAGGCGTCGATATCCGCGCGCAGCGTCTGGACTTCGCGGCGCTGAACCAGCGCCTGAACGCGGGTGGCGTCTTCGGGTCGCGCAGCTTCCAGATCAAGCAGGGCGACCTGACGGTCGGCGATGAAGTGCGGGCGCGCCAGGTGAGCATTTCGCTGGACGGCGGCCGCCTGACCATGGCCGGCCGCATCGACGCCAGCGGCGAGGGCGTGGGCAGCATCCGGCTGGCAGCGGCACAGGGCTTGCGCATCGCCGCCGGCGCGGCGCTGGACGCGCACGGCAGCGTGCCGCGCCTGGACAGCTACGGCCAGCCGATAGACGCGCCGAACCGGGCGCTCATCGAACTCAATTCCGGCGCCGGTCGCCTGCAGTTGGACGCGGGCGCCAGCTTCGACCTGCGCGCGGGGGTTGAGGCGCCTGGCGGCGCTCTGGGGCTGGGCAGCATGGAGCTGAACGCGCCGCGCCTGGGTGGCCTGATCGCGGGCGACATCGATATCGATGCCAGCGGCGCCCTGTCTATCCGTGGCGCCCGAAGCGTGGCCGTCAACGGCATGGCCATCTATCGCGATGCGCGCACCGAGACGGATCCGGTGAATGGCGCCAAGTGGCAGGTCATCGACCAGGACTACCTGGACCGCATCCACGACGACAGCCGCAAGTTCGTCGACGCGGCGCTGGCCAATGCCGGCCTGAGGCGCGGCAAGCTGGCGGGCCTGCTGCCCTACGCGGACGCGCTGCACCTGCGCCCCGGCGTGGAGATCCGCAGCGCCTCGGCCGACGGCGATCTGGTGGTGCAGGGGGATCTGGACCTGTCGCGCTACCGCTATGCGAGCCTGAATCCGCGCGCGCCGCTCACCGGCATCTATGGATCCGGCGAAGTGGGCAGCCTGGCGATCCGGGCCGGCGGCAACCTGGAGATCAACGGCAGCATCAACGACGGCTTCGCGCCGCCTCCCGTCACGCCCGACGACTCGGGCTGGCTGCTGTTGTCCGGCGTGCAGCCATATCGCGGCGACCTGGTGGTGCCCGATATCGGCGTGTCGCTGGCGCAAGGCACGACTTTCCCGTCGGGGGCCTTGCTCAACTTCGAACTGCCCCTGTCGCAGACGCGGTTCGCGGCGGGCACCGTGCTGCCGGTGGCGGGCACCCTGGCGCAGCCGCTGACGCTGCCCGCTGGCACCATCCTGGCAGCCGCCGTGCACGATGCCAACGGCGCGCTGCTGTATCCGGCCGGCGCGCTGCTGGCGCAGGGCGTCACGCTGCCGGCCGACGCGCGCCTGGGCGCGGGCAGCGTGCTCGCGGCGACGGCGACGCTGGCGCCGCTGCGCTGGCCCGCCGGCGTGGCGCTGCCGCGCGCGTTGACGGACGACGGCAAGCCGTCCCCGCTGGTGTTGGCCGGCAAGCTGAACCTGCCGCGCGGCGCGCACCTGCCGTCCGGCACCGACGTCAAGTTGCCCGACGGCGCGAGCATGGTCGAGCTGCGCGCGGACAAGGCCGGCACGCAGGGACGCAACTGGGCGCTGGCGGCGATGCTGCCCGCGGGCTCGCAATCGTGGGGCTTGCGGCTGATCGGCGGCGCCGACCTGGGGGCCGCGGATCCACGCGCTGTCGGCGTCGACCCGCGCGCCGGTCATGTGGTGCTGGCCGACACGCACTATGCCGCGCGCGTCGTGGACAACATCAAGATCATGATCACGGAAGAGGGCGAGTTGATGGGGATGGGCCCGCGAGGGACCGAGGTGCCCGAGGGTTTTCTCGGCGTGTGCGAATGGTTGCCGGAGGCCTGCGAGACCGTGGCGGTCAAGCGCGAGGTCAAGGTGTGGTCGCAGGCCGCGCAGGACAGCCAGCCGGACCGCATTGCCGGGACCGACGTGCCCAAGGGCGCGCTGGCCGTCTGCGATCTCAACCCGGCGTTCTGCGACATCCGGCTGGAGATCACCAAGACCGCGAGCGTGCTGGGACAGAACTACAGCGTGCTGCGCACGGGCACGGGCGATCTGGACGTGGCCGCGGCGGGCGATGTGCGGCTGGCGTCGCCCTACGGCGTCTACACCGCGGGCACCGAGTCGGCGGACATGGGGCCTGCCTACCGGCAGGCGCGCGGCGTGGTGCCGGGCCAGGGCAGCGTGCTGGGCAGCGAGGGCGGTGACTACGAAAAATTCGTCGACGGCGGCGGCGCGAGCCTGGCGCGGGTCTGGTATCCGGAGCGCGGCGGCAATCTGTCGGTGACGGCCGGCGGCAATCTCAACGGCGTGTCGATCGCCCCGGCCTGGAGCAGCCAGAATCGCGAGGCGCTGTCCAGCGCCAGCATCGCCAACTGGCTGTGGCGGCAGGGCGGCGGCGATGCGCCGTCCGGTCCCGCCGCGGTGCCGGTGGCCTGGGGCATCAACTTCGGCACCTATGTGCGCCCGCCTTTCGATAATGGCTCGTCGGCGGTGAATGCCTATGTGCCCCATCTGGTGGGCTTCACCGGTTTCGGCACGCTGGGCGGCGGCAACGTCGCCATCTCGGTCGGCGGCGATGCCGGCACGCTGCAAGCGCAGGCGGACACGGCCGAAAGCGCGCGCCGCAGCCAGGGGCTGACCGTGGCGGTGGGCGGCAGCGGCCGCATGACGGCGGACGGCCGCCTGGTGCTGACGGGCGGCGGCGACATCGATTTTCGGGTGGGCGGCGGCTACAACGCCGACCTGGAGGCGCGCGGCTACAACGACATAGACAAGAAGAGCCGCGCCATGAACCGCCATGCGCTGGACGGCGTATTGGCGAACCTGCGCGGCAACGTGCAGCTCAGCGCGGCCTCGCTCGGCGGCATCGCGCTGTCCTATGGCGCCACTTCCCTGGCGCGCGATCCACTCGATTCCCGCGCGCCGGATCCCCTGTCTTCGTCGATGGCCTCGGCCACCGGCGGACTGGTGCTGGCGCCGGGCGACGCCACCGTCAACCTGAATACGCGCGGCGATCTGGTGCTGGGCGCGGTGGTGGATCCCGGCCGCGTGGTGCAGTTGGCGACCCGGCCCTATCTCGATGCGACGGGCCTGCTGGCGGGGGGCGGCGGCATCTCATGGTTCACGCTCTGGACCGGCCGCAGCGCCATTGACCTGCACTCGGCGGGCGGCAATCTCACGCCAGGCAGCGCGGCGACCGAAATCGACGGCAGCGGCATCGCGACGGGGCTGGACATCTCGCCCACGGACGGACGCTATATCTATCCGCCCATCCTGCGCGCCGTGGCGGCGGGCGGCAGCATGTACTACGGCCAGTCGGCCCGCGCCGGGATGTCGCATCGCTACGATGCATCGCTCTACGGCATCGTGCTGATGCCGTCGGACCGGGGGCAGCTGGAATTGCTGGCGTCCGGCTCGATTTACGCCGGCGGCTATTCGATCACGCCGTCCGGCGCGTCCGAGAGCGCGCTGGCGACGCCGCAGCGGCCTGCTTTTGCCGGGGTCGCGCTCAACGGGATCCGTTCCAGCAACCAGTCCGTGGATGGCATCGTCGCGACGACGCGGCGCCTGCCGCTGTTCTCCTTCGGCGTCGACAGCGTGGCGGCGCAGTCCGCGTCGCGCGAGCCGGTGCGCATCTATGCCGGGCAGGATCTGGTCGGCGTGCGCAGCGGCGCTGTCTACAGCTATACGGCCACCACGCGCGACAGTCAGGTCTGGTATGTGGGCGCCGCGCCGGTCCGCATGCTGGCCGGACGCGATATCGTCAACAGCGGCACGGCTCCCGGTCAGGACATGTCCTTGCCGGGCGATCTGAGCCGCAACTCGGGCGGCGGCTACGCGGGCACGGCGAGCGGCAATCTGTTCCTGCATGCGAGCCTTTCGGATGTGTCGCTGGTGCAGGCCGGCCGCGACATTCTCCACAGCAGCTTCATGGTCGCGGGTCCGGGCGTGATGGAAATATCGGCCGGCCGCAACCTGTTGATGGAAGACAAGGCCACCGTGGTCAGCCTGGGGCCCGCGGCGCCTGGCGACACGCGCGCCGGCGCCGCCGTCGCGCTGCAGGCCGGCGCCGGCGCGCGTGGGGCGGACTATGCGGGCTTCCTCGCGCGCTATCTCGGCGACAAGACCGCCGATCCGGCCCGTCCGCTGCTCGATCAGGGCCTGCCCTTCAAGACCTACGAGGCCGAGCTGCTGCTGTGGCTGATCCAGCGCTACGGCTACGCCGGCGACGCGGCCGAGGCGCGCGCCTACTTCGCAGCGCTGCCGGCGGAACAGCAGCGCGCCTTTGCCCGGCAGGTCTATTTCGCCGAGCTGCGCAATAGCGGCCGTGAATACAACGGCAAGCTGGCCGCGCGCGAGGGCAGCTATCTGCGCGGACGCCAGGCCATCGCCGCCTTGTTCCCCGACCATGATGCGCAGGGCGCGCCCCTGCGTTATGACGGCGGCATCACGCTCTACGGCGGCGCGGGCGTGCAGACCCGCGCCGGCGGGGACATCCAGGCGCTGACGCCCGGCGGCGCGCAGGTCTTCGGCGTCGAGGGCCTGGCGCCGCCGTCCAGCGCCGGCGTCGTGACCCAGGGCAGCGGCGACATCCAGCTCTACGCGCGCGACAGCATCCTGCTGGGGCAGAGCCGGATCATGACGACGTTCGGCGGCGGCATCCTGGCGTGGTCTGCCGAGGGCGACATCAACGCCGGCCGGGGCGCCAAGACCACGGTGGTGTACACGCCGCCGAGGCGGGTCTATGACGCGTTCGGCAACGTGGCGCTGTCGCCGAACGCGCCGAGTTCTGGCGCGGGCATCGCCACGCTGGCGCCGATCGCGGAGGTGCCGGCCGGCGACGTGGACCTGTATGCGCCGCTGGGCACGATCGACGCGGGCGAGGCGGGGATCCGGGTGTCGGGCAACATCAACATCGCGGCGCTGCACGTGGTGAACGCGGCCAACATCCAGGTCAAGGGCGAGAGCAACGGCATTCCGGCGGCGGCGACGGTCAACACCGGCGCGCTGGCGTCGGCCAGCGCGGCGTCCTCGGCGGCGGCCGGCGCGGCGCAGGAATCGGTGCAGCGCGCCCAGCAGCAGTCGCGCCAGAACCTGCCGTCTGTCATCAGCGTGCAGATCCTGGGCTATGGCGACGAACCGGCCGCCGGCGCGACGCCGCCGTCGCCGCGCGCGGCGGCGCCCGCCGGCTCGCGCTACGACTCGGCCAGCGCGGTGCAGATATTGGGAGCCGGCGCGCTGGAGCCGGGCGAGATGCGCGGCCTGACGGAACAGGAGCGCGCCAGACTGTCGAGGTGATGGCGGCGGTTGAAACCTTGTCGCCTGTCATGTCGGTGTCACATCGGCGGGGAGCAAAAAACGGACCAGGGCCCGGAAATTTCCGGGCCCTGGTCCGTTCCGGCGGGCCTGCCCAGGGGCGCCGGCGCTGTTACGTGAAATTTTTCTTACAACGCGCAGTCCCGGGCTCGCCAGTACGTCTAGTAACAAGCAGAAGCTGCGGACGAGGACATGCGGGCAGAAATCCGTCACGAGATTGTCAAGCGCACTGCACGGTAGCGGCCGGCCACTGACCGGTTTTCATAAAAGGAACTGAGTGCATCGCTATGCATGATTTCGAGAGTAAGGGCAGCGCCTTGCGCGCAGCGGGAGCGATCGTCCTGACGCTGGCGGCCGGCGCCGCCTGGGCGCAGGCCGCCGCGCCCGCCGATGCCGCCGCCGCGGCAGCCGACCAGCGCCGCGTCAACGTCAACGAGTACATCGTGCGCGGCAACACCGTGCTGGAGGCGCGCGATATCGAGAAGGCGGTCTATCCGTACCTGGGGCCGGACCGCACGCTGTCCGACATCGAGGCCGCGCGCGAGGCCCTGCAGACCATCTACCAGGAGCGCGGCTATCAGTCGGTGTACGTGGACCTGCCCGAGCAGCAGGTGGCCGACGGCATCGTCTTCCTGCAGGTATCGGAAACCAAGGTGGGCCGCGTGCGCGTGGTCGGCGCCAAGCACTATTCGCCGCTGACCATCCGCGACGAAGTGCCCGCGCTGCAGGAAGGCGAGGTGCCGAACTTCAACAAGGCCCAGGCCGAGCTGACCAATCTGAACCGGGGCGCCTCGCGCCAGGTGGTGCCGCTGGTCAAGGAAGGCCGCATGCCGGGCACCATGGACGTGGACCTGAAGGTCGAGGACAAGAGCCCCTGGCACGCCAGCGTGGGCCTGAACAACGACTACAGCGCCGACACCAAGAAGCTGCGCAGCACCGCCTCGATCGGCTACGACAACCTGTGGCAGCTGGGCCATTCCGTCAGCCTGACCTTCTTCACCGCGCCGCAGCAGACCGACAACGCCAAGGTCTGGTCCGGCTCGTACTCGATGCCTTTGTCCAACCGCTGGAGCCTGCAGTTCTCCGGCTACAAGAGCGACAGCAACGTGGCCACCATCGGCGGCACCAACGTGCTGGGCAAGGGCCACTCGTTCGGCGTCAGCGCGACCTACAGCATGGAGCCGCAGGGCGAGTGGTACAACTCGCTGACGATGGGCATCGACTACAAGAAGTTCGATGAAACCACGCGCTTCGGCAACAACGAAGAACTCATCCCGCTGAAGTACCTGCCGTTCACGTTCTCGTACAACGGCTACCGCTATTCCGAGTCCTCGCAGAGCAGCGTGGGCCTGTCGATCGTCGGCGCCACGCGCTCGTCCTTCGGCATCGGCAGCGGCTGGAAGGAATTCGACGATAAACGCTATCGCGCCAGCCCCAGCTTCGCGCTGCTGCGCGGCGACGGCACCCACACGCACAACCTGCTCGGCGACTGGCAGCTGGGCCTGCGCGGCGCCTTCCAGATTTCGTCCGGCGCCCTGGTGTCCAACGAGCAGTTCTCCGCCGGCGGCGCCACCAGCGTGCGCGGCTACCTGGCCGCCGAGCGCACCGGCGATGACGGCTTGCTCGGCTCGGTCGAGTGGCGCACGCCGTCGCTGGCCCGCTGGCTGGGCCCCAACGTCAACGAGTGGCGCTTCTACGCCTTCGCCGACGCCGCCACCCTGCGCCTGCGCGAAACGCTGCCGGAGCAGGACGCCAGCTACTCGCTGGCCAGCGTGGGCCTGGGCACCCGCATGCAGGTGCTGGACTGGCTGAGCGGCTCGCTGGACTGGGGCTACCCGCTCAAGGACGGTCCCAACACCCGCAAACACGATCCCCGCCTGAACTTCAACTTGCGCGCCAGCTTCTGAGCGCGCACGCAACCGCATTCCTCCCGGAGTCCTGACCATGCAACGTTTACTGATGTTCCTACTGACCGTGCTGGCCGGCCTAGCGCCGGCGGCCGCCAACGCCTGGTGGCAGGCCGACTGGCAATACCGCAAGCAGATCACCGTGGACACCACGCCGCAAGGCGCGCCGCTGGGCGGCTCCGCCGGCCGTTCGCCGCTGCTGGTGCGCCTGCACACCGGCAACTTCACCTTCGACGGCATCAGCGAGAAGGGCGCCGACATCCGTTTCGTCGCGGCCGATGATCAGACCGTGCTGAACCATCAGCTCGAAGCCTTCGATCCGCTGCTGGGCATCGCCCTGATCTGGGTGGACGTGCCCGAGCTGGCCGACGGCCAGCGCCAGGACATCTGGATGTACTACGGCAACCAGAAGGCCCCGGCCTCGGCCAACGGCCAGCTGACCTTCGACCCGAACTACACGCTGGTCTACCACTTCGACGGCGCCGCCGGCGCGCCGCCGCGCGACACCACCGCCTACAGCAACCACGCCCAGACCCCGACCACCGCCGCGGTGGACGGCGTGATCGGCCGCGCCGCGCAGTTCGCCGGCGGCGCGCCGCTGATGCTGCCCGCGAGCCCCTCGCTGGCCATCCCGGCCGCCGGTTCCTTCACGTTCAGCGCCTGGGTGCGCGCCGACCAACCCGCAGGCGAGCAGCTGATCTATGCCCGCCGCGACGCCGGCAATTCGCTGCTGGTCGGTATCAATCAAGGCGTGCCCTTCGTCGAGGTCAACGGCCAGCGCAGCCAGCCCGGCCAGCCCCTGGCCCCGGCAGCCTGGCAGCACGTGGCCGTGACGGCCGACGGCAGCAAGGTAAACCTGTACGTCAATGGCCGCGTCTCGTCGTCGCTGGCCGCCAGCCTGCCGCCGCTGAACACCGTCGCCGCCCTGGGCGGTGACGTGCCGGCTCCGGCCGCCGCCCCAGCTGCCTCCGCCGCGCCCGCCGCCGACGGTCAGGCGCCGGCCGAAGCCGCGCCCGCCCGTCCGGTCTATGCGCCGTTCGTGGGCGCCATCGACGAAGTGCGCCTGTCCAAGATCGCCCGCCCCGCCGCGCTGATCCTGGCCGACGCCACCGCGCAGGGCGCCGAATCGCGCCTGGTGGCCTATGGCACCGACGAAGAGCAGTCCGGCTTCGGTTTCGGCGGCCTGGGCTTCCTGCTCAAGGCCGTGCCGATCGACGCCTGGGTCATCATCGCCATCCTGGTCGTGATGATGGTGCAGTCCTGGTTCATCATGATTCGCAAGAGCCGCAACGTGGCCCGCGTGGCCCGTGCCAACGACGCCTTCCGCGAATCGTTCGCCAAGGTCGGCAAGCGCCTGGAACTGCTGGCCGACGACGCCAACCTGGCGCGCTCGCTGGAGCATGCCTCGCTGTGGCGCCTGTACCGCGTGGCGGTCAATGAAATCCGCACCCGCCGCGAGCAGGGCGCCGACACCAGCTCGATCTCGGCCGCCACCATCGAAGCCATCCGCGCCTCGATGGACGCCGTGCGCACCAAGGAAAACCAGGTGCTGGGCGCCAAGCTTGGCTCGCTGTCCAACGCCATCGCCGGCGGCCCGTACATCGGCCTGCTGGGCACGGTGCTGGGCATCATGGTGGTGTTCCTGGGCACGGCCATGGCCGGCGACGTGAACATCAACGCCATCGCGCCCGGCATGGCCGCCGCGCTGCTGGCCACCGCCATGGGCCTGTTCGTCGCCATCCCGGCCCTGTTTGGCTACAACCGCCTGGTCTCGCGCAACAAGGAAGTCAGCGCCGATATGCGCGTGTTCGTCGACGAGTTCGTCACGCGCCTGGCCGAAGTGCATGGCGAGACGCAGGAACAGGAAGCCGCCCACCATCCCGCGCCGCGCGCTGCCGGCCGCCCCGCGGTCCGCGACGCGCAGCCCGCCGCCGCCGAAGCATAAGGAGATCCCATGGCCTCCGTATCCGCCGCCCAGGATGATGACGACGACGCGCCCGTCGACGGCATCAACATCACGCCGCTGGTCGACGTGCTGATGGTGGTGCTGGTCATGTTCATCCTGACCGCCACCGCGCAGATCGCCGGCATCAAGGTCAACCTGCCCAAGGCCAGCTCTTCGATGGCCCTGTCGCAACCCAAGACCAAGGCGATCTCCGTCAACGATGCCGGCCAGGTCTTCCTGGACGCCTATCCCGTCACCCTGCCCGAGCTGGAGGACAGGCTGCGCACCGAGAAAGCGCTCAATCCCGACTTCCCGGTCATCGTGCGCGGCGACGCCGCCGTGCAGTACCAGAAGGTCGTGGAAGTGCTGGATCTGCTGCGCCGCCTGGAACTCGCCCAGGTCGGCCTGGTCACCGGCAAGCCGCAATAGGGGCCGAGGCAAACGTCATGTCGTTTCCTGAATCCGATTCCCCGCGCGCGCGGCGTCCGGCGCTGCGCTGGCTGAAGCTGGCGGCGGTGGCCGTGGCGCTGGCCGCCGCGGCCTATCTGCTGTGGCGCTGGGCCAATGACATGTCCGGCGTGCGGCGCGAGCCGCCGAAGGTGTCGGCCATCATTCCGCTGCCGCCGCCTCCTCCGCCGCCGCCCGAGCCCGAGAAACCGCCGGAGCCCGAGCAGCCCAAGGAAGAGCAGCAGCCCGTGCCCGAGCCTGAGCCCGTGCCCACGCCCGAGCCGCCCAAGCCGCAGGACGAGGCGCCGCCTCGGCCGGCCGACGACCTCGCCAACCCGATGCAGATCGATGGCGACGCGCAGGCCGGCAACGACGCCTTCAACATCGGCGCCGGTCAGGGCAAGGGCATGTCGGGCGGCGGCGGCGGCCGCGCCGGCAACGCCACGTACAGCCAGTACCTCGCCTACGCGCTGCAGAAGATCCTGCGCGAGGACGAGCGCACCCGCAACCTGACCTTCCGCCTGCAGGCCAACATCTGGCTGACGGCGAGCGGGCAGGTCACGCGCGTCGAGCTCACCAAGTCCAGCGGCGATGCGGACGTCGACGCCCGCGTGGTGGCGGCCTTGCGCGCGGTGCCTGCGCTGGACGAACGTCCGCCGGCCTCGGTCAGCATGCCCATCCGCGCCTCGCTGACCGGCCGCCGTCCCTCCTGAAATCACGAACCGAACAGATCCCTGGAGTGTCAAGACAATGAAGTTCCAACTCAACCGACTGGCCGCCGCGCTGGCCCTGGCCGCCGCGGGCGCCGTGGCGCTGCCGGCGCAGGCCGCGCCGGCCCCGTCCGAGAACGCGACCGTCAACCTGATCCGCCTGCTGGTGCAGCAGGG
This sequence comes from Achromobacter sp. AONIH1, assembly GCF_002902905.1. Lineage (NCBI taxonomy): Bacteria > Pseudomonadati > Pseudomonadota > Betaproteobacteria > Burkholderiales > Alcaligenaceae > Achromobacter > Achromobacter sp. AONIH1. Next base: position 5,891,078 of record NZ_CP026124.1, on the reverse strand, counting down.
CGTGATCAAGCAGGACCAGGCCGACGCGCTGGTGGCGCAGGCCGAGGCCGAGGCCAAGAGCGCGCGCGCGACCGGCAATGACCGTGGCGCCGCCGTGGCGCAGGCTGGCGACGTGCGCGTGCCGTACATCCCGCAGACCGTGCGCGACCAGATCCGCGACGAGGTCAAGGCCGAAGTGATGACCCAGGCCAAGGAAGAGAACTGGGCCCAGCCGAACACCTTCCCCGACTGGGTTTCGCGCATCACGGTCGAGGGCGATGTGCGCGTGCGCGACGAGTCGCGCCTGTACTCGGGCAGCAACAGCAACGAAATCACCGATTTCGCGCGCTTGAACGCCAAGGGGCCGTACGACGTCAATCCGCAAGGCGGCAACAGCTACCCGCCGATGCTGAACACGCGCGAAGACCGCCGCAACCAGCTGCGCGTGCGCGCCCGCCTGGGCGTGCGCGCCGAGCTGTCCGAGTCCTGGACCGCCGGCATCCGCCTGGCCACGGGCAGCGACGACAGCCCGGTGTCGACCTCGCAGACGCTGGGCGGCGGCATGTCCAAGAAGGACATCTGGCTGGACCAGGCCTACCTGACCTACCGTCCGACCAAGTGGGCCACCGTCACCGGCGGACGCATCGGCAATCCGTTCGATTCCACCGACATGCTGTTCTCGAACGACCTGAACTTCGACGGCGTGGCCGCGATCTTCAAGCACCCGCTGCAGGGCCGCGACGTGACGCTGTTCGGCACGCTGGGCGCCTTCTCCACCGAGTACAGCGCCAACGGCTGGAACTCGTCGTCCTTCAAGGAAGGCAAGAGCGAGGACAAATGGCTGCTGGCCGCCCAGGCCGGCGCCGAGTGGAAGGTCAACAACAGGAACACGCTGCGCGGCTCGCTGGCCTACTACCACTTCGACAATATCGCGGGCAAGCGCTCCAGCCCCTGCTCGCCGTGGAACGGCGACCAGAACTGCGACACCGACTGGTCGCGTCCGGCCTTCATGCAGAAGGGCAACACGCTGTTCCTGCTGCGCGACATCATGGCCAATCCGGCCAACCCCGGCGCCACGCCGCAGCCGCAGTTCGTGGGCCTGGCGTCCAAGTTCGACCTGCTGGACGTGAACCTGCGCTGGGATACGCGCGTGTTCGACGGCCTGGGCCTGCGCCTGAACGGCAACTACATCCGCAATCTGGCCTACAGCAAGGGCAAGATCTGGAGCCGCTCGCAGGGTCATCTGGTCAACAACTTCAACGAGAACGGCGAAGTGCAGAGCGGTCCGAACGCCTGGATGCTGCAGGCCACGCTGGGCCGTTCGTTCGACCTGAAGGAGAAGGGCGACTGGCTGGCCTTCGTCGGCTACAAGTACATCCAGCCGGATGCCTTGCCCGACGGCTTCAACGATTCGTCGTTCCACCAGGGCGGCACCAACGCGCGCGGCTACTACATCGGCGGCAGCTACGCCTTCGACAAGAACGTCTATGGCGTGTTGCGCTGGATGAGCACCAAGGAAGTCTACGGCGCGCCGCTGGCCATCGACACCATGCAGTTCGAGATCAACGCCAGGTTCTGAGGCCATGGACATGCACACCGTATGGGATGAATCCGGCCGGTCCGCGCCGCTGTCGGCCGGGCGCGGCCGCCGGCTGGCGGCCATGGCGGCGCTGTGCGCCGCGGGCCTGACGCTGGGCGGCGCCGCGCAAGCCGAAAGCATGGAAGAGAAGCTGCGCGCGCAGCTGCGCAGCACCACGCAGCAGCTGCAGCAGATGCAGAGCGAGCAGGCCCAGGTCAACGCCGCCAAGGCGGCGGCCGAGGCGCAGCGCGATGCGGCGCAGAAGGAGCTGGAAGCCTTGCGCGGTCAGCTTGCCCGCGCCCAGGGCCAGGCCGAGAAGCTGTCGCAGCAGCAGAGCGCCGTGCTGGAAAGCGCCCAGTCGCAGATCGCCGCCAGCAACGCCCAGCTGGGCAAGTTCAAGGGCGCCTACGACGAGCTGCTGGTCCTGGCGCGCACCAAGGAAAGCGAGCGCGCCAAGCTGGCCGGCGCGCTGGCCCAGCGCGACGAGCAGGTCAAGAGCTGCGTCGCCAAGAACCGCGAGATGTACCAGGCCGGCAAGGACATCCTGAACGCCTACGAGCGCGTCAGCACGGGCGACATGATGGCCATGCGCCAGCCCTTCGCCCGCAGCGCGCGCGTGAAGTTCGAGGAACAGGCGCAGGAGTACGGCGACAAGCTGTACGACGCGCAGGTCCCGGCCTCGGCAGCGATGCAGGCCCAAACCAAATAAACCCGCAAGGAAATGACGATGACCGACTCCAACCTGATTCTCGACGTGAGCGCCGAACGCCTGCAGGAAGTGCTGCAATCGGCCGGCTACCGCGTCACCGTGTCCGAGCAGAACGGCATGGTGCAGCTGCTCAGCGCCAGCCAGGGCGTGGGCTTTGCCGCGCGCATGGGCAACCCGGCCCTGCCGGAAGGCCAGTTCCTGGACTACACGCTGAGCTGCGCGCTGCGCGTGCAGGGCGAGCTGCCGGCCGGCCTGGCCGAGCGCTGGAACGTGGAAAAGCGCTTCGCCCGGCTGACCGTGCAAGGCGCCTTCCTGGTGCTGGAACTGGACGTGATCGTGGCCGGCGGCGTGTCCGAGAATTATCTGCTCGCCACCACCGAACTGTGGGACCGCCTGCTGCAGGAATTCCTGCTGTTCCTGCGCGCCAACGCCACGCCGGGCGCCGGCGAGGAAGCCGGGCAGTCCCAGGAATCGCTGTCCGAGGCGCAGGCCGAATCCGCGGCCGAGCCGACGACGCACTAAGGCCCGCGGGGCGGCGCCCCGGGCCGGCGTCCGCGATGGCGGATCCGGTCCGTGTCCGCCGCCCGCCGCGAGCGCTTGCCAGCTTGTGAGACAGACCATGAACAGCATCCTGAAACAGCCCACGAAAGTCCGTATCGCCGCCGCCGTGCTGCTGGTCGCCGGCGCGGCCGGCGCGGTCGCGCTGATGCGCGGCAGTCCCGCCCAGAGCAGCGAAAGCAAGCCCGCGCCGCAAGCCGCCGCCAAGCCGGCGGCGGCCGCCGCGCCCGCCGCCGGCGTCAAACCGCCGGCCGTGGCCACGCTGGGCGCGGTGCAGGTGGATCGGGACGAGCTGCAGCGCCAGCTGCAGGCGCTGCCGCCGCAGGCGCGCGCGCAGCTCAAGGACAATCGCGCGGGCCTGGATCAATGGCTGCGCGCCCGGCTCGCCGAGAAGGCCTTGATCGAACAGGCGCGGGTGCAGGGGTGGCAGGACAAGCCCGAGGTCAAGCGCGCTTTCCAGGCGGCGCAGGAACAGATCCTGATGCAGAGCTACCTGGAATCCGTCAGCCGCGCGCCCGACGACTATCCGACCGAGGCCGACCTGGCCTCCGCGTATGAGCGCGCCAAGCCGCAGTTGGCCCAGCCCGCGCTGTACCGCGTCAGCCAGATCTTCCTGCCGGCCCCGCTGGGCGACGCCGAGGCCGTGGCCGCCGCGCGCAAGCAGGCGCAGGAACTGGTCAAGCGGGCCCAGGCTCCCAAGGCCGATTTCGCCGCGCTGGCGCGCGCCAATTCGCAGGATGCCAGCAGCCGCGAACAGGGCGGCGACATCGGCTTTTTGCCGCTGGCCCAGCTGACGCCGGAGATGCGCCCGGCGGTCGAGCAACTCAAGACCGGCGACGTGTCGGCCCCGGTGCAGTCCGCCGCGGGCTTTCATATCCTGAAGCTGGCGGACCTGCGTCCGGCCAGCGTGACTCCGTTCGATCAGGTCAAGGGCGAACTGCGCGCCGCGCTGCGCAGCCAGCGTCAGGAACTTGCCGCGCGCGCTTATCTGGAGGGCTTGCTGAATGCGGGAACCGTCAGTATCGATGGCGCGGCCCTCAATGCCGCCTTCGAGCAAACCGCGGCCGCCCCGGCGACCGGCGGCGCCGTCGCGAGCGCCAAGCCCTGAGGCGCCGGAGCCTGTGCCCGCGTTGGCGCGGCGCCTGGATGACAGGCTGCTGCAGGCGCTGGGCCAGGCTGATCCGCCCGTCAGCGTCCAGAGCGCGGCGGCCCTGATTCAGGCGCTGCGCGCCACCTTTTCCGACGAGATGCGCCGATGGTTCCCGCTGGTGCCGGAAGCCGAGCCGGGCCGCGCGCGGGAGGCGGCGCGCGAGGCCAGCCTGGACCTGGCCGATCTGCGCGTGCTTTATCGCGCGCTGCGGGTCGCGTGGCTGGCCGAGCTGGTCTTCGGCGAGCGCGAGCTGGCGCACCGCTGGCTGTGCCAGCCCAAGCGTCGCCTGCACGGCCGGGTGCCGCTGCTGCTGTGCCAGTACGGCCGGTATGCGGCGATGATCGAGCAATGGCTGGTCAACATAGACGAAGGAAACGGCCCATGATCGCGCTTTGGCGCTTGAGCAACAGCCAGGACCTGCGGCCCCGCGGGAGGCCGCCAGGCCGCTGGCATGGCCCCGGCGCGCCGGTGGTGGTGCTGGACGCCAGTCCGGCCGCCGCCGTGTTCGCGCGGCTGGCCCAGGCCGAGGTGGCGCACCCGCGCGCGCTGCCGCGCCATTACTTCCTGCTGGAGGTCGTCGCGCCGGAGAGCGCGATACAGGACAGCGATGCGCCGGCCAACTGGCTCACCGACCTGCAGGCCACGCGCGCGCTGGGCAATGCCTGGCTGGCGCGCGGCGAGACCGCGCTGCTGCGCGTGCCCTCGGCGGCGGGCGGCCTGCAGTACCTGCTCAATGCCGAGCACCCGCAGCTGGCGCAATGCCAGATCGTGTCGGCGCTGGCCTATCCCTATCTGCCGCATCTGACGGGGCTGGACAGCGCCGTGCTGGATGGCGCCGGCTGGCTGGTCACGGCCCGGCCGGGAGAGTAGCCGGGGGCGGGACTAGAATAAGCGGACGCCGCCGGCTGGCGGCGATCCCCTATCCGTTCCCCCGAGGAGCTTGCAGCATGACCGCAACTTCCGCTGCCCCAACGCCAGGCGCAGCGCTGCCCGCCGCCACCGTCCAGGTGGACATCATTTCCATCCAATCCCAGGTCGTCTATGGCTGCGTCGGCAACAACGCCGCCATGCCGGTGTTCCGCAAGGCCGGTTGGCGCGCGCTGGCCGTGCCCACCGTGATCCTGAGCAACACGCCGCACTATCCGACGCTGCACGGCGGGGCCGTGCCCATGGATTGGTTCGACGGCCTGTTGCAGGGTCTGGAAGACCGGGGCGTGACGCGCGTGGCGCGGGCCGTGGTCTGCGGCTACCTGGGCCAGCCGGCCCAGGCGGACGCGCTGGCGCGCTGGCTGCCGGCGCTGCGCGCCGCCCGGCCCGACATCCAGGTGCATATCGATCCGGTCATGGGCGACCGCAACGACGGGCTGTACGTGAACGAGGGCCTGGTCGCGCAATACCGCGACCTGCTGGTGCCGCATGCCGACGGCATGACGCCCAATCATTTCGAGCTGGAGCTGCTGGTCGGCCGCAAGCTGGGCTCGCTGGACGAGGTGGTCGCCGCCGCCCGCGAACTGATCGCGCGCGGCCCGCGCTGGATCGTGGCCACCAGCGCCGCGCCGGCCCAGGCCGAGCCCGGCACGCTGCGCCTGGCCGTGGTGACGCGCGATGAGGTCACGGTGGTCAGCCATCCGGAGATCGCCATTCCGCCGTCGGTGCATGGCACCGGCGACGTATTCATGGCCGCGATCACCGCCGCGCTGCTGGCCGGCCAGCCCCTGGCCGAGGCCGCGCGCGATGCGGCGCGGCAAGTCACCGAGGCGCTGGCGCGCACGCGCGAGCTGGGCTGGGAAGAGCTGGCGGTGGAATGAAAGCGTTGCGGCCCGCGCGCCTTGAAGGGCGCGCGGGCCGCAACGCGAGCCGGCATGGGCCGCCGGGCCTCAGGGCACGATGGACAGGCCCACGCGGAACTGCGAGTCCTCGCGCCGGTTGTAGCCCAGCAGCGTTTCGCCGTAGCCGTTGAAATACTGCAGGTGCAGGTAGCCGTTCATGTTCAGCCAGGTGCGCTGCAGCGGCCAGGCGAAGTCCAGCTGGGTCGTGCGGCGCTGCTGGTCGCCCTGCCGGTACAGGGCCGTGACCACGGCGCCGTTGTCCTGGGCCCAGCGCAGCTGCCAGTCGATGCGGCCGGCGTAGTCGGCGTAGTCCGGGTTCTCGCTGGCCACGCCGAAATAGGCCTTGATCCTGGGCGCGAAGGTCAGCGTGCTGCCACTGTCGAGGCGATAGTGGAAACGCGGTTCGACATAGCCGTCGTTGACCGAGCGCGAATCGGGGCCGTCCTTGCCGTTCGAATTGTGCTCCGCGCCGACGTTCACCCCCAGGCGCCAGTTCTGGCTTTCCGAGGACCAGAGATTGTCGGACAGCCAGAACACGCTGGGATTGAAGGTGGTGTCGATGAAGGGCATCGAGTCGCTCTGCAGATCCCAGAGCGAGGTCTGGGTGTATCCCAGATAGAAATTCTCGTACCAGTTCGCGGGCCGGTTGGCGGCCGGGCTGAAGAGGCGGTACTTGGCGCTGATCTGGAAGCGCGCGGTGGTCTTGCCGCGCGTGCCGATGTCGAAATACACGGGCTTGTATTCGGATATCGCGCTGCGAAAGCGCGAGAAGGCGTCCGCCTGGCCGGGCGCGGCGGACGCGTCGGGCGAGGGGCCGCCCTGCGGCGAGGCGCCGGCGGCGGCGACTTCGGGCGCGGGCACGGGCTGGCCGCTGCGCGCGTCCACCACCGGACCCTGAGCAGGCGTGCTGGCCAGCGTGCCGCTGTCGCGGCCGGTGGCGTCCAGCGCCATCATGGCGGGCTGGCCCTCGATGGAAACGGCCTGCAGCCCGCGCGCGCTGGCGGGCACCTCGGCCGACCAGGCCAGGCGCGCGAAGTTGTTCACCGGCACGCTGTAGCGCGCCTGCCCGCCCTGCAGGCGGGCCAGGCTGCGCACGATCTGGCCGTCCTGGCCGCGCCATTGCAGCACCAGTTCCGGCGGCGCCTCCCAGGTGGCGCGGGCATTGCCTTCGTTGAAGTAGACCGCCTCGATGGTGACGGTGTCGCCGGGGGCGGCCGAAGGGCGGTCCAGTCGGTAGGACACGCCGGCCGTGGCCGTGCCGGCCATGCCCAGCGCCAGGGCGGCGGACAGGACGTGCAGGGCGGGGAGGGCGTGGCTCGGGCGGTGGAAGCTCATGGGGCGGGACGGATTGAGGGGACGAGGCAATGTAGCATTAAGAGAAAGGCCCACCCCCGAAGCGCTACGCGCTCCCCCAGCTGGGCGGCCCACTCCAGGGGGCGCCGCCGCGGACCGGCAAAGCCGGCTCCGCGCGGCCCCGCAGCGTGATGCCTGCGTCATGTGTAAAAGACTATGGGCAAGTGCAACACGGCTTTCGTATCCCGTTCGGCGCGCCGTCCCTATTCGCCGAACTTGATGCCCTGGGCCAGCGGCAGCTGGCGCGAGTAGTTGATGGTGTTGGTGGCGCGGCGCATGTAGTTGCGCCACGCGTCCGAGCCCGATTCGCGGCCGCCGCCGGTTTCCTTCTCGCCGCCGAACGCGCCGCCGATCTCGGCGCCCGAGGTGCCGATGTTGACGTTGGCGATGCCGCAGTCCGAGCCCGAGGCCGACAGGAAGGTCTCGGCTTCGCGCAGGTCGTTGGTGAAGATGGCCGAGGACAGGCCTTGCGGCACGGCGTTGTTCAGCGCCAGGGCCTGGGCGAAGTCGGTGTAGCGGATCACGTAGAGGATGGGCGCGAAGGTCTCGTGGCAGACCACGTCGGTCTGGCCCGGCATCTCGGCGATGGCGGGGCGCACGTACCAGGCGTCGGGATACTGTTCGGCCAGCGCGCGCTCGCCGCCGGTGACCTTGCCGCCCTGTTCGACCGCGGCCTTGAGCGCCGACTGCATCGCGTCGTAGGAAGCGCGGTCGATCAGCGGGCCGACCAGCGTGCCGGCGTCCAGCGGATTGCCGATGGGGGCGCTGGCGTAGGCCTGGTGCAGGCGGCGCAGCAGCTCGTCGGCCACGCTGTCGTGCACGATCAGGCGGCGCGTGCTGGTGCAGCGCTGGCCGGCCGTGCCGATGGCGCCGAAGACGATGCCGCGCGCGGCCATGTCCAGGTCGGCGCTGGGGCCGACGATGATGGCGTTGTTGCCGCCCAGCTCCAGCAGCACGCGGCCGAAGCGCTGCGCCACGCGCGGGCCGACCTGGCGGCCCATGCGGGTCGAGCCGGTGGCCGACACCAGGGCGACGGCATGCGAATCGACCAGCGCCTCGCCGATCTCGCGGCCGCCGATCAGCACTTCGGAAAGTCCCGCCGGCGCATCGCCGAAGCGCTGCGCGGCCTGCGCGAACAGCGCCTGGCAGGCCAGCGCGGTCAGGGGCGTTTTCTCCGACGGCTTCCACACCACGGCATTGCCGCAGACCAGCGCCAGCGCGGCGTTCCAGGACCACACGGCCACCGGGAAGTTGAAGGCGCTGATCACGCCCACCACGCCCAGCGGATGCCAGGTCTCCATCATGCGGTGGCCGGGACGCTCGGAGGCGATGGTCAGGCCGTACAGCTGGCGCGACAGGCCCACGGCGAAGTCGCAGATGTCGATCATTTCCTGCACTTCGCCTTCGCCCTCGGCCAGGATCTTGCCGGCCTCCAGGCTCACCAGCCGGCCCAGCTCGCGCTTGTGGCCGCGCAGGGTTTCGCCGAACAGGCGCAGCAGCTCGCCACGGCGCGGCGCCGGCACGTCGCGCCAGGCCAGGCTGGCCTGACGGGCGCGGGTGATGGCGGCATGCGCCTGGGCCACGCTGTGTTCGCGCACCCGCGCCAGCTCGGCGCCGTCGATGGGACTGCGCGCGGCCAGCGTGCCGCCGGTGAGCGCGGCCGGATCGAGTCCGAGCGCGCGCAGGATGTCAGATGAAGTGTCCATGCCGGTTCCTTGGGTAGCGGTGCGGGGCAGGGTTATGCCTAAGTGGCGATTTCGGAAAAAAATTTACTATACGAAACTCAAGCTGTAAATGCGAAACCCCCCGGATGCCGGCGCGCTTGCGCCGCATCCCGCGTCACCCGATCGGGAGCATTGATGGCCGTTGAACCCCTGCTGCGAGTCCAGGCAGTCACCAAGACCTACCGGCGCGACGGGCAGCCCGCCTACCTGGCGCTGGCCGGCATCGACTGCGAGCTGCGCCGGGGCGAGGTCATGGTGGTGGTCGGCCCGTCCGGCTCGGGCAAGAGCACGCTGCTGCGCACGCTCAACGGCCTGGAGACCATCGACAGCGGCGCCATCACGGTGGACGGCGTGTCCCTGACCGATCCCGCCACCGACATCAATCGCTGGCGCACCGACGTGGGCATGGTGTTCCAGCACTTCAATCTGTTCCAGCATCGCAACGCGCTCGACAACGTGGCGCTGCCGCAGCGCGTGGTGCGCGGCCGCGACCGCGCCCAGGCCGAGCGCTACGCCCGCGAGCTGCTGGGCCGCGTCGGCATGGCCGACTACGGCGCCCGCTATCCCAGCCAGCTGTCCGGCGGCCAGCAGCAGCGCGTGGCGATCGCGCGCGCGCTGGCCATGGATCCCAAGCTCATGCTGTTCGACGAGGCCACGTCGGCGCTCGATCCCGAGACCGTGGGCGGCATCCTGGAGCTGATGCGCGCATTGGCGCGCGACGGCATGACCATGGCGGTGGTGACCCATGAAATGGGTTTCGCCCGCGACGTGGCCGACCGCGCCCTGTTCATGGACGCCGGCCGCGTGATCGAGGCCGGCACGCCGGCCGAGGTGTTCGGCAGTCCCCGGGAGGCTCGCACGCGGGCGTTCCTGGAGAAGATCCTGTAGCGGCGGCGCAAGGCCGATACAGTCGCCGCCAGCGAGCGGCATGCGCGCCGGCCCGGCGAAACCGGGCGCCGCCGGCGCGCGGATGGCAGGCCCGGAATGACGTCAGACCACACATTCAAGGGGTAGAGCATGTTCAAGATCAAGCAATGGCTGGGCACGGCCTGCGTGGCCTGGGCGGCGGCGTCGGCGGCGCTGCCGGCGCAGGCCGACGAGCTGGGCGACATCATCAAGCGCGGCGAGCTGCGGGTGGCGGTGCAGACCTCCGGACCGCTGATGAGCTTCATGGACAAGAACGGCAAGCGCACCGGCCTGGCGGTCGAGGTGGCCCAGCGCATGGCCGACGACCTGGGCGTGAAGCTGGTGCTGCAGGACTACGAGTGGAAGGGCCTGATCCCCGCGTTGCTGTCGGGCAAGGCCGACATGGTGGCGGCGGACATGACGCCCACGCCGCAGCGCGCGGCCCAGGTGCTGTTCTCGGCGCCGATGTTCTACGCCGAGACGGTGGCCGTGGTGCCGAAGGATTCGCCCTACAAGCGCTACGCCGAGCTGGACAAGGCCGGCGTCACGGTGGGCGCGCTGGGCGCCAGCACCTACGCTGAAGTGGGCAAGAAGATGCTGCCCAAGGCCACGCTCAAGGAATTCTCCGGCGGCAGCGCGCCGGTCGGCCAGGCGCTGTCCAGCGGGCGGCTGGACGCCGGCATCATGTCCATGTCGACCGCCAACCAGTTCCTGATGGACTTCGGCAACCTGCGCGTGCTGGACGGCATCATGGTGCGCGAGCCGCTGGCCTTCGCGGTGGCGCCCAACGCCTTCCGCCTGAAGTTCTGGCTCGACAACTGGCAGACGCTCAAGACCGCCGACAACACGCTGCCCGAGCAGGTGAAGTACTGGTACTCCACTGACTGGAAGAAAGAGCACTGAGGCCGTCCGCCAGGGGCAGCGCGCATGGATTGGTTGATCGACTACTACAACTGGCGCATCGTCAGCCAGTACGCGGGCCAGTTCGCCGCCGGCCTGGCCAACACGCTGATCGCGGCCGGCGCCAGCCTGGCGCTGTCCGTGCTTGCCGGCATCCCGCTGGCGCTGGCGCGCATGTCGCCGCGCGCGCCCTGCTGGCGGCCGGTGGCCGGCTATGTGCAGTTCGTGCGCGCCACGCCGCTGCTGGTGCAGATCTATCTGGTCTATTACGCGGTGCCCATGCTGATACCCGGCGCCAAGGGCTGGAGCGAGATGGCGCTGGGCATCATGGCGATGACGCTGCACCACGCGGCCTATATGAGCGAGATCATCCGCGTCGGCATCGAGTCGGTGCCGCGCGGCCAGGTCGAGGGCGCCAAGGCCTGCGGCATGAACTACGGCCAGCGCCTGCGCTACGTGGTGCTGCCGCAGGCCTTCGCCAACACGCTGCCGCCGCTGCTGGGCCAGACGGCAGTGCTGATCAAGGACACCTCGCTGCTGTCGCTGATCACCGTGTTCGAGCTGGTGGCCGCCGGCGTGCAGATGAACAGCGAGCGCATCGTTCCCAACGAGAGCTTCCTGACCATCGCCGCGGGCTATCTGCTGATCTACGGCGTCATGCTGCTGCTGTCGCGCGGCGTCAGCTTGTGGCTGGCCGGCCCGGCCTGGAACGCGAGGTGAGCATGCTGGAATCTTACCTTTCGACCGCCGGCGTGGTGCTGCCCTTCCTGCTCAAGGGCTTCTGGGAAACGCTGAAGATCTCGTTCTTCGCCATCATCGCCGGCTCGCTGCTGGGCTTCGTCATCGGCGTGGTTCGCAGCTACCGCATCCGCGGCCTGCACCAGCTGCTGGGGCTGTATATCCACGTGCTGCGCGGCACGCCGTTCCTGGTGCAGCTCTATATCTTCTACTTCGTGCTGCCCAGCTCCGGCATCGCCTGGCTGCACTGGGACTCGGCCACGGCGGCCTTCGTGTCGCTGTCGGTCTACACTTCCTGCTACGTGGCCGAGATCATCCGGGGCGCCATCGAGGCCGTGCCGCGCGGCCAGACCGAGGGCGCCATGACGCTGGGCCTGAAGCCCTTGCAGATCCTGCGGCTGGTGATCCTGCCGCAGGCGCTGCGGCTGATCGTGCAGCCCATGAGCGGGGTGTACGTCATGCTGATCAAGAGCACGGCCATTCTGTCCGTGGTCGGCATCACCGAGCTGACGCGCCAGGGCGAGGTCTTCATCATCACCTTCCCGGCCAAGTCGCTGTTCATCTACGCCATGATCGCGGCCATCTATTTCCTGTACTGCTATCCGCTGCTGCGCCTGGCCAACTGGCTGGAAAAGCGGCTGGCCGGCGGCCTGCAAGGCGCCAGCCTCAACTAGAACGGACGCCGCCGAGCACCATGCCCACCGAGTACGCCGACACCTACTACAAGCGCACGCTGTCCGACCCGCAAACCCGCTATCCGGCCCTGGCAGGCCCGGAAAGCGCCGAGGTCTGCGTGGTGGGCGGCGGCCTGGCCGGCCTGTCGGTCGCGCTGGAACTGGCCCGGCGCGGCCGGCAGGTCACGCTGCTGGAAGGCAGCCGCATCGCCTGGGGCGCCTCGGGCCGCAACGGCGGCTCGGTCTCGCCCGCGTTCTCGGCCGGCGCCGACGCCATCCGCCGCCATGTGGACGAGGATCATTACCGCGCGCTTTACCGGCTGTCGATGGAGGGCGTGGAGATCATCCGCGCCAACATCCGCGACCTGGACATCCGCGACGCCCACAAGGTCGACGGCCGCCTGCGCGTGGTGCGCTACGACGCCGGCGACGCGCTGCAGCGCTGGTGCGAGGAACAGCAGCGCGTTTTCGAACGCGACGTGCGCGTGCTGTCGCGCGCCCAGCTGCGCGAGCGGCTGGTGACCGAGGCCTATTTCCAGGGCGTGGACGATCCCACGTCCTTCCATTTCCATCCGCTCAACTACGCGCGCGCCCTGGCGCGGGAGTGCGCGAGGCTGGGCGTGCGCATCCACGAGGATACGCCGGCGCAGCAGTTGGCGCTGGACGGCGCGGTCAAGCAGGTCGCCACCGCCGGCGGCCGGGTCGAGGCGCGCACCGTGGTGCTGGCCACGGGCGGCTACACCTGCGCGCTGCAACCCGCGCTGCGACGGGCCATGCTGCCCATCGCCACCTACATCATGCTGACCGAGCCGCTGGGCGAGCGCGTGCGCGAAGCCATCCGCAGCGACGCCGCCATCGGCGACGACCGCCGCGCCGGCAACTACTACCGGGTGCTCGATGGCGGGCGCATCGGCTGGGGCAGTAGAATCACCACCCGGATCGACGACCCGCCCGACCTGGCCGAGACGCTGCGCCGCGAACTGCTGTCGGTTTACCCGCAATTGCAGGGCCTGCGCGTGGAAACCGCCTGGTCGGGACGCATGGCCTACGCGCGCCACCTGATGCCGCAGATCGGCCTGCTGGCGCCGGACGTCTGGTACTGCACGGCCTTTGGCGGGCATGGCATGAACACCGCCTCCATCGGCGGCCGCGTGGTGGCCGAGGGCATCACCGGCGACAGCCACCGCTATCAGCTGTTCCAGCCCTTCGGACTGGCCTGGAACGGCGGCGCGCTGGGCCGGGCGGCGGTCCAGCTCACATATTGGTCTTATCAAGCGCGCGACTGGTGGCGGGAGCGCCGGTCGCGCTGACAGGGTGTACAGATGCAAGGCAACAAACAGAGCGTGTTGGCACAACGGCTGCGAGCCCTGCGCCAGGCGCGGGACTGGACGCTGAAGCAGGCGGCGGCGGCCACCGGCGTGTCCGCGTCCGCTCTGTCCAAGATCGAGAACGGCCTGCTGTCGCCCACCTATGACAACCTGATCAAGATCGCCGCCGGCCTGGATCTGGACGTGGCCGAGCTGTTCACCCCGTCCGACGCCCACATGGGCACCGGCCGCCGCAGCCTGGGCCGACAGGGGGAAGGGCGCCAGTACGAAACCCCGTACTACGACCACCGCCTGCTATGCACCGCGCTGTCGCACAAGCGCATGATGCCCTTCCACACCCGGGTCAAAGCGCGCTCGTTCGAGGAATTCCAGGATTGGAGCCGCCACCATGGCGAGGAATTCGTCTACGTGCTGAGCGGCGAGGTCGAGCTGTACACCGAGTTCTACGAGCCGGCCCGGCTGCGCGCGGGCGAAAGCTTCTACATCGACAGCCGCATGGGACACCGCGTCATCAGCGTCAGCAAGGAAGACGCGCTGGTGCTTTGGGTGTCCACGCACACGGACCTGGGCGAGGAATAGGGGAGCCTTCCCGTCTTTTTCCCTTGCTTCGCGCAACAAGGTAAAATGCGCCCGCCCGGAGCCTTTCCGGGCATCAAACCCATCGCGCGGCGGCAGTTTGGCCGCAACGTGACCGCAACTTGGTCGCATAGGGCGCGGATCCTCCCGGCGCGTGGTCGGGAGGGGCGGGTTTCAGGGCGACGTTAGCTCAGTTGGATAGAGCAATTGCCTTCTAAGCAATAGGTCAGAGGTTCGAATCCTCTACGTCGCGCATTCTCCTCTCGCTATGGCGCGCTTAGCGAGCACTTATCCATTTGGACTGGCGTTGGCGTTGAGCTTAGCCAGGGGCAGATTGCAATCCCCACGACGCCGGGGCGATGCCCCGGCGCGTTTAATGACTTAAACCTGAGTCGGTTTCTTTCTGCGTGCATTCGATTCATCCTTCCTTCTCCGTCGTTGTTCCCGCTTTAGCGATGCACGGATAGTTGCGCACAAAATACCAAACGTAATTGCGATGAATGCAATGTCTTTCATTATTTGAATCATCGTAGGCCTGCGAAATCGACACGCTTGCAGGCAGTCACGGAAACTGCCTGCTTCACAAGGACAAAACTGAAGATCACATGGTTCTGTGCGCGGGAGCGGCGCCGCGCAAGACCTGGTATGTCCACAGCTTCCTGAGCCGACATGGCTTGCCGCCTGTCTCTGGGTAGAGACGCGTGATGTCCGAGGCGTCACCAAGCCTGGCGTCAGGTCGGCACGTAAAGCGCGCGCGCTATTGCGCGCTCGCGGCGTATCGGCATCGGAATCGCTGATTCTTCAACAACCACTTTTGGTGCGCCACGGAAGAATGCCCTTGGCCCGGCTTATAAGGCGATCGAGGCGGCCGGCGAGCCGCTCGACGAGTGATGGGTATCGACATCGGGCCAGCTATAGCGGGGCGCCGGCGCTCAATTCAGCCGTCGTGCAAGTGACTTTGGTGTGGGGTATGTCAGATCCCGCGCCGACCAGGTACGCATGCACGCGTCTTCTCGGCGCGCCTGCGTGTTCGATCGTGCATTGGATAGAGCATCGCGTTTGACGATCTTTGTGTCCCGAAGGAGCAGGGCGAAGCGCCAACGCCTGGCGAGCGACGGCGCCGCGAGGGCTGACAAACTGCAGGAAAAACTTCAAAAAGCGCATCGCCACCTCCAATTGGTAGATGCCGGGCGCTCGTGGGCATGGGTGGCATGCACACATGAAGCGTGTGCCGCCGATCAAGGCAGGGATGTTGGGGCTTTCCGAGGCTTCTTGACGAAGCTCGAAGGGGTGCCGAATCCTGTCCTACAGGATCCAGCGGGGCGAGTTCGTGCTGCGATCCGGTTAGACGTGATGCATGTCGATGCGCAATCGACAGCGGGTGCCTGAATCCAAACTCACGAAGCCGCCTTTTCAGAAGATGAGGATCCTGAATTCTAGCTGAACATTTTGCGATGCACAATCAAGGCTCGGGTGAAGCGGAGCGAGGATATCAGGGCATGAATCCGGCGCGCTGCGATCTGTCCACTGAGCTGCGGCACCATGTGGAGTGAACTGAGGGAATCGAACCTTCGCCGCGCGGCTTGGCAGGCAGCCGGTTCACCGTGAGCATGCCCATGGCAATGCAAAACTCGCTCCCTTGTGAAGGGCGGGTTTCTGTCGGGAGGCGTCGCATGGCAACCACGCGGCACAACAACTAAGCAGTTTGTGCCCCGAGCGCGGAGACCGGCGCAAGTCTCCATTTTGGTTTGGGCTGCAACGGGGCAGCTGGTCCGTTGCAGGCAACAAAGCCGTCAACTTGGTGCCGACCTTCTGCAATGTTCTCTGTCGAGCCCGCCTTGTCATCGGTGGCAAAATCCGATCGACGCATCGATTCAGATGGAGCCACGACATCCATCAGACGGTTCCACAAGGGCAAGACATGCGGCTTTCAGGCGTATGCCAAGAAGGCCCAGGGCGGGGGCGTCCTGGCTGCCCCAGTGGGCCATCACGATGGCGCCTTCGGTCAGGCAGGAGATCAACGTGGCGGTGGTGTGGGCTTCGGTTTGCGTCAGGTTCGGGTTGATCCTGCGCAGGATGAGGATCAACGCCTGGATGTATTCGGTGTAGATCCGCTTGATCGAGTCCGCGACGACGGGACGGTGGCGGCCCATTGCCCACACTTCCAGGTAGAGGTTTCGCACGTTGACGTTACGGACAAACGTCCAGGCGTCGTCGAGGAAGACCTTCAGGTCATCGGTCGGGGACTCGTACTGGCCTTGCGCCAGTTGTCTGGAATAGCGCATGAACTCCTCGGTCGAGGAGTCGATCGTTGCAAGAATGAGCGACTCCAGATCGCCGAAATGATGCTGTACGGTGCTGAGTCGCACGCCGGCGGCGGCGGCCACTTTGCGCAGCGAAAATTCTGCATAGCCTTGCGCCAGCACCTCTTTCGACGCTTTCAGGATGGCCGCGCGCTTGCGCTCGGACTGCTCGGCTCGCACGCCCTGCGCGCTTGTCCTGGCGGCGGCGGACGACGTGTTTTCGCTTTGGTGTTTGGTCATGGCACGGATGGAAGTCTGTCGGATCCCTGGTGATTCTGGCGGCATGCAATCAGTGAATCCGGTGGACCGTCCCGGGTTTCGCAAAGAGCGAGGATGGCGCCATGAGGCTGTCAACCAAGTTCTCGCCCGAGGCGAGTGAGCCCTCGACTGGGGCAGGCGGCGCGAGGGGAGTACGCATCGTGGCGGGCGGCCATCGAATCCATCGCGCCCCAGACCGAGGGAGCCCAGGCCCGATGCGCTCCAGCTGCTCCCCAGCGACCGCGATCCCTTCGTGGATGAAAGGGGCTTGCGGGGTCGGCATGACGGGCGACTGACGCGCGCCTGGAATGAGGAAGCGCTGACGATGTCGGAAATTCGTATCGTAACAGGCGCATTTCTTCGCCGGGCCGCCCGCCGCGCCAGTCGCAAGGGACGAATACATCGGCCTGGAGCGGTCATCGCGTCACGCCCATGAGCGATCAGGCTGGCCATCGGCGTGGCGACCTCGCGTTTCCCGTTGCGGGAACGGTCGGCTCAGCCCTGCGGCGCCATGTAGACGTCCTGAATAATTAAAGGTCAATTGACCAATTAAATGGCGGGCTATTTCTTATGGCGATTTCGGGCATTTCTTTCCAGGTCGCGATCGAAAAATATGTTTAAAACAGCTGAATAAACGCGAAATTCTATTTCCGGAGGACGGGTTTTCCCGACCTTGACGGTATGGCTTGGCATATTTCATGATGCATTCAGTTGGTCATTTGACCAACAAAATAAGTCAACGCTATCCGACACAAAGGAGATGCTTCATGACCCGGCCCACCAGCGCTTTGCGCACCGTCACGACCTCGACGCCCATCGCGGAGATCCTCCAGATCCTCAAGCAAGATGGCGGCGTCATCATCAAGAACTTCCTCGCCAAGGCACAGATCGACAGCTTCAACGCCGAAATCCAGGGGCCGATGGACGCCCTTGCGCCGGGATCGACGCACGAAATCGAGTTGATTGCCGAATTCCACGGCGCAAACACCAAGCGTCTGACAAATCTGGTCACGTACAGCAAGACCTTCCGCGAGGAAATCCTCGACTGTGATCTGGTGCATGACCTGCTCGACGCGATCTTCCTTGAGGAATCCGGTTCGTACTGGATGACCACCGCGCAGGTGATTGAAATCGGCCCCGGCAACAAGGCGCAGATGCTGCACCGCGACCTGGAGAACTGGTATCCGTTCATCGGCATGGGACCCAAGGGGCCCGAGGCCGCCCTGAATTTCATGATCGCCTTCACCGACTACACCGAAGAGAACGGCGCCACCCGGATCATCCCCGGCAGCAACCACTGGGAGGATTTCGAGGATCGCGGCACGCCGGAGCAGACCATCGCCGCCAGGATGAAGGCTGGAGATGTGCTCCTGTACAGCGGCAAGACCGCTCATGGCGGCGGCGCCAACCTGACCACGGACCAGTACCGCCGAGGCGTGGCCTTCGCCTTCAACCCCGGCTTTCTCACCGGCGAAGAGGCCTACCCCTTCCTGGTCAGCATGGACATCGTTCGACAGCTTTCGCCGCGCGTCCAGCGCCTGCTCGGATTCCGCTCGCAGTACCCCATCGGTTCGCCCGGCCTCTGGCAGGTCAACTACAGCGAACTGGGCGACTACCTCAAGCTCTGATTTCCAATTGCAGGCAACCTGGAGAGAACCGTGATCAAGCAACCTCAGGCCGCGCTCGTGAACGGCCAGCATCTTGACTTTATCGTTGTGGGCGCCGGCATTTCGGGTCTTGGCGCCACATACAACACGCACAAGCGATTTCCCGATCACTCATTCGCCGTGCTCGAAGCGATGGACGGCTTCGGGGGCACCTGGTGGACGCATCGCTACCCCGGCGCGCGTTCGGACAGCGATTGCTACACCTACGGCTACAGCTTCAAGCCTTGGGAAACCGGACGCGCCATCGGCACGGCCGACGAGATCCGCGCCTACCTGGGGGAGCTGATCGAGGAAAATGATCTGGCGCGACATATCCATTACGGGCACAAGATCACGGCCGCCCGGTGGTCGTCCCGGGACAGGCGCTGGACGCTGGAGGTCACGCGCACGCATTCGGGCGAGACGCTGACGCTGACGACGGGTTTTCTCTGGATGTGCTCGGGCTACTACGATCACGCCAAGGGCTATACGCCCGAGTGGCCTGGCATGCGTGATTTCAAGGGGCAGTGGGTGCATCCGCAGCACTGGCCGCAAGAACTCGACTGCACGGGCAAGCGCGTGGTCGTCATCGGCTCGGGCGCCACGGCCGCCACCTTGATCCCGTCCTTGGCGGACGCCGTGGCGCACGTGACAATGCTGCAGCGTTCGCCCACGTTTTTCGCGGCGGATTCTCCCATCCATCCGCTGGAGACCCAGCTGCGCGAACTGGGCGTGCGCCCCGACTGGGTGCACGAGATCATGCGGCGCGCCTTCGTCGCCAAGGTGGACGGCGAAGTTCGCATGTCCTTCGAACATCCCGAGGAAATGCGCGCGTGGATCGTCGAGCAGGCGCGCGCGCTCCTGCCCGAGGGCTTCGACGTGGAGAAGCATTTCAACCCGAGCTATCGCCCATGGCAGCAACGCATCGCGCTGGTTCCCGACGGCGACCTGTTCGCCGCCATCCGCTCCGGCAAGGCGTCAGTGGTCACCGACGGCATCGAGCGCTTCGACGCCACGGGCGTCCGGTTGGTCAGCGGCGCGCATCTTGACGCCGACATCATCGTCACCGCGACGGGTTTCAACATGCGGATATTCGGCGGCGTGCCATTTTTCGTTGATGGCGAATCGGTGGACTTCGCCAAGCGCGTCAGCTATCGCGGCATGATGATCGAAGGCGTTCCCAACATGGCCTACGTCATGGGCTACTTCCGCTCAAGCTGGACGCTGCGCGCGGATCTGGTCACCGATCTGGCGTGCCGCATCGTCGAGCACATGGCGCAGGCGGGCCACGACATGGTGGTTCCCACCGTGCCTGTCGCGGACGCAGACATGCCGCGCCTGCCCTGGATCGATCCGGAGAACGTCAACTCGGGCTACATCATGCGGGCGCTGCACCTGCTGCCTCGCCAGGGCGATCGTCATCCCTGGAAGCAAGGCCTGGAGTACGAAGAGGAGCGGGTCTCGTTCCCCGCGGCACGGCCCGACGAAGCGGCCCTGGCCTACCGCTGAGCACCCGGCGCGCTGGCGACCCCCTCATCCCTGAACAAAGGAAGTCATTCCATGTCTCTCGATCCCCATATAGCCGGCGCCATGCAGCTGCTGGCCGAGGCCGGCGCGAAGCCGCTGCACGAAGGCACGCCGGAGGAAGGCCGGGCCTTCTATCTGGCAACGACGGCCGGCGCGCTGACGCCCGAGCAGGTCGTACCCGTGGCCCGCGTGCGGGACACGACCGTCGGCGGCGCCGCCGGGCCATTGAAGGCCCGCGTGTACTGGCCCGAAGGCGACGGGCCGTTTCCGACCGTGGCCTACTTCCACGGCGGCGGATTCGTCATTGGCGACCTGGACACGCACGACAACATCTGCCGCGAGATCTGTCGCGGCGCGATGGCCGTGGTGGTGGCGGTGGACTACCGGCTGGCGCCCGAGCATGCATTTCCCGCCGGCGTTGAAGATGCCGTCGCGGCCACGAAGTGGATCGTGGCGCATGCGCACGAGCTGGGCGGAAACCACAATGTCGGCGTCGCCGGCGACAGCGCGGGCGGCAATTTCTCGGCCGTCGTCGCGCAGCGGTTGCGCGATGAAGGTATCGCGCTGACCGCGCAGTTCCTCATCTATCCCGCCGTGGATCATGTGACGGCGCAGTACCCCAGCGTCGTGGAGAACGGCGAGGGATACCTGCTCGATGTGGCCACCATCAACTGGTTCTACCGCCATTACGCGGGCGCCTATCTGGACCCGACGGATCCGCGCCTGGCGCCGCTGCGGGCCAAGGATCTGAGCCGGCTGGCGCCGGCGCTGGTGATGACGGCGCAATTCGATCCGTTGCGCGACTCGGGCGCTGCCTACGCCTCGGCCATGAACGCGGCCGGCAGCCCGGCGGAGCATATGCCAGGTCCGGGAATGATCCATGGCTTCTTCGAAATGGGACCGTGGTCGCCCGGCGCGCAACAGCTGATGCGGCGCGGCATCAAGCGATTCGGCGCCATGCTGCACGAATGAGTCCGGGGCCGGCACGCCGCTGCCGGCTCGGGATCAATCAGCTCGACTCTCACCGAGGCCCCTTCATCATGAATGCGATTTTCCTTTTGCTGGCCGATGTCCTGCTGATTCTTGCCGGGGTCATCTATGGCGTGAAGTTCCTCAGGAAGCGCAATTATCTGTGCGGGATCGAATGGTTCATCATGGCCCTTTCGGGCTCTCATTTCCTGCTGTGGGCGCTCTTCGGGTGGGAGTCCGGCTACAGCGTCGCGCATTTCTTCGATGCGTTCTCGCGGTCCTTCGGCTTTCCGGTGGTCGCGGTCGCCGGCATGATGGCGGTGACCCATAACTACCAGCCGTCGCGCCTCGCGGATGTCCTCTATTTCCTGCTCGGCTTCGCGGGCGCCGCCGCGCTGGTGGCGGCCGACCATGCGCCGGCGTTGGCGGTCTACAAACCGCCGTTCTACCTGCTGATGGGCCTGGTCTTCCTGGTCTTTCTGGCGTACTTCGCCTGGCGGCTGCAGAAGGCGGGCGAGACGCTGCATGCGATGGGCACGGCTGTCGTGGCGCTGAGCGGCCTGGCCATCGCCGTCTTGTACGACTATGTCCCGTTGCCCGGCGATGACGCGGACCGCACGCTGTTCTACACCGCGGCCTTGTTCACCTGGACGTTCATGATGGCCGAGCTGTACTACGGCTACAGCGCGCTGGAACGCGCCACGCAGCCGCGGTTCGGCGTCTATTCCAGCGAGCCGATCGCCAATACCCGTGTGCGCCGTCACGCCTGACGGCGCGCGACGTCCTCATCGTTCTTCAACCCTTTGGAGTGCAATCATGGCTCAATGGCCAGACCTGGCTTCCCGTTCCCGGGACCTGTATGAACGCGGTTTGAAAGTGCTGCCCGGCGGTATCACGCGCACATTGCCATGGCAGGAGCCTTTCCCGGTCTACGCCTCGCATGGCCAAGGGGCTTACGTGGTCGATGTGGACGGCACGCGCCGCCTTGACCTGTTGAACAACTTCGCCTCGCTGATCCACGGCCACGCGCATCCGGGCGTCGTGCAGGCCGTTCGGCGCCAGGTCGGCAATGGAACCGCCTTTACGCTTCCCACGGAGCAGGAGGTCGCGCTGGCGGAAACGATATGCGCGAGGGCCGAGAGCTTCGAACAGGTGAGATTCTGCAACTCTGGCTCGGAAGCCGTCATGAGCGCGATCAAAGCCGCCCGCGCGATCACGGGCCGATCCAAGATCGTCAAGGCGGAAGGCGTTTACCACGGCGCTTATGACTACGCCGAGGTCAGCCTGGATTCTTCCCCGTCGAACTGGGGCGAGGATCCGAACTCGATCGGCTATTCAAAAGGGGTGCCCAAAGGGGTGACGGACGACGTGGTGGTCATCCCCTTCAACGACGTTGAAGCCGCCGAGCGGATCATCCGGGCGAATGCCGCGGACATCGCGGCCGTCCTGCTCGACGCGGTGCCCAGCTATCTGGGGTTCGTGCAGGCGACCCAGCGCTTCACCAACATGATTGAACGCGTGACTCGCGAGATCGGGGCGCTTTTCATCCTGGATGAAGTCATCTCGTTCAGGTGTCACACCGGCGGCGTCCAGACGCTGCTGGGCATCCAGCCGGATCTGACTACCCTGGGCAAGATCATCGGCGGCGGCTTTCCCGTCGGCGCGGTGGCGGGGCGGCGCGAGTTCATGCGGATCTACGACCATCGCCAGGGCAAGCCCGGCTTGCCGTGGAGCGGCACCTTCACGGCCAATCCGGTCACGATGACCGCGGGCAAGGTCACGCTGGATCTGCTTGACGACGCCGCGATTGATCGCATGACGCAGCTCAATTCCCGGCTGATGGCGGCGCTGAACCAGGCGTTCGCGCGGTCCGGCTTTCCAGGACAGGTCACCGGCTTCGGGTCCAGCTTCATGGTGTTCGGCCATGGCCGCAAAGTGACCGACTACCGCTCGGGCTATTCCACCCCCGAGGAAACCAGGCGCGTTGTCGCGCTTCAGCGCGCCTTGACCTTGGCGGGCTTCCATATCGCCCGCACCGGCAAGGCATTCCTGTCGACCCCGATGACCGACGAGGACATCGATAGCTTCATCGACGCCGTCAACCGCATCGTCGATGCGCGGCTCGAGCCGATGAGCGCGGGTCTGGTGTCATGACTTTCCCCCATAACCTGCGAGCGAGGGCAGCACTGTGACGGACTACATCATTGTCGGCGGCGGGTCCGCGGGTTGTGTCCTGGCGAATCGACTATCCGCGAATCCGGCCGTCGACGTCACGCTGATCGAGGCCGGCGGCTGGGACCGCAGCCCCTTCATCGGCATGCCGGCCGGCTATTTCCAATTGATGAAAACCGGGCAGATCGACTGGGGCTACCACACCGAGCCCCAGGAGCACCTGGCCGGCAGACGGCTGTTCTGGCCACGGGCGAAGGTCCTGGGCGGATGCAGCTGTGTCAACGGCATGATCTACATCCGAGGCAGCGCCACGGACTACGATCATTGGGCGGCGTTGGGAAACAGCGGTTGGTCCTTCCGGGATTGCCTGCCCTATTTTCTTCGC
This sequence comes from Achromobacter sp. AONIH1, assembly GCF_002902905.1. NCBI lineage: Bacteria > Pseudomonadati > Pseudomonadota > Betaproteobacteria > Burkholderiales > Alcaligenaceae > Achromobacter > Achromobacter sp. AONIH1. Next base: position 5,867,815 of record NZ_CP026124.1, on the reverse strand, counting down.
GCCGAGAACTGGAACGGACCGCGCAGTCCGATCCATGGGCACGATGGACCGTTGCACACGAGCCGCTACGGTGTTCATCACCCCTTGTCGAAGGCGTTCGTCGAGGCGGGCATTCAGGCCGGATACCCGTACCGCGATGACTTCAATGATGGGGAGCAGGAGGGATTCGGCCCTTGTGACAGTACGATCAAGGCCTCCGGAGACAAGAGAGTACGCGCGAGCACGGCTTTCGCTTACCTGCATCCGGTGAAGGAGCGGAAGAACCTCAGGATCATCACCAAGGCCTTGGCCACGCGCGTCATCGTCGAGCGCGGCCGCGCGGTCGGCGTCGAGTTCCTTCGCCGTGGCCGCAAGGAAGTGCTCCGCGCGCATCAGGAGGTGCTGCTGTCGGGCGGCGCGATCAACTCGCCGCAGCTGCTTCAGTTGTCCGGCATTGGCGATCCGGCGCATCTGCGCTCGCTGGGCATCGAGGTCACGGCGGCGCTGCCGGGCGTGGGCCAGAACCTGCACGATCACCTGTCCGTGGGCGTGCAATGCCGCTCGACGCTGCCGAACTCGCTCCTGACCTACATCCGTCCCGTTCGCGCCGCCGCTGCCCTGGCGCGCTATATGTGGGACAAGGGAGGCCCGGGCGCGTATCACGGCGTGGAAGCGCTGGCCTTCGTCAAAAGCCAGCCCGATCTGATCGCCCCGGACATCCAGTACCACTTCGAGATGATCATGTACCGCGAAAACGGTCGGGTCGTCATTCCCGAGCACGGCTTCACGCCGCTGTTCAATATTTCGCGCCCCAAGAGTCGGGGCTGGTTGAAGATCCAGTCGGCGGATCCCACGCAGCACCCGCGCATTCAGCCAAACTATTTCTCGGATCCGGATGACATCCGTGTGTATCGCGAGGGGATACGCATAGGCCGGGAAGTCCTGGCGCAAAAGGCGTTCGACCCCTATCGAGGCGTGGAGTATGCCCCCGGCCCGCAGGCCACGACCGATGCCCAGATCGACCAGTACCTGAGGGAGAACGTCGAATCCGTCTACCACCCGGTGGGGACTTGCAAGATGGGCAGCGACGAGATGGCCGTCGTGGACGACCGGCTGCGTGTGTGGGGCGTGAGCGGCCTGCGCGTCATCGACGCCTCCATCATGCCGACCATCGTGAGTGGCAATACCAATGCGCCCACGATCATGATCGCCGAGAAGGCGGCGGATTTCATTCTTGCCGCGGGCGTCCGGGGCGCCGGGGCCGTGGACGCGGTGGCCGCCGTTCCGGCCTGATGGCCCATGGCCCGTCCGCAAGCTAATTTCGTAAACAGGAGAGTCGCGTGTTTGACCATGAACTGCTGATCGGTTCCGCCTTTGTCGCGGGCGCGGAAGCCAAAGAGAAGATCCTGAATCCGAAGACCGGGGCGCTGCTGACTGAATTGGCCGAAGCCTCGGTCGAGCAGGTCGACGCGGCGGTCGAAGCGGCGTCGAAGGCCTTCGACGCCTGGGCGCGGACCACGCCCGCCGAGCGCTCGCGCCTGCTGTTGAAGCTGGCCGACGCCATCGAGAGCGCGGGCGAGGACTTCGCGACGCTCGAGGCGCTCAACTGCGGCAAGCCGCGTATCCGCGTGCTGGAGGACGAGATCCCGGCGATCGCCGATTGCTTCCGCTTTTTCGCCGGCGCCGCGAGAACGATGCACGGCGCTGCGTCCGGCGAGTATGTCGCCAACCACACGTCGATGATCCGTCGCGATCCGATCGGCGTCGTCGCGTCCATCGCGCCGTGGAACTACCCCCTGATGATGGCGGCCTGGAAACTGGCCCCCGCGCTTGCCGGCGGCAATACCGTCGTGATCAAGCCATCGGAGCAGACGCCGCTGACCTTGCTGAAACTCGCGAAGATCATCGCGGGCATCTTTCCCGCCGGGGTCGTCAACGTGGTCACGGGGCGCGGCGCGAGCGTGGGCGACGCGCTGATCCATCATCCGAAGGTGGCGATGGTCTCGCTCACCGGCGATATCGGCACGGGCAAGAAGGTGCTGCAGGCCGCGTCCAAGATCGTCAAGCGAACCCATCTTGAGCTGGGCGGCAAGGCGCCGGTCATCGTCTTCGACGACGCCGACCTGGCCAGCGTCGTGGAAGGCGTCAAGGTCTACGGCTACTACAACGCCGGCCAGGACTGCACCGCCGCCTGCCGCATCTATGCCGGCAGGAAAATCTATGACAAGCTTGTTGCCGACCTTTCGGACGCGGTCAAGCGCCTCAAGTTCAATCAGCCCAACGATGACGACAATGACCTGGGGCCGCTGATCTCGGCCAGACAGCAGTCCCGCGTCGAGTCCTTTGTCCGGCGGGCCGCTGAAAACAGGCACATCGAGATCACGGCGGGCGGTCGCGCGGGAGACGGCGGCGGCTTTTTCTACGAGCCAACCGTGGTGGCCGGCGCGCTGCAAGGCGACGAAATCGTCCAGCATGAAGTCTTCGGGCCCGTCGTTTCGGTGACGCGGTTCGACGACGCCGACGAGGCGGTGCGCTGGGCCAACGACTCCGAATACGGTCTGGCCTCATCGGTCTGGACCCGCGACATTTCGCGCGGTATGGCGACGGCCGCCCGGTTGCAATACGGCTGCACCTGGGTCAATACGCACTTCATGTTGACCAGCGAAATGCCGCACGGCGGCCTGAAGTCCTCGGGCTACGGCAAGGATCTTTCCATGTACGCCCTGGAGGACTACACCGTCGCGCGGCACGTCATGGTCAGGATGGGATGAGAGCCGGAACAACCGCCGCCTGAGCGTCGCCCGGGGCGGCGGCGGTCGTCGTCACCGGCCCGCCGCCGCTAGAACATCATCCGGAATCCGGCGGTCGCGGTGACGACATGGCTGCCGGAGAAATCGGCATCCGCGTCGATCTGGCCGTAGAGGGCATAGCGTCCGCCCCAGCCGTAATTCACGCCCAGGCCCAGGCCGCCCCAGGTGCGCGCCATCCGGCTGGCCACCGGCACATTGGCCACGCGCACGCGCGTCCCGTCCAGGAATTCATGCTTGACGTTGGCCACGCCATAGACGCTGGCTTCCCGGTGCACGCCGCCCGACTGCCAGTCGCGCTTGTAGTCCAGCGCGATGCCGACGCGGCCCTGCAGGCTGTCGCCCTTGTCGCTTTCGATGCGCGCGTCGAATCGGTCGTTGAAGCTGCCGAAGCGGGTCGACAGGTACGTCAGCTGCGCCTGCGGGATCAGGGCGAGTCCTTGCCTCAGGTCCCAGGCCTTGCCCGCCTCGATGCCCAGCCCGTAGCCGTGCGCCTTCGCGCCATTCCTGAGCGTGCCCGCCGAGCGTGATTTCAGGTCGCTGTCGAACCAGTTCGCCTGCGCCTGGACGTCGACATACACGCCGTTCGCGCCATACCAGGTCAGCGTGGGCGTCAGGCCGTAGACGGTGGTGTCGACGTTGCCCTTGCCATAGGCCGACGACAAACGCGTGTCGGCCTTGCCATAGTGAAACGCCAGGCCGGCCACCAGGCGGGAGCCGTCGCGCTCGCCGTTCAGGATGCGGTCCACGCCGAATTGCGCCTTCCAGCTGTCGATGTCCTGGCGCGCGCCGGTCGCGGACGTCGCGGGGTCGTAGCGGCTCGCCGTCCCTTCCACGCGGCTCCACACGCCATTGCGGCCGACGTCCGCCGGGTCATAGAGACGATTGCCGACCCGCTGGCGCAGCGTAGGAAGCTTGCTCAGCTGGAGCAGGGTGTTGGCGTAGGCCTCATAGACCGGCACGCCGGGCTGATAGCGCAAAGGCGGCTGTGCGCCCGGGTCGCCGCCTCCGGGCTGGGGCGTGCCGGGATCGGTCAGGGACGATCTCAGATACCAGCCGCCGTCGGCCGGATCCTGTTGCAGCACATAGCCGTAGGCGCCGGCCACCAGGGCCGGACGCCCGTCGATGACGTAATCGCCGTTGGCCAGGTTGAACTGGCCCGCCGAGACGCCATTGACCTGCACGATCTGTATGCCCCGCTGGGTCGCCGCGCCCGCGCCGCCGATGTTCTTCACCGTGACCGGCGTCGCGCCAGCGGTCGCGCCGGTGATCACCAGCTTGTCGGTCGGCGAGTTGTCGGCGCCAAGCCGCGTGCGGACTTCCAGGCCGCCGCCCTGGCCGGCATAGTCGCCGGCGATCGTCAGCGTGCCGAAGCCGCTGCGCGGTCCCGGCGCGATGACGCCCTGGTTGGTCGTCGCGCCGACGCGTCCCGTTCCGGTCAGCCGCGCGCCCGCCAGCACATTCACGGGCCCGCCCAGGATGCCGTCCACCTGCAGCGTGCCGGCGCGGATGGCGGTGTTCCCCGTGAACGCCGCGCTGTTGCCCGACAGCGTCAGCGTGCCGGCGCCCAGCTTGTTGAAGCTGGACGCGCCCGAGAAGGCGGTGCCCATGACCACGTCGTAGGTATTCGTGTCGAACCAGGCGCCGTTGGCGCCGATCGCCTGCGTGGCGAAGCCGTTCAGGAAGTCGTTCTGGTCGCGAATGGCGCGCAGGATGCCGCCATTCCAGTCGAAGGACGTGGTGCCAGCCCCCTTGACGACGGAGCCGGTCTCCAGCGCGCCACGACCGCCGGCATCGCCGAGCAGGTGCAACGTGCCGGTGGAGCCGCCGGCGACGGCGATCCAGGTATCGGCGGCGGCGCCCGCGATCCCGCCCTTGTCGATGGTCAGCGTGCCCGTGCCCGCCGAGCCGATCTCGATGCGGTCGCTCGCCTTCAGGGTCGAGGCGTTGGCCGTCGTGCTGGACACGTTGACCGTGCCCACGCCGCCCGGCTGGAGCCCGATATAGATCGACGCGGCGGAAGTCGGCCCGCTCGGCCCCTGGGTGTGGACGGCGGCGCCGTCCTGGACCTGCAGCTCGCCGGTTCCTTCAAAACCGACATAGATGTTGTTCAGCGGATCCCAGACCGATCGGGCGCCCGTCACGGTAACGCGCCCGTTGCCGCCGGGTTGCCAGCCTATGATGCCCTGGCCGCTGTGCAACGCGCCGCCATCGTCGATCCGCAGCGTGCCGCTGCCGGCGGTGCCGATCTGGAACGAGTTGATCGTGGAAAGCTCCCAGACGGATCCGACGCCCGACACGGTAACGGTGCCAACGCTGCCGCTATCGCGGCCGATGATGCCCGCATCGCTGCGTGCCTGGCCGCCGGCCTGCACCTTGAGCGTGCCTTGGCTGCCCGATTCGACCCCGACGGACACCAGGCCGGTGCTGGTCCAGGTCGATGCCGCGCCGCCGTTCCTGCCGGACACCGTCAGGGTGCCCACGGCCCCATTGAGATTGCCGATGGTGGCCAGATCGTTGGAGACCGTGGCGCCGGCGTCGATGGTCAAGCTGCCCGTGGTCGTGTCGCCGACGGTCAGGTCGCCGCCGACCGTCCAGTTGGGCGTCTGGACCGACCCGGGCAGCACCTCTCCGGTACTGGAGACCAATTGAGCGCTGGCGGAATGCGGGAAGCTGGCCGCGCATGAGATGAAAACTGCTTTCAGCAGCCACTTTGCTTGTTGGCGATTGCGCTCGACCACGGCAACTCCCCCCGAATGGATGCGATGTGCTTTCGGGCTGCTACGGCAGGCGGCGCGCTTTTCTTAATAGGTGATTGCGCAGGGGGGGATGCGCGATTGCGATGGCCGTTCTTCGATTGGGTGTCACGGTTGCAGAGGGATTGAAGGCTGCTCAACCCAAGCCGTTTTCCAAGTTATTGGCGGTACGAGGAAATCCGGCAGGTCATGTCAGGCGGCGGTCATTTCATGTTCTGCGGCCATGGCCAGGAATGCCGACCGCGACATGCGCCGGGTTTGCGCGGCCTCGTCGATGCGATGGACCAGGTTCTCGGGCAAGCTGATATTGAGCCTTACCGCCTTTGTGCTGACCTTCGACAGATCGATATCGACCATCATCCAGTAGCCCCCCTGGAAGTCCTCGTGGCTGACCCATGCTTCGGGGGCGGACGGCGCGGGAATTGTCTCGGCCTCGCCGTGGAAGTGCGCCTCAACGGCTTCCTGGGCTGCGCGCGGCAGGTCTTGCCAGTCGTCGGCTGCGGCAAAGCAGCCGGGGAAGTCGGGGAAGGAAGCCCCGTAGGCGCTACCTTTTTCTTTATGCACGTGGATCGGGTAGAACATGAGGTTCTCCTGTGCCGTCCGCCTATCGCAGGCCGGCTTGCTTGAGGATGGAGCGCTGAGTCGCCATCGGCAAGTCCTTCTTGGGATGCGGCACCGTAACCCTGCCGGGCTTGGTGGGGTGCTTGAACTGATGATGGGAACCCACGGTATGAACCAGGTACCAGCCATCGGCTTTCAGTTGCTTGAGGAGGTCTGCGCTGTTCATCCGTGCAATCATGAATTCTACACAACCATACACAATGGGGTTGTCCGAATCTTTGTCAATCGGATCGCGCGCAGGCCGTGGCCATGCGGAGTCCGACTGGGTGTTGCCACCGGGAGGGCTTTGGACGTTGCGGGTGACGATGACCAAGCTACCGTCGCCGGCAGTCCGGCTCCCGGGTGTCCGATCAGCCAAGCCCGTTCGTCGCCAATCAATCTAGCAGGCATGGCACGCAGATCACGCAGCAGTGACAGGGGTAATTGAGTCGGAGATTCAGGCGCTTCTGGAAGAGACGGGCAGCGTCTCGGTCCGGTATGGCCGTTGAAGAGGGCTCTCGCCGCGTTCCGTTGAACTCAAGCGGGAACAGGCTTAGCGGATTACCGAGGTGTTTGAAGAGGTGTCTCAACCGCCGGCGGATGCCGTTCAATTGTGCTTCGCCGAAACCTCCGACGAGAACTGGGGGAAGGCCTGCGACAAGGCCAAGCAGACACGGTGTTGGCGCTGGCGCAGGACTACGCCAGCAAGCGCGCGATGCGCGTCAAGCCATTCCGCATTGCCGCGCCGTCGCCTGACGGCCGTGTCGCACGGCAATGCGTCGCGGTCTTTGGTCTATCGGCCGCGCAGCCGCTCCAGCTGCTGGCGGTTCAGGCGCGCCGCTTCCTCTTCCGCGTATTCCTTTTCGCCGGCTTCGTACTTCCCGTCATACAGACAACCGCTGCGATTCCAGCGGCATTCATTGGTGACTGGCGTGGCGCCGTAATGCCGGTCGCCCAGGCCCACCATGGAGCATCCGGACGCCAGCGCGGCCAGGCCGAGCACGATGCCGCAACGGCGCAAGGTTTGAATGGTCACTATCTTCGTCCCACAAAAAAGCTGCTACAGGCATTCTTATAGCAAACCTTTGTGGAGAGCCAGCATCCGCGCCAGCGGGCCGGACGCGGGAGGCCCGAGGACCGCCGGCGCGGCGACGGGCGGGTGAGTGGGACATGGGATAGCCCTTGCTTGCGGACTTGAGTCCATGCACCTGTCAGGGACCGGCTGCGGAAGGTATCGCGTCTGCAGGTTTAAAATCCATGCAAGAATATTAATGTATGTATTTAATCTAAGTTTGTTACCCTACTAATTGATCAATATCATCCATACATTGCGACTTTCGGTGCAGAAAGACCCATGCAAGACGACGATTTATATGCAATCTGGCCCTTGCGGCTGGCGCGCGGCAGCGGTCCCCGCTACCGGCAGATCGCGGACCTGATCGAGCGGGCCGTCGCGGAAAACCGGCTTCAGCCGGGCGACCGCCTGCCGCCGCAGCGCGGACTGGCGCAGCGTCTGGGCATCGACCTGACCACGGTCACGCGGGGCTATAACGAAGCCGGCTTGCGCGGCCTGCTGGATCCGCGCGGCGCGGCCGGCACCTTTATTTCACGCCGCGCCGAGCCGGCGGCGCTGGTGCTGGACCTGGGCATGAACCTGCCGCCGCCGCCGCTGGGCTGCGATATGCAGGAGCTGCTGCGGCGGGGATTGGTGCGCGTCATGGAGCGCCAGGACGTGCATGTGCTGATGACCTACCAGCTGGCCGGCGGCAGCGCCGCCGAGCGCGCGGCCGGCGCGCAGTGGCTGTCGGAGGCGGCCGAGCCGGCCGACGCCGAGCATGTGCTGGTGACGCCGGGAGCGCAGGCGGCGCTGGCCGCCGTGATCCTGGCCTGCGGCCGGGCCGGCGACGCCATCGTTTCCGAGCCGCTGGTCTATCCCGGCCTGCTGGCCGCCGCTGAACAGCTGGGCCGCCGCGTCGTCGTGGCCGAGACCGACGACGAAGGCATGACGCCTACCGGCCTGGAGCGGGCCTGTCGCGAAAGCGGCAGCCGCCTGGTCTACCTGAATCCCACGCTGCAGAATCCCACCACCCGCACGTTGACCGAATCGCGTCGGTGCGACCTGCTGCGCGCAGCCGCCGCCTGCGGCGCGCAGGTGATCGAGGACGATCCCTATCGCCTGTTCCTGGACGCCGCGCCGCCGACCATGGCCAGCCTGGCGCCCGCCTCGGTCTTTCACATCTCGACGCTGGCCAAGTGCCTGACGCCGGGGCTGCGCACCGCCTATGTGCTGGCGCCGGACCTGGACAGCCGCGCGCACGTGCTGGCGTCGATGCGTTCCTTCGCGCTGATGGCCACGCCGCTGATGAGCGCGCTGGCCGCGCAGTGGATCGCCAGCGGCGCCGCCCAGGACATCCTGGACGGCGTGCGCGCCGAGGCCCAGGCGCGCCAGTTGATGGCGCGGCGCGTGCTGCAGGGCGCGGCCGTCATGGCGCAGGACGCGCCGGCCGAAGGCATCCATCAATGGCTGTCGCTGCCGGCGCCGTGGACGGCGAACGCGCTGGCGCGCGCGGCGCGCGACCAGGGGCTGAGCGTGGCATCTTCCGATGCCTTCCGCGCAGGCGTGGACGCGCCCAACGCCATCCGCGTGTCGCTGGGCGCCGAGGCCGATCGCGCGCAGCTGGAACAGGCGCTGGGAACGCTGGCCGGGCTGATGCGCAGCCGGCCGCAGCCGCCGCGCGTCGCGGTGGTCTGAGCTGCGCGGCGACGGCAGTCCTGACGGCGCCACGCAGGTCATTCGAGCCGCGTGGCGCCGGCCAGGATGGCGATGACGGCCGGCGCGCGGGCCATGATAGCCGCCGCTCTCAGTTCACCTGCAGGTGATACATGGCCCGGCCCCGGATCAGCGTCAGCAGCAGCGGCCGCCCGGCGGTATCGGCCAGCAGGCCGCGCAGGTCGGCGAGCTTGCTGACCGGACGCCGGTTCAGGCCGATGATGATGTCGCCGCGCTGCACGCGCGCCGCGACCGCGCCCCGGTCCGGATAGGCGGCGCTGACGACCACGCCGTCATTGCCCTTGAGTCGTTGCTCGCGCGCCATCTCGGCGAACTCCACGCCGTTGAGCCGCGCGTCCAGCGAGCCGCCGTGAAAGCGTTCGTTCTTCTCGGGCTCGATGCGCAGCGTCGCCTCCACCCGCTGACCGCCGCGCAGCAGGCTCAGGCGCACCTGCTTGCCCACCGGCAACAGGCCCTCGGCGTTGCGTAGCTGGGCGCTGGTGGAAACCGGCTTGCCGTCCACCGCCACGATCTGGTCGCGCGCCTGCACACCGGCCTGCTGCGCCGGCGAACCGTCGGCCACGCGCGCCACCGCCACGCCGCTGGAGCCCGGCGCCAGGCCCAGCTGGCGGGCGTTGCGCGGCGTGATGTCCAGCGTGTCCAGGCCCAGGCCGCCGCGTTGCACCTGGCCGTGCTGCAGCAGCTGGTGCATGACCTCGGCGGCCAGGTTGGACGGAATCGCGAAGCCGATGCCCACGTTGCCGCCCGAGGGCGTGTAGATCATGGTGTTGATGCCGACCAGCTCGCCGTTCAGGTTGACCAGCGCGCCGCCCGAGTTGCCGGGATTGATGGAAGCGTCGGTCTGGATGAAGTTCTGGTAGCCGGCCGCGCGCAGGTTCGAGCGGTCCAGCGCCGAAACGATGCCCGACGAGGCGGACTGCCCCAGGCCGAAGGGATCGCCGATGGCCACCACGAAATCGCCCACGCGCAGATCGCTGGAATCGGACAGCGCCAGGGCCTGCAGGTTCTCGGCGGGAATGCGCAGCACGGCCAGGTCGGTATCGGGGTCGCTGCCCACGACCTTGGCGCTGAAGCTGCGGCCGTCCTGCAGCGAGACGCGGATGGCCGAGGCGCCGCGCACCACATGGTGATTGGTCAGGATGTTGCCTTGCGCGGCGTCCACGATCACGCCCGAGCCCACGTTCTGGCGTCCGCCGCCGGCCATGCGCGCCTGCGGGTCGGGCTCGTCCTGCGCGGAAATATTCACCACGGCGGGCGTGACCCGTTCCAGCATCGGCGCCAGCGAGGGCAGCTGCTGGCCGTCGACGGCCATGGGCAGCGCGGCGAGGGAGGGCGCGGGCAGGACGAGCGCGGCGCCCAGCGCCAGCGCCAAGGCGGCGCGGATGCCGGCGCGCGCGAATCGCGCGGGCCTGTTGCGGGTCACGGATCCGGCGCGGACGGACCCGTGGCGGGCGGCCTGGGGGAGCGTGGAGGGAAGGGTGGCGGCGGGGGCCGTCCTGGGCATATCGGATCCTTGGACTGTGGGCGCGGCAGTATGGGCCGGCGGGACTTCACGGGTATGACGCCACGGGCGCGCACGCCGGCGCGGTGGATGACGTTTCCGCGTCAGGCGTCGGCGCCCTGGGCGCAAGAGCGTCATCAAGCCGCCGCAAATTATCGCTACATTTGCGCGATTTCTCAGCCGGGTCCGCCCGGCGCGCTTCAGTCGGGATCGAGGATGAATGCAGCCAGGCCATTGCCGCGCGGCCGCGCCAGGGCGCCGGGCGCATGTCGCGCGCCCTTGTGGCGTTGCGGCGCGATGCTGGCCGCCTTGCTGGCGCTGCCCGGCGCGGCCGCCGCCCAGGCCGGCGCGCCGTTCGAGTCCCAGGCCAGCGGTCTGTTCATCAACGCGGCCGGCCAGGTCCTGACCGCCGCGCACGCGGTGACGGGCTGCGCGTCCCTGTATGCGCTGAAGGACGGGCAGGTGCGCCGGGCCACCGTGGTGGCGCGCGACGACGCGCGCGACCTGGCCTTGCTGGATACCGGTTTCAAGCCCTATCTGAGCGCGACCTTCGCGGCCACGCCCGAGAGCAGCGGCGGCCGGCCTGTGTTCACCGAGGCGTATGGCGAATTGCAGCGCATGCCCGCGCGCGCCAGCACCGTGTTCAATGGCATGACGGCCCCGCACGGCGGCGGTTCCGCGACCGAGCTGTTGCTGTTCTCGCCGGTCAAGCCGGGCGCCAGCGGCAGTCCCGTGCTGGGCGGGGCAGGGCTGGTGCTCGGCATGGTGGTCGAGCGCGTGGCGGTGGACGGCCGGCTGTCGGGCACGGTGGCATTGAGCCGGCGCGGCGGTTCCGCGCCCGGGGCGGGCGCCACGCGGGTCAAGGCGGTGCCGGTGGACAGCATCACCGGTTTCCTGCGCGAGCAGGGCGCGGTCCATGCGGTCAGCGACCGGCCCCAGCTGGGCGCCATGCAGGCGCAGGCGCCACGCGCGGCGACGCTGTCGGCCGGCATTATTTGCGGATGAGGGGCGAGCGTTGCGAGCCTGCCTGTCCGCCGTTTGAACGGGAATAGGAAGATCGACATGAAGCAGACGGTTTCCGGCGGCGCGTCCGCCAGTTCGCAGTCCGCCAGGCCTGGGCGTTTCGCCCGCCTGCGCCGCGCCGTGGCCACGTTCATGGGCCTGGCGCTGTCCGGCGCGACCGCCGTGGCCGCCCAGCCGGCCGCCGTGCCGCAGCACTGGGTCAGCTATGCGCAGCTGCTGGGCAACCAGTTCCAGGCCTGGCTGGGCGACGACGCCAATCCAGCGGTCGTGCGCGTGCACGAACTGATGGGCGGGCCGAAGGACGCCGGCGACGCCGTGGCCGCCGCCGCGCAGCCGGTGGTGGCCAAGGTCTGGGTGGATGCCACGGGCCGCGTCGAGCGGGTCGAGTTTCCGACGCTGATCGATACCCGCGTGCGCGACGCGCTGACCGAGGTGCTGGCCAACCGCTCGCTGGCCGAGGCGCCGCCGGCCGACATGCGCCAGCCGCTGGTGCTGCAACTGAAGCTGGAACCGGCGGCGGGCGGCGCCTAGTGTGCTGTCCCGCAGATACGCCCGCACGAAATCCACCCCTAGCCGCCATGGCGTCGTTGCAAATCCTCGCGATACCTACGGGTATCACTGCGGTTTGCGCCTAGCCCTGACGTCTATGGATGAATTTCGTCATGCGGACGCATCCACGGGACAGCACACTAGCGTGCTCGCCCACTACGGGCAAACCTGGACTGCGGGACCGGGCGGGGGTCGATACACTGGCGGCCCACTCTCCGTTACCAGGAACCTCCATGACCGCCATCGTGCGCCTGCGACTGCCCGAGGACGACGCCATGTTCGGCGGCAATCGCGTTTTCGACGCCTTTGAATACGCGCCGGCCGTGGTGGCCCGGGGCATGGCTTACATCTCCGGCCAGATCGGATTGCGGCCCGACGGCACGGTGCCGGACACGGTGCGCGAGCAGATCGAATGGGCCTTCAAGCGCGCCGAGGCCATCCTGCGGCGCCTGGGTCTGGATTTCTCCGACGTGGTCGAGATGGTGTCCTATCACGTGGACGTCGGCGCCCAGCTGTCCGATTTCCGCGAGGTGAAGTCGCGCTACATGCGCGCGGATTTCCCGGCCTGGACCATCCTGGGCGTAGCCGAGCTGGCGCGGCCGGCGCTGGCGGTGGAAATCAGGCTGGTCGCCGCCACGCGCGCTTGAGCGTTGCCTCGGCGTCGGCGCGCCGCTGACGCCGCGCCGTCACAGTGGCCGCTGGGTGTACAGGATCGCGCGCGGTACGCGTCGGCACGGATATAGCCCGGAGTAATATGGTCCGTCCGCGTTTGGCGGACGCGACTGCCGTCCGCCGGCCTCCCGCCCGAATCGTCCGCGGCGCCTTGCGCGCCCGCCCTGAAACGCAAGCGCCAGACCGCGCCCACGGCATACAAGAAAAATCCGCCGAGGAGACGATCACGTGGACAAGCAAGGGCCGGGGAGCTGGTATTTCGGCTGGAACATCGTGGGCGCGGCCACCGTGCTGACGCTGCTCACCGTGGGATTGCGCATGGGCATCGGACCCTTCTTCCTGCCCATGACCCAGACGCTGGGATTCTCGCGCAGCGAGCTGTCGGGCATCGTGGCGGTGGGCATGCTGTGCTACGGCCTGGCCATGCCGGTGGCCGGCTACCTGGCCGGCACGCGCGGCACGCGCTTCGTGCTGCTGACCGGCGCGGCCATCGTCGTCGCGTCCTGTGTCTGGACCGTCAACGCGCGCGGCCCGGTCGAGTTCCTGCTGGCTTTCGGCGTGGCGCTGTCGGTGGGGCTGGGCTTCACCAGCCCGGTGGCGCTGACGCCAGTCATCAGCCGCTGGTTCACGCGCCAGCGCGGCATGGCGCTGTTCTTCCTGTCCACCGGTTCCATGGCCGGCATCGCGCTGATGACGCCCTTGCTCACTCACGCGATCGCCGCCGTCGGCTGGCGCGAGACCATGCTGGGTTTCGCCGCGCTGTTCGCGCTGGTGACCGTGCCCTCGGCGCTGTTCGTGATGCGCGACCAGGCGCCCGCGCATACCGACCTGCTGCCGCACCAGATCATCGACCGGCCCGCCGGCGCGCAGGCGCGTCCGGCGGCGCGCGCGTCATCCACCGTCAAGGCGAGCGACGCGCTGGCCTCGGTGCCGTTCTGGCAGATCGCACTGGGGCTGTTCGCCTGCGGCTTCAGCATGAACCTGCTGGGCACGCACGGCATGCCCATGCTGATGGACCACGGCTTCGACGCGTCCACCAGCGCGCTGGGCATCGGCCTGATCGGCCTGGTGGCGATCTTCAGCACACTGGTGCTGGGGCGGCTGTCGGACCAGCTGGAACGGCGCAACATCCTGGCGGTGATCTATTGCGTGCGCGGCCTGGGCTTTTTCGCGCTGGTGATGGTGGGCACGCACTGGGAGCTGTACCTGGCGGCGTCCGTGGGCGGCATCGTCTGGGCCGGCAGCATCGCGCTGTCCTCGGCCATCCTGGCGGACGTGTACGGGGTGCGGCTGGTGGGACTGCTGTACGGCCTGGCCTACCTGGGACACCAGGTGGGCGGCATGATCAGCTCATGGCTGGGCGGCTGGGCCTTCGAGCGCTATGGCACGCACTGGATCGCCTTCGGCGCGGCGGGCGTGTTGCTGCTGCTGGCGGCGGGAATCGCGCTGCGGCTGCCGCAGCGCGGCGCGCCGCTGGCGCCGGCCGCGGCGGGCGGCTGAGCGTTCCCGCCTCCTGTCAGCGCGCCGCGCCTTCCTGCAGCAGCGACACCAGCTCGGGCACGTAGCGCTCGCCGCCGCCCTGCTTGACGGCCTGCGCATAGGTGTCCAGCACGGCCTGGCCGATGTCGCGCGCCGCGCCGGTTTCCTGCGCCATGGTGTTGTAGTAGGACAGGTCTTTTTCCGCGTTCGACATGAAGAACTTCAGCGACGAGGGATCCTGTTCCAGCAGATAGGGCTTGAGGCGTTCCAGCGCCACGCCGCCGCCGCCGCCCTTGCCCAGCACGTCCGCGAACACGGCCGGGTCGATGTCGGCGCGCAGCGCGCAGGCGGCGGCCTCGGACAGCAGCGCGATCACGCCCAGCGACACGTAGTTGTGCAGCAGCTTCATGCGATGCCCGGCGCCGACCGGGCCGGCGTGGCTGATGTTCTCGGCGAAGCAGGCCAGCAGCGGCCTGCATTCGGCGAACAGCGCGGCGTCGCCGCCGACCAGCAGGTTCAGCCGGCCTTCGGCGGCTTCCTTGGGCGTGCGGGTCATGGGCGCGTCGAGGAAGCGTCCGCCCTTGTCGGCCACCGCTTGCGCGACCTTCTGGGTGGACGAGGGGATCGCGGTGGAGCAGTCGATGACGACGGCGCCGGGGCGCAGGCCCTCGAGCACGCCGCCCGGCGACAACAGCACGGCCTCGACTTGCGGGCTGCCCGTGACGCACAGGATGATCACGTCGGAACGCGCCGCCAGCGTGGCGCCGTCGGCGCAGCTGGTCGCGCCCGCGGCCTTCAATGCGTCCAGGGGCTGGTTCCCCGGATGCTCAAGCACCGTCAGTTCGTGGCCATGCTTGACCAGATTGCTCGCGATGCCATGGCCCATGAGGCCGATTCCAACCATGCCGACTTTCGCCATCTTCCACTGCTCCTGCCATTTATAGGGTGTTTGTTGTGGCGTAGATCTTACTCCCAGCGTCGCGGCCTGCGCGCGGGAACCGTCCGGCCCGCGGCCGGCGCGCCGGCGCTTGGCGGGACGGCCCGCGAGGAATGCGTCAGAGAGTTGGGACCGCTTGCGCGGGCCGTGTCAGAGATAAGGCGTGGCCAGCCAGATCACCTTGTTGCGCAGGCGCTTGGCGAAGGGCGCCTGCTGCAGGTCTTCCAGCGTCACGCGGCGGGCCTGTCCGATGATGCCGTCGATGCGCGCGCCCAGGCCGTGCGACACGCCGGGATCGTAGATCTCGGTGTCCAGCTCGAAGTTCAGCCGCAGGCTGCGCGGGTCCAGGTTGGACGAGCCGGCATAGGTCCAGGCGTCGTCCACCGTCATCAGCTTGGAGTGGTCGAAGGCGCCATGCGAGCGCCAGACGCGGCAGCCGGTGCGCACCACCTGATCCAGCTGGGCGGTCATGGCGTAGTCGACCAGCCGCAGGTTGTTCTTGCCGGGAATCACGATGTCCACTACCACGCCGCGCCGCGCCGCCGTGGCCAGCGCGCCGATCAGGGTCTGGTCCGGCAAGAAGTAGGGCGACTGGATGCGCACGTGGCGCTGGGCCACCGCCAGCGCGCCCAGCAGCATGTTGTGCGTGCTGCCCAGCGCGCGGTCGGGGCCCGAGGGCACGCAGCGCACCGGAATCGAACCGGCGGGCGCGGCGTCAGGATCGAACCAGGGGCGCTGCGGCAGCGATTCGTGCGTGGTGAAGTTCCAGTCATGCGCGAACACCGACATCAGCTGCGTGACGATGGGGCCTTCCAGACGGAAATGCGTGTCGGCATTGGTGTCCGCGCCGGACAGCGCGGTGACGAAGGCGGCGCGCACGTTCATGCCGCCGGTGAAGCCCACCCGCCCGTCCACCACCAGTATCTTGCGGTGGCTGCGCAGGTTGGCGTAGGGCATGCGCAGCACGCCCAGCGGATTGGTCATGAAGCGCGCCACCGGCACGCCGCCGCGCGCCAGCATGCGCACGATGGGCGGGCGCGAATAGCGCGAGCCGATGGCGTCGATCAGCACGCGTACCTGCACGCCGCGCTCATGCGCTTCGATCAGCGCCTGCGCCATCTCGCGGCCGATGGGGTCGTTGTCGAAGATATAGCTCTGCATCGCCACCGCGTGGCTGGCGTCACGGATCGCCTGCAGCATGGCCGGGTAGGCTTCGTCGCCGCCGGCCAGCGGCAGGACCGCGTTGCCCCCCAGCAGCCGGAAACGGCTGACCTGGTCGCCCAGCACCTTGAGCGAGGCGAATTGCGAGCCGGAGATCGGCGCGACGTCGACAGGCGCGGTCTCGACCTGCGCCGCGTCCTCCAGCATGGCCTCGTCGCGCTGCTGCGACAGTCGCGTCTTGCGGATGCGGTTGATGCCCGCCACGACATAGATCAGCGCGCCGAACAGCGGCGACAGCAGCGTCAGGCCCACCCAGCCGATGGCAGAGCGCACGTCCTGCTTGGTCATGGCCGCATGCACGGCGGCGCCGGCGCCGGCCGCCAGGCTGACGACGAACACGATATGCGGCCAGTATTCGAGCAGGATGGCGTGCAGGTCCATGGGCGGTCAGCGTGTCTCCGAGATGGGCCGGCCCACGATGGACCAACCCGAAAATGGGCCAGCCGCAAGGATAGCAAGATGTCGGATTGCGGCGAGTCGGGGAGAGGGCTTACGCGCGCGGAAAAAACTGTGCTAGAATTTCGCTTCTTTGCTGCCGGGTGATGAAAATCACTGGGGCGGTGGAAGAAAAAAGGCAGGAAAAAAAGCAGTACCAGTGGTGGCTGTAGCTCAGTTGGTAGAGTCCCGGATTGTGATTCCGGTTGTCGTGGGTTCGAGTCCCATCAGCCACCCCAAGAATTCAGTGAAATCAGGCGCTTAGATCACTCTAAGCGCCTTTTTTATTCCGCCGCCATAAGAAGAAAAATCGAGCGGGATCTTGAAAGATCGAAGCGTGAAGGATCGAAGCGCGTCCTGACTACTGGGCCCGCACCGGCAAGCTGCAATCGGAGAAAAAGACCTCGCACTTCTTGCCGGTCGTTTTCTCGCAGGCGTCGATGGCGAACTTGGACGCGATTTCCAGCGTCCGCCCACGGGCCGAGACGGCATGGCTGCTGCCCCAGGCGAGTGCGCCGCATTGATTGGAATAGGTGATGTCGACGCGGCAGTTCTTGCCGCCCTTGCGCTGGCACATGGCCGTGGCGGCCTGGATGGCGGCTTCCTCGGTGGGCTGGCTGCCGCCGATGCCGGTCATGCCGGAAGCGGCATCCATGACGATCGCACCCCAGCGTTCCTCCCAGCGGACCTGGGGGGCGGCCCCTGCGCCCGATCCTCTGTACAGACCGGGAACCGGTCGGCATTCAACGCCGTTCTGCGTGGGCGTGGGCTTGTAGCCATCTGCGCATCCCTGTTCCGCCGCGGCGGGATTGGCCAGGGCAAGCATGACGGCAACGACCGCGAGCGCGAATGTGAAGGTGCGAACGTCTTTCATGAAGATTCCGTGCAATGGCCCAACGGTATTGGGGGGTGCGGGTATTCTAATCACGGCGGACAGCTGCCGCGCAGCTTCACATCATTTCCTCAGCCGTCTTGCGATCCAGCCATTCTTGCGCTATCGCTTTTTCTATCTGGGAATGAGGTGAAAGGCGATAGCGGTCCTGAATTCTCCGTTCTCGGTAATCGACGAGCCAACCCGGTAATGCAGGGCGCGTTCGAGCAGGGCAGAGAAGGGCGCAACGTCTTTCGTGTACAGGTTTTCGACGATGTCGGCGTAGCCATGCTCGGCTCTCAGAAACGCACGCAAGCTGTGCGTGGGGTCGATATCGACGGACCGGTTCTTCACCATCGCTGAGTCATCAGCTTGCCTGTGTCGGAATGCTCCAGATATTTCGCTTTATCCGGGATGTCGCTCAAGCCAGCAAGATATCGGCCGATGTAATCGGATCGTTGAGGCGCGCCGGTGACATCGAACCAGGCGATCAGCTACTGAACTCAGGGTTTTCTCAAAGTCCTTCTGCTTCTTCGGAGGCAAGCAGCTGTCCGACGAAAAAGCGGCATCGAAATCCTGCTTTTGCGCCAATATGTACGCTTGCGCCTCATTTTTCATGAGGTCGATGCGCTTGTTCAGTTGTTGTGGGTCCACCATGGCGTCGTCAGCATTCATCCTCGACCGGATCCACGATCATCAGCACCCCATGGCTGCCCTCCAACACCGCATGGGGCACGCCCGCCTGCGCCACGTACATGTCGCCCGCCTTCACCTCGATTGTCTCGCCCGCGACCGACAGGCGCAGCATGCCGCTGACGACGATCAGCGCCTCGTTGTAGTCATGCGTTTCGTCCGGATAGGGCTGCCGGTCCATTTTCAGGATCTTGATGTTGCAGTCACCGGAGCGGGCGAGGATGGCCGATTTCCATGCGTGGGGAAGGCGGTCGGCGGCATCGGCCAGGTTGAACAGGGCCATGGCGGGTGGGTAGCGGGAATTGAGGGGAGACTACGCTAGCACAAGCATGCCGTGGCGTCATGGAGGGGGCCTCGATGGCAAGAAACCCCGAGCGGGGCCAGGCGCATTGGGGTGGACGCCGTTCACTTTTTGGTGAGAATTGCTGAACATCGTCCCGCTTCGATTTCCTAGCATGTCCTCTCAATGAAAGAAAAATGAAAGGAGTGGAGCATGGCAACCTGCAATGATTGCTCGGCGATCGAACCCGACAAGCGCGGCGCGGCGGGCCATCCACACCTGGTCAGCCTGGGCGAAGTGCGCAGCATGGAGGCGGCTCGCAAGGGCGCGCGCCAGGAGCTGTTCGTCTGCGCGCGTTGCGATACGGAGTGGGAGTACACCCACGACAAGCGTGACGAAACCGCGGGCTGGCGCCGCGTGCAGCCCGCGCGGGAGCACACCAGGGGCTGATGCGCGCCTGACGGGCGGCTGGGCTCGGGTATGCTGGCGTGCTTCCCAGGAGTTCGCGATGCCCATGCCCACCCCCGAAGCCATCATGCGCCACTATGATTCCGACCCGGACGAGAACCCCTGGGTCCGCGGCAAGCCCGCGCCGGAATCCATCGTCATCGTGGCCTATGACCCGGAATGGCCGGCGCGCTATGACGGGCTGGCGGCCGACCTGCGCCGCGCGCTGGGCCCGGTTGCCCTGGACATCCAGCATATAGGCTCCACCGCGGTGCCCGGTCTGCCGGCCAAGCCGGTCATCGATATCGACGTGGCCGTGGCCGACCCCACGCGCGAGGACCTGTACGTGCCGGCCCTGGAGGCGCTGGGCTACGAGCTGCGCGTGCGCGAGCCGTCCTGGCATCAGCACCGCTGCCTGCAATTGGCCTTGCCGCGCGTGAACCTGCACGTGTTCGGCCCTGACTGCCCCGAGGCAATCCGTCATCGCATGTTCCGCGACTGGCTGCGCGGCAGCGCCGAGGATCGGCAGCGGTATGCACAGGCCAAGCAGGGCGCGGCCAGCGATACGCAGGACATGACGCAGTACAACCAGCGCAAGCAGGACGTGGTGCGCGACATCTACGACCGCGTGTTCCGCGCGGCCGGTTTCATCGCCTGAACGCCAGGCCATCCAGATAGGAGCTTTGCATGAGCACGCAATCCGCCGCCGCGGCGCCTGGACGCCGCTCGCGCCCGAGATCTATACGCCGCGCCGGATCAGCCGCGTCGTTTTCCCTTGTTGTCGGCGACGGGGCAAGCGCGCAGGCGCGCGCCAACCGACGCGCGCCTGCGCGTCGGAAGAAGGAAGATGGGGCCTTGTACGTGGAGCTTGCCGGACGGCGGGGCGCCGTGGCGGATGGGATCCAGGACTGCGGATGCCGCGGCCGGCGCGGCTGGCGTGGTGACGTGCGCGGACTATGAGCGTGCGGTGCCTGCGCGCTGGGCGCTTTCCTTCAGACGCGCCTTGGGCGCGGGTTTCCGGGTGTCTGGCGCAACATCGAACTCTTGCTTGTTGCGTTCGCCGCGAGGGGTGTTTTCCGGGTGAGGCTTGGGAAAAGCCCAGGGCTTGGTTTTCTGATCCATTGCATGAACTCCTTGCATAGGCGGAACAGTAGCATTTGCCGGGGCCGCGAGTCAGTACGGGTTGACGTCAATATGCGTCACAACGTGATGTGACCGTTGGAATCGCGTGGTTCGACATGCGTTTGCGCCCCGGGTTCCGTGACCGGATGCCGGGGCGGGCGGCATGTTCCGGGTTAACCCTCTCGGGAATCGGAGCGGTCGAAAGCAGGTTGTGGCAGGCATGCCGCAAGCGGGGCGAGCTAGTGCGAATTACCTAGATGCAAACGCGTTGCGCAGGAATACGATGGGGCTGTGCACATAGGGGAGACGTTCTATGGACACCGCCAAGGAATGGTATGCAGCGGTCAAGGAATGGCAGCGCGCGCGCGACGAACTCACCGCCGCGATCGCCGCGATCAAATGGCCCAACCCCACGATGGGTTGCCTGGAAAGCTATGACCGCGCCTATGCGCATGAAACGGCGGCCCGCGAACGCATGAACCAGGCTTACGAGCGCGTGCGGCGCTAGCGCGCTGGCCCGGCGCGCGGACGCGGCGGTATTGCTACACTGCCGCGCATGAAAAATTCCAGCAGCGCTTTGCACATCAGGCCGGCGCGGCGCGAAGACGCGCCCGCGCTCGTGGACCTGTTGATGCGCACCTACGAAACCACCTGGATGCCGCAGATGTCGGCGCAGACCGATGCGCGCTTTCGCGCCAGCGGCAAGACGGCCGCGTATGTCGCCGAACGCGGGCTCCTGTTCCATGTCTGCGAACTGGACGGAACGGTCGCCGGCATGGTCGATTGGGAAGGCAATTTCATCTGGGCCTTGCACGTGCAGCCCGACATGCAGCGACGCGGCGTGGGCGCCGCGCTGCTGGCGCTGGCCGAGGCCGCCATGCGCCAGGCCGGCGTGCGCGAGGCGCGCCTGGAAACGGACGACTTCAATGTGCGCAGCCGCGCCTTCTACGCCCGCAATGGCTATCAGGAAATCGATACCTATCCCGACGAGGAGTGGGACAGCGGTTTCACGACGGTGTTGTTGAGCAAGCGGCTGGCGGGCTGAGACCTGCGCCGGGCGGCCTGGCGCATGTCTGCGGCCGGGTTCTGGCTCCATAAATCCAGGGTTTTCTGGCTCTTTGAGTGGAGCCACGGCGGCGCTATCGTCGGGTTTTCCACGTACCGATTCGACCGCCGCCATGTATCTGCCTTCCGCCTTCCGCGAGGATGCCCTCGACGTCCAGCATGATTTCATCCGCGCCCATCCGCTGGGCGTGGTCATGACGGCCGGGCCGGGCGGATTGATGGCCAACCATATTCCCTGTCTGCTGTATCCCGAAGGCGAGCGCGGCGTGCTGCGCCTGCATATGGCCAGGGCGAATCCGCAATTGGCCGAGCTGGCCTCGGGCGCCGAATGCCTGGTGGCTTTTCATGGTCCGCAGGCCTATGTCACGCCGTCCTGGTACGCCACCAAGGCAGAGACGCACAAGGTCGTGCCGACCTGGAATTTCGTTGCCGTGCATGCGTGGGGCAAGCCGGTGATCCAGGACGATCCGGCATGGTTGCGCGCGCAGCTCGAGGCCCTGACCGAGAGCCAGGAGAAGGCCCGCGTCCTGCCCTGGCGCGTGGCGGACGCGCCGGCCGATTTCATCGCCGCGCAGATGCGCGCCATCGTGGGCGTCGAGATTCCCATCGCGCGTATCGAAGGCAAGTGGAAAGCCAGCCAGAACCGCACCCCTGCCGATCGGCAGGGCGTGGCGCAAGGCCTGGCGGAAGAGGGCGACGCGGTCATGGCGGGACTGGTGGCGCGGCGCGGCGGACTGGGCTGAGACTTCACATCCGCGCGTGGCGTCGGCTGGGCTCCGGCCATTTCGCGCGACTGTCACGCGGTCGGTTGCGCGGCGTTGCGCGCGACGCCGCGCGCGCCCCGGCCCCAGGCCAGGCTGCCTATCGCGGCCGCCTGCAGCAGCGCGGCGGCGGCCGCGAAGCGCAACGGCTGCTGCCCGGCCTGCTCTAGCTGCGCGCGCAGCAGGCCGAACAGCACCGGGGCGAAGGCATAGGCGGCTTGCGAGAGCGCGGTGATCAAGGGCACGACGCGCAGCGCATCCTCGCGTGAAAACTCGGTCTGGGCGATGAGCGGCGGCAGCGAGGTGGCGTTGCCGATGCCGGAGCCGAACAGCAGCACGCCCAGCCACGCTGCCCAGAGCTGGCCCGGCGCCAGCGCCAGCACCAGCGAGCCGCAAAGCTGCACGCCATAGGCCATGCAGGCCACCACGCGCCGGTCGGCGCCGGCCGGCATCAGCCAGCCCACCAGCGTGCGGCCCGCGATGGCGGCGGCGGTGGCCAGCCCCATCGCGATGCCGGCGGTCTGCGCGCCCAGCAAGGGCGCCAGCGCGGACAGAAGATGGGCGATCAGGCCGATCTGCGCCACCAGCCCCAGCGCCATGCCGGCGGCCAGGCTCAGAAAGGCGCGGTCGCGCCGCAGGCTGGGCACGCGTTCGGGCACGCCGGGGGGCGCGCTTGCGGACGCCGCGGCGGTTTCGCCATCGGGATGCTGGCCCAGGCGCTGCGGGGTCGCGGTGAATACCCAGCGCGACAGGGCCGCGATCAGCGTCACCATGATCAGTCCGATCCCTAGCGCGGCCAGGGGAAAGCCGGCCTGGGCGATCAGGAAGACCCACAAGGGCGAGAACAGCACGCCGCCCAGGCTGGCGCCGTTGTACGCCATGCTCAGCGCGGCCGGACGCCGGCGCGCGAACCATGGCGCGATCAGCGCGTTGACAGCCGCCGGACCCAGCGCCACCCAGCCGCAGCCGCTGACCAGCGCCGCGCCGTACAGCTGCCAAGGCGCTTGCGCCAGCGACCAGCCGCATACGCCCAGCGCCAGCAGCACCGCGCCGGTCGCGGTGGTCGCGGGAACGCCGACGCGCCGATAGATGCGGGGCAGGTTGGCCACCACCGCCGCGCCGGTGAGAAAGTGCAGCGTTACCGCGCCGGACACCAGCGCGAGGCTCCAGCCGCTGCGTTGCGCGACCGCGTGCAGAAACACCGGGGGGCCATAAAAACCCACGCCCCAGCCGAAAATGGCCAGCGCGAAGGCGGCGTAAACAACGGTCCAGCCAAAGAACTTCGGGGGGCTGCGCATGGCGTTGCGGGTGTCTTGTTTCGATGAGCCGCAGTATGCTTGGGGCTGCGCACTACACTTCGATCAAGGCCGAAATATGGATTCCGACTTCGCCGACAGCCAGCTTTCTTCCGTCGCCGGCGCCATCGCCGATCCGGCGCGCGCGCGCATGCTGTGCCTGCTTCTGGACGGTCGCGCGCGCACCGCCACCGAGCTGGCCGCGGCCGCCGAGATCGGCGCGTCCACGGCCAGCAGCCATTTCCAGCGCCTGCGCGACCAGGGGCTGGTCGAACAGGCGGCGCAGGGCAAGCATCGCTATTACCGGCTGGCCAATGGCGAAGTGGCGCGCGCGCTGGAGGCCCTGCTGGTGGTGGCCGGCGCCGAGCGCACGCCGTTCAAGCCCAGCACGCCATCGGCGCTGCGCGAGGCGCGCACCTGCTACGACCACATGGCCGGCACCCTGGCGGTGCGCATGCACGACGCGATGCTGACGCGCCAGTGGCTGGCGGCCGACGGCAAGGACTACGCGCTGACCCCGCTGGGCGAAGCCTCGCTCGCGCAGATCGGCGTGGACGCGGCTGAGGCGCGCCGCCGCCGTCGCCGCTTCGCCTGCCCCTGCCTGGACTGGAGCGAGCGCCGTCCGCACCTGGGCGGCGCGCTGGGCGCGGCCTTGCTGGACGCGCTGACCGAACGCGGCTGGGTCAGCCGCGACCTGGATTCACGCGCGGTGCGCCTCACGCGCAAGGGCGAGCGCCAGTTTCCGGCGTTCTTCGGCGATGCCGGCGCGCAGGCCGTCGCCGGCAAGGATTGGGACATCGCGTCCCGTCCGGCCGCGGCTTAGCGCGCTGTCCAGACTTCGACATTCGGGCCGCGGATGCGGCCCTTTTCACATGGACGCGGACTGGCCGCGCCCATGATCTTTCCTTTCTCAACCTGCTACAGGAGTTTGCCGTGCCTACGCTGGCGCTGCCCGCAATCCGTCTGGCCTTGGGCCTGGTGACGGAACTGCGCATCGACGTGAATCACACGCCGGACGAAGTGGGGTCCGAACTGGACGCCATCCGCAATCGCATGAGCCGTTCTTCGGACCGGCTGTATGGGCTGCCGGAGGTCCGCACCGACATCCCTGGCCTGGTGCTGCGCCACCGCGAGGCGGATGGCGAGTACTACGTCTACGTGGTGGATCTGCGGCGCGACCGGGTGGCGGGCTACACGGTGTTCAACCGGTTGATCGAAGTCGGACGGCGCGCCGATCCCTATCTGCGCGCGCCGCATTCGAAGTACGCCGCGCCCTACCAGCGCATGGGGCTGGCGACGGCCGTGTACCGCTGGGGGCTGGACGCGGGACTGTGCATCATGAGCGGAGCGCGCCAGTCGGAAGGGGCGCATCGGCTGTGGCTGGGGCTGGCGCGCGACTACGAGCTGGGCTATGTGGACCTGCGGCGCAAGCGACTGAGCTACCTGGGCCGCGCGGTGGACGCGGCCGTGCTGGGCGATCTGCACACGCGCATGGTCCTGCTGGGCCGGGGCTGGACCCTGGAGCGGCACATGCAGGCGACGGGCATGACTTGGTCCGAAGGTGCGCGCACGCAACAGGAGCTAGGGTAATCCCGTAATCGATGCCTGCGCGGTCGTCGCGGCGAACCTTGCCATTGACCCGCAGGCCGCGTCAGGCCTATCGATACGCCAATCGACCGGACGCCGTGTAGCGGTCGATGAAAACGGGGACGAGCCATGTTCGATGCAACAGTGTTTCTGTCTTCTGCCGTCGTTACAAAACATATCCGAACTGTCATGAACAGGCGCGGTATGCTGGACCGCAGATAGAGGGCATCCGAAGTGCATCAGAACAACTTGATCTACAAGGGATACCGCCTGACGGCCAGAGTATCCCGGGGCGCGGGCGCCGAGGTCCAGGCGCTGTCCAGCGGCCCCATCTTCATCGCATCGATCACCGTGGTCCAGGCGGGCGCCGTGCAGGATGGCGGCGACGAATATCCGGTACCGCGCTTCGCCGACGGCGGCTATGTCTACAGCCCGCGCGAGGCGGTGCACGCCGCGATACTGCATGGCCGCGAAATCGTCGACGGCCTGACCAGCGTTCCTTCCTGACGGCGCGCCGCGCTCAGTCCGCGAAGACCTCGCGCCAGTCGCGCGTCTTGGCTAGCGTCTGCACGGTGGCGGACTGTTCCAGGATCGCCACCGCCTTCTTGAACTCCTCGGCCGAGGCGCCGTCCTCCAGGATGACCATGCGCGAATTGCGCGCATCGGCCATCTTCACATCCGACATCTTGCCGTGGGTCTGGTAGACCTGGGTCCAGTCCATCTTCTTGCCGGCCTTGAGCGCGATCGGCTCGATATAGGTCAGCGCGGTGCTGCCCGCGGCCCGCACGGCGTAGGCGAAATCCGCGGTGTGGCCGCTGCTGCCCTTGGCGCGGGCGCCCTTGACCATGCGGTTCGCGCCCACGGCCTCGGCCAGCGCGCGGCCGACCTGCGCGCGAAAGCGCAGCTGGCTGAACCTGGGCATCCACTTGGCGCACTGGAACGACAGCGCCATGGCCAGCTTCACCGCGTCCCACAGCGCTTCCTGCAACTGTTCGTTGGGACCGGAGGCGACGATGGCGCCGGACTTGTCGAAATGCGCCAGGCTCACGCCGGGCGTCTCGTTCAGGATATCGATGCGCTTGGCCGCCACGTCGATGCCGTAGCTGGCCGCGTGCATGGCGGTTTCACAGGCGTCGGTCAGGTAGAACGAGGCGTCGTCGGGGCGCGCGATGAAGAAGGCGGCGTGCTGTCCGTCCAGGCCCAGCGTCATGGGCGATACGGCGCGAATGGCATGTTCGCCCGCGGGCAGGACGGTCCAGCCCGAGGCTTCCAGGAAAGTGCTCATAGGATCAATTCGATTTGGCGGCCTTTGAGCGGATGCGCGAAGCCGCCGGTCAGCGTGAGATTCGCGCGCGGCAGGAAATGCTGCATCAGCGCGGCGATGGTCTGCAGCGGCGGCGTCACCGGCTCGGCATAGCCTTCGCCCGCGTCCACCCACAGATGCTCGTGGCTGCGGTCGGCCAGCGGCTTGCGGA
Source organism: Achromobacter sp. AONIH1 (assembly GCF_002902905.1). NCBI lineage: Bacteria > Pseudomonadati > Pseudomonadota > Betaproteobacteria > Burkholderiales > Alcaligenaceae > Achromobacter > Achromobacter sp. AONIH1. Next base: position 5,841,469 of record NZ_CP026124.1, on the reverse strand, counting down.
ACAGCGGCCGGCCTTCGCCCACCAGGCTGGTATGGAAAGAGTCGTCGGTATCCACGCCGTACACGCGGTGCGGGCCCACGAACAGGCTGGCGCAGAAAGTCTCGGCCAGGAAGATCGTGGCCTGGCCATGCACATCGGTGCGCGCCGCGCGGTAGGTCACGCGGAAGATCACGTCCTCGCGCACTTCGCCCTTGACCTTGCAGGGGCTGGAGAACTCCATCCATTGCACATTGTTGGCCGCCGGCTTCGGCACCCAGGCAACCGGCTTTACGGTTTCCTTGGGTTCGGCAAGGATCTCTTGCACCTCATCAACGGTGATTAAGGGTTCGGACTTGTTGGCCATGAAACGGATATCGGGTCTGGGTCGCGCTGTCGAGGAGGCGTTGTCGTTGACGCCTTGCCGTCGATGCGTTGTCGTCGCTGCTTTGTCGTAGATACACCGCGCCGCTCGCGGGCAGCGGCGGGAGACTCACGCGTGCAACATTGCGAGGGGGCGTAATCTTACAAGAAGCGGCGCGATCACGTACTCACGCTGTGTATCCATACAGCGTGAGCGCGGCGTCCGCCGGCCTACAGCTGGCCGGCCGAGAAGGTATCGCACTGCTTGAGGCTGCCGCCTTCCAGGCCGCGCTTGAACCAGCGCACGCGCTGTTCCGAGGAGCCGTGGGTGAACGTGTCGGGGACGACATAGCCCTGGCTCTGCTTCTGCAGCCGGTCGTCGCCGATGGCGGTGGCGGCGGCCAGCGCTTCTTCCACGTCGCCGCTTTCCAGGATGTGGCGGGCGGCGTTGGCGCGTTGCGCCCACAGGCCGGCGAAGCAGTCGGCCTGCAGTTCCATGCGCACCGACAGCGCGTTGGCCTGCGACGGGTTGCGGCGGCGCAGGTTGTCGACCTGGTCCGAGATGCCCAGCAGGTGCTGCACGTGATGGCCGACCTCGTGCGCGATCACGTAGGCCTGGGCGAAATCGCCCGGCGCCTTGAAGCGGTTCTTCAGCTCGTCGAAGAAGGCCAGGTCGATGTACACCTTGCTGTCGCCAGGACAGTAGAACGGCCCCATGGCGGACTGGCCGGTGCCGCAGGCGGTGGGGGTGGCGCCGCGGAACAGCACCAGCTTGGGCGGCGCGTAGCGGCGGTTCAGGTCGTTCTGGAAGATCGCGGCCCAGGTGTCCTCGGTCTCGCCGAGCACCTTGGCCACGAAACGGGCCTGCGGATCGTCCGCCGGCGGGCGCTGCGCCGGCGCCTGCTGTTGCTGCGCGGTCGGGCCTTCGGCCATCTGCAGCACGACGTTGGGATCCACGCCGAAATACATGGCCACCAGCGCCAGCACGATGGTGCCGATGCCGATGGTGCCGCGGCCGCCGATGCGCGGGCCGCTCGCGCGGCGGTCTTCCACATTGTCGCTTTCGCGCGAATCGTCCAAACGCATTTTCTTCTCCGGGCGGGCCACAGGCCCGCCATATTGCATTACCGCGCTTGCCTGCGCGGCCTTCAGGAGTGTTAGGATAAACCCATGGCTCTGTTTCTATCCATTCATCCCGAGAATCCCCAACCGCGCCTGCTCAAGCAGGCGGCCCAATGGCTGGGCGAAGGGGGCCTGGTGGCGGTGCCCACCGATTCCAGCTACGCGGTGGTGGCGCGGCTCGACGACAAGAACGCCGCCGACCGCCTGCGCCGGCTGCGCGGCCTCGACGATCGCCATCACCTGACCGTGCTGTGCCGCGACCTGGCCGAGATCGGCCATTTCGCCCGGGTCGACAACCGCCAGTACCGGCTGCTCAAGGCCGCCACGCCCGGCCCCTGGACTTTCATCCTGGAAGCCACGAAGGAAGTGCCGCGGCGTGTTTCGCATCCCTCGCGCAAGACCATCGGCATTCGTGTGCCGGACCACGTCGTCATGCTTGGCCTGCTGGAGCAGACGGACGGGCCGCTGCTGTCGACCACGCTGATTCCCAAGGACGAGTCCGACGCGCTCAACGACGCCGAGGACATCCGCGCGCGCTACGACCATGAACTCGCGGCCATTCTCGACGCGGGCGCCTGCCCGCAATCGCCCACCACTGTCATTGACCTGACCAGCGACGAACCCGTCGTCGTGCGCGTCGGGCGCGGCGATCCCGCCAGCCTGGGCCTGGCCTGAGCGCCGGGCTCGCGGGCTGATCCAAAAAGAATCTCCGCTGCCTTGCGGCGCGCCGGCTTCGGCACTTTACAATCCGGTTCGCCATGAACGACATCATCCAAACCATCGCGGTCTACGCGCTGCCGGTCATCTTCGCGATCACGCTGCACGAGGCGGCCCACGGCTATGTGGCGCGCCTGTTCGGCGATCCCACGGCTTACCAGGCCGGTCGCATCAGCCTGAACCCCGCGCGCCACATCGACCCGGTGGGCACGCTGCTGGTGCCGGTGGCGATCCTCTTGGCGTCCAAGCTGCTGGGCAGCCCGGGCATGCTTTTCGGCTGGGCCAAGCCCGTGCCGGTCGATTTCGGGCGCCTGCGCCGGCCCAAGCAGGACATGCTGTGGGTGGCGCTGGCCGGACCGGCGGCCAACATGCTGATGGCCGTGCTGTGGGCCCTGGCGCTGCGGCTGTTCCTGGAATCGGGCATGCAGGAGAGCTTCTGGTTCGAGATGGGCGTGGCCGGCGTCAACGTCAATCTGGTATTGATGGCGCTGAACCTGCTGCCGCTGCCGCCGCTGGACGGGGGACGGATCGTTTTCAGCCTGCTCCCCAACCGGCTGGCCTGGCAATATTCGAAAATCGAGCCCTACGGGCTGATGATCGTGGTGGTGCTGCTGGCCACCGGCGTGCTGTGGACCTTGATGCGTCCCATAATCGGGCTGGGTACCTCGATCGTCCAGTGGTTTCTGCTATAGGATTCCCGCCAAATTCCGTTAAACTCGTCGGTTTAATCGATTGTGGCCCCGGGGCAATCCCGCCATGGGGCTATGGAGCCTCTCATCTATGGCATCCCCTGCAACCGCCGCAGGCGTTGGTTCCCAGGGCAGTTCGTCCCAGGGCAATTCGTTCCAAGGCAGCATGGTGGCCCTGGTCACCCCCATGCGGGCCGACGGCAGTCTTGATTACGCCGCCTACCGGTCGCTGATCGACTGGCACGTCCAGGAAGGCACGGACGCGCTCGTGGTGGTCGGCACCACCGGGGAGTCTCCCACCGTCTCGATGGAAGAGCACGCCGAGCTGATCCGCGTCGCCGTCGAACACGCCGCCGGCCGCATCCCGGTCATCGCCGGCGTGGGCGCCAACTCCACCGACGAAGCCATCCACCTGACCCGCCACGCCAAGGCCGTGGGCGCGCAGGCCGGCCTGTCGGTCGTGCCGTACTACAACAAGCCCTCGCAGGAAGGCCTGTACCGCCACTTCCGCGCCATCGCCGAAGCGGTGGATCTGCCGACCATTCTCTACAACGTGCCGGGCCGCACCGTTGCCGACATGAGCAACGAGACGGTCCTGCGCCTGGCGCAGGTGCCCGGCATCATCGGCATCAAGGACGCCACCGGCGACATCGCGCGCGGCGGCCTGCTGTTGCGCGAGGCGCCGGCCAGCTTCCAGGTCTTCAGCGGCGACGATCCCACCGCGGCCGCACTGATCCTGCTGGGCGCGCGCGGCAATATTTCCGTGACCGCCAACGTGGCGCCGCGCCTGATGCGCGAGCTATGCGCGGCCGCCCTGGCTGGCGACGTGCCCCAGGTGCGTGAACTTAACGCCCGCCTGGCGCGTCTGAACAAGGCCTTGTTCGTCGAGGCCAATCCCATTCCCGTCAAGTGGGCGCTGGCCCAGATGGGCCGCAGCGAGCTGGGCTACCGGCTGCCGCTGGTCGAGCTCGGTGCGCAGCACCATGAGACGGTGCGCCGCGCCCTCCAGGAAGTGGGCCTGCTCTAAATATCGTGAGGATAAGTATGAACAAGCGTCATGCCGGCCTGTCGGCATTGATGTCTCTGGTACTGTTGGCCGGCTGCAGCGAGGTCAATCAGTTCCTGGGCAAAGAAGAATCCGTCAACTACAAGAGCGCGGTCAGCCAGCGCGGCGAGCCTCTGAGCATTCCGCCCGACCTGACCCAGGCCGCCAGCGATCCGCGCTATCGCGCGCCGGTGTCCGGCTCGACCACTTATTCGCAGTTCCAGCAACAAGGGCAGACCCAGGCCACCGCGCCCAAGTCCACCAATGTGCTGCCCGACCGCCAGGACATGCGCGTCGAGCGCGACGGCGACCTGCGCTGGCTGGTCATCAACCGTCCGCCCGAAGACATCTTCCCGCGCGTCGTGGACTTCTGGACCGAGAGCGGCTTCACGATCCAGAGCAACAACCCCAAGGCCGGCCTGATCGAGACCGACTGGGCCGAGAACCGCGCCAAGATCCCGGAAAGCTGGCTGCGCCAGGCGCTGGGCAGCGTGCTGGAACAGGCCTGGGATAGCGGCGAGCGCGAGAAATTCCGCACCCGTGTCGAGCGCGTCAACGGCCACACCGAGATCTACGTCAGCCATCGCCAGATGCTGGAGAAGCGCGTCGGCTCCGACGGCTCGCAGGTCCAGTGGCAGAACGGCAAGGAAGATCCGGGCCTGAACGCCGCCATGCTGGCCCGCATGCTGGTGTTCCTGGGCACCGATGTCGACAATGCCCGCAAGCTGGTGCAGCAGGCCGAGGCCGCGCCGCAGAAGCCTGCCGTGCAGCAGGACGTCCGCGCCCAGGGCGCGCAGCTGGTCGTCGACGAGTCCTTCGACCGCGCATGGCGTCGCGTTGGCGTGGCGCTGGACAGCGGCGGCTTCGCCGTGGAAGACCGCGACCGCTCCGCCGGCGACTACTTCGTGCGCTACGTCGACACCGACACCGGCGAGAAGAACGAACAGCCGGGCTTCTTCAGCCGCATGTTCTCGGGCGACAAGAAGGCGCAGGCGCCGCAGTACCGCATCCATGTGGCCGGTTCGGGCAACCAGACCAACGTCACGGTCCTGGACGCGAACGGCCAGCGCGACAGCAGCGCCACCGCCCAGCGCCTGCTGAGCGTGCTGAAGGACAAGATGTAAACCTGGCATCGCGGCGGGCATTGCGCCCGCCGTCAGGCATCAGGTCCAGGCCCCGGTTTTTCCGGGGCCTTTTCTTTTTCGGGCGGGCCACGTGCCTGACCGTGTTTTCCGCGCGGACAGCAAATAGCCCCGGCCATGCCGGGGCTATTCTTCAACCACAGAGCGGGGGTTCTGCGCTGCGGCGGATTAAGACGCCGGAGTGGTCGAGCCGCTGGGCGTGGTGGAGCCGCCGCCGGGCGCGGTGTTGGGTGCCGGCGAACTGGCGGGCGGCGTGCCCGAGGGCGCGGGCGCGCTGGTGGCCGGAGCCGGGTTGGAAGCGGGCGGCGCCGTCTCGTCCTTCTTGTTGCACGCGCTCAGCGCGACGGCCAGCACCGAGGCAACGATCAAGGTTTTGCTCATCATTTTTGGACTCCTGTAGATGATGACTCTTGAAACCCACTCAGGGGAAACCAGGAGTCAGGCTACAGGAACTCGCTGCGCGCGCCGGTTTTCAAATTAAAGCGGTGGCATCCCAAAGGCAACAAACCTTTCCGCGCGGTGTGATGTCTTTCCTTATGTGTCCCCGTGCACAGACCTCATTGCGTTCTGTGCGCGATGGATACGCGCAGGTGTCCGGATCCTACAGCGTGCCGCGGGATCCGGCCCGGCGAACACTAGGCCGCTACGTAGCGGATCCAGCCGGAATCCAGCCAGTCGGCCAGGCAGGACCGGGCCTCGTCCGACAGCCTGGTGCAGAGCGGATCGGCGCAGTCCAGGCGGCGGGTGTCGGCCAGTTTGCGCAGCGCGGCGTCGGTCGGAACCATCGCGGTCTCGCCGTTGATGAAGAGCTGCTTGCCGCGATAGAGCATGCGGCTGCGGCGGTCCAGCAGCAGGCTGCCGGATGCGGGCCAGTCTTCTTCCAGGTCCACATCCATGTCCTCGGGCGCATCGAACACGCTGAGGTTGCTGGGCTCGGTCAGCCAGCAGCCCAGGAAGCGCGAGGCCAGAGCCTCGTCGAAGCGCAGTTTGTCCACGGTTTCCAGCGTGGCGGCGATCAGGCCGTCGGGCAGTTCCGCCGGTGTGGCGACAGCCGGCTGCGCCGGATCGCGGTAGACGGCCGACAGCTTCGGGCCGGGCAGCGCCGGTTCGCCGTAAGGACCGCCCAGCAGGCCGACGCGCGCCATGACCTGGTCGGCGGCCGCTTCCAGCAGCCCGCGCGCCAGCGTGGCCTGCGTGGGCGCGCGAAAACCGATCGAGATGGTCATGCAGCCGTCGCCCACCGCGATGCCGTCGTGCGCGGCCTGCGGCGGCAGGTAGAGCATGTCGCCGGGCGACAGCACGGCGCTGGCCTCGGGCTCGAAGCGGCTCAGGATCTTCAGCGGCAGGCCGGGCTCCAGCGACAGATCCTTCTGGCGGCCGTAGCGCCATTCGCGCTGGCCGGCGGCCTGCAGCAGGAACACGTCATAGCTGTCGAAGTGCGGACCGACGCCGCCGCCGTGGCTGGCGATGCTGATCATCACGTCGTCCAGGCGCGCATCGGGGATGAAGCGGAACTGCTGCATCAGTTCGGCCGCGGCGTCGCTGTGCAGGTCCACGCTCTGCACCAGCAGCGTCCAGTCGCCCTCGTTGTCCTTGGGCAGGCGGGCGAAGGGGCCGTTCTCCATCTGCCATTCGCCGTTCTCGCGCCAGATCAGGCGCGATTCCACGTCGTCGCGGCGCGCCAGCTTCTTGATCGCGGCGATGGCGACGGGCGGCTTGAAGCCGGGAATCGCCTGGCGGATCAGCAGGGGCTTCTTCTGCCAGTAGCGGCGCATGAAGTCGTTGGGGCTCTGGTTGCCCAGCAGCGGCAGGGGATGATCGAGGTTCATTGCAGATGCTTCTTGAGACGGTAGAGGGCGTCCAGCGCTTCGCGCGGGGTCAGGCTGTCGGGATCGATGGCGGCGAGTTCGTCGCGCAGCGCATCCAGCGCCTCGAAGGCGCCGGAGCGTTCGGCGGCGGCCTCGGCCTGCGCGTCGGCGTCGGCCGCGGCGGCGAACAGGCCGAGCTGCGGCGTGGGCGCGCCCTGGGATTCCAGGCGTTCCAGCTCGCGGGTGGCCTGCCGGATCACGGCGGCCGGCACGCCGGCGCGCTGCGCGACCTGGATGCCGTAGCTGCGGCTGGCCGGGCCTTCGCGGACTTCGTGCAGGAATACGATGCCGCCGGCGGATTCCGCCGCCGCCAGGTGCACGTTGGCCGCCGAAGGCTGTTCGGACGGCAGGCGGGTCAGTTCGAAGTAGTGCGTGGCGAACAGCGTCAGCGCGCGGTTGTGCGCCAGCAGGCGGCAGGCGATGGCCCAGGCCAGCGCCAGGCCGTCGTAGGTCGAGGTGCCGCGGCCGATCTCGTCCATCAGCACCAGGCTGTTGGGCGTGCTGGCCGAGAGAATGGCGGCGGCTTCGGTCATTTCCATCATGAAGGTGGAGCGGCCGCCCGCCAGATCGTCGGCCGCGCCGATGCGGGTGAAGATGCGGTCGATCTTGCCGACGCGCGCGCTGGCCGCCGGCACGAAGCTGCCGGTGCGCGCCAGCAGCGCGATCAGCGCGACCTGCCGCATATAGGTCGATTTACCGCCCATGTTGGGGCCGGTGATGAGCAGCATGCGGCGCGCCGGGTCCAACCGACAGCCGTTGGGTGTGAAGCGTTCGATGGCGTTCTCGACCACCGGATGGCGGCCCGCGTCGATATCGATGTCGGCCTGCTCGGACAGCTCGGGCGCCACCCAGTCGTGGCGGCGCGCGTGCTCGGCCAGCGCGGCCAGCGTGTCCAGTTCGGCCAGCGCCGCGGCGCAGTCGGACAGCGGGCGTACGTGTTCGGCCAGCACGTCCAGCAGCTGCTCGAACAGCCATTTCTCGCGCGCCAGCGAGCGGTCCTGCGCCGACAGCACCTTGTCTTCCCAGGTCTTGAGCTCGGGCGTGATGTAGCGCTCGGCGTTCTTCAGCGTCTGGCGGCGGCGGTAGTCCTCGGGCACCTTGGCGGTCTGGCCCTTGGTCACTTCGATATAGAAGCCGTGGACGCGGTTGAATTCCACGCGCAGGTTGCTGATGCCGGTGCGCTCGCGCTCGCGGGCTTCCAGCTGCAGCAGGAAGTCGCCGCCGTCGGCGGCCAGGCCGCGCAGCTCGTCCAGTTCGGCATCGAAGCCCGCCGCCAGCACGCCGCCGTCGCGGATGGCCACGGCCGGCTCGGGCGCGATGGCGCGGGTCAGCAGGCCGGCCAGGTCGGGGTCGACGGACAGTTGGGCCAGCAGCTCGCCCAGGCGCGGCGAGGACGACATAGGGGCGACCAGCTCGCGCAACGCGGGCAGCGCGTGCAGCGCGTCGCGCAGGCTGGCCAGCTCGCGCGGGCGCACCGAGCGCAGCGCCAACCGCGCGGCGATGCGTTCGATGTCAGGAAAGGCGTTGAGCGTGGCGCGCAGTGTTTCCAGCAGGCCGGCGGCGCCGAAGGTCTGTTCCACGTCCATGCGGCCGGCCAGCAGCGCCGAGATGGCGTGCTGGCGCGCCAGCGCCGGCGCGTTCTCGCGCAGCGGGTGATGCAGCCAGCGCCGCAGCAGCCGGCTGCCCATGGGCGTGCGGCAGCCGTCCAGCAGCGAGAACAGCGTGGGCGCGTCCTCGCCCGACAGGGTCTGGGTCAGTTCCAGGTTGCGGCGCGTGACCGGGTCCAGCAGCACGTATTGGCCGGGGCGCTCGGCCGACAGGCTCTGCACGTGCGCCAGCGCCTGTGACTGGGTACGCGCGGCGTAGCGCAGCAGCGCGCCGGCGGCGCAGACACCGGCCGGCATGTCCTCGACATCGAAGCCGGCCAGCGTGTCGGTCTTGAAATGCGCCAGCAGGTGGGCGCGCGCGCTGTCGCCCTCGAAGTGCCAGTCGGGCACGCGGGCGCGGGCGCCGTCGAACGAGAAGGGCAGCTCGGCGCTCTCGGCGCAGATGATCTCGGCCGGCGCGACGCGGTGCAGCTCGGATTCCAGTTGGGCCGGCGCGCATTCGGTGACGCGGAAGTCGCCGCTGGCCAGGTTCAGCCAGGCCAGGCCGGCGCGTGGCGCGCGCGCGTTGCCGCCGATGAAGACCGAGGCCAGCGCGCGGTCGGCCTTGGCCGGCAGCAGCGCGTCGTCGGTCAGTGTGCCGGGCGTGACGATGCGCACGATGCGGCGCTCGACCGGTCCCTTGGACGTGGCCGGGTCGCCGATCTGTTCGCAGATGGCGATCGACTCGCCCAGCGCCACCAGCCGCGCCAGGTACTGTTCCATGGCGTGCACCGGGATGCCGGCCATGGGTATCGGCGTGCCGTTGGACGAGCCGCGCTTGGTCAGCGTCAGGTTCAGCAGCCGGGCGCCGCGCTCTGCGTCTTCGTAGAACATCTCATAGAAGTCGCCCATGCGGTAGAACAGCAGCAGCGGTCCGGCCTCATTCTTGAGGCGCAGGTACTGTTGCATCATGGGGGTGTGGCCTGAAAGCTGATCGTCCATTTCGGCCTGTGATTTGGGCTTCTTGCCTTGTGCTACTTGCATTTCCAAGGGGAAAGTTGGGTGAATCGTGTTGCTTATATGGCCCAGCAACGCCCATCAAAACCCGCCAACACTTGCCGGTTTGGCGTAGGTTTTGGAGGGGTCGAATTGAGAAGTTACGCCGGTTGGGATAGGATTCTCGCAAAAGTTACGCCAGAGAATCCACCGCCCTATGCAATTCGACGCCCGCGCCGCCAAGCTGCTTGAACCAGGCCGACACCTTACCATTGATGGCTACCCGGGGCTGCGCCTGGAGGCCTCCGCGACCACAAGAACCTGGATCTACCGATACAAGAGTCCGGTGAACGGAAAGATGCGCCAGAAGAAGCTGGGGCGGTGGCCAGCCATGTCAATTGCCGGGGCTGTTGTCGAGTGGGAAAAGCTACGCCAGCAACGCGAGGCAGGCGTCGACGTGGCGGTAGAAGCCAAGCAGCAGCGCCAGGCCGCTAAGGCGGCCGCTGTGGCGGCCCAGGAGAAGGCCAAGGGGGCGTTGACAGTGAAGGGTGCCTGCGACCTGTACCACGCCGGGCATATAAAGCAGCATCGGAGCATGAAGGGGCAGGTTGAAATCGAGCGGACGTTCCGAACCATGTTGGGCCCGCTTGCCGACAAGCCCGCCGAGGCCGTCACGCGCGCCGACGCGTTCGCCCTGATTGAATCGTTCGCCCACACCCCGGTGCAGGCTCAGATCCTGCGCCGCGAACTGGGGGCGGCCTGGGACTATTGCCACGACGCGGGCAAGCTGCCCGAAACCGTGCCGAACTGGTGGAGGGCGATCCTTCGGGGAAAGCTGAAATCGAAAGGGAAGGCGATCAACGGCAAGAAGAGTGGCGTCAAGAAGCGCGTGTTGTCGCCGGCAGAGGCAGGGGAGTTGATCCCCTGGTTGCCTAACTTTTCGCGCGACGTGGAGGATTTCTTGACGCTATATCTCTGGACTTGCGCCAGAGGGGCCGAGATCGGAGCGATGGAGGCCGAGGAAATCTCGGAAGAAGCTGATGGTCTGTGGTGGACCGTGCCAAAAGAGAAAACGAAGAATGCGAAGCGCGCAGAGGCCACGGATTTCCGCGTCCCGCTGGTTGGCCGCGCCGAGCAGATAGTCAGGCGTCGGAAAGCGGCTTACGGGAGCGGCTACCTGTTTCCGTCCTACGGAAAATCCGGCCACTGGGAGCAAAAGTCGGTCCAGACGCGGGTTTACTACCACCAGCCCTATAGCGAAACGTCGTCGCACAGGAAGCGCGTCCGCTTGACGGTAACCCACTGGTCGCCCCACGACTTGCGGCGCACGTCGCGCACGTTCCTGGCTTCGCTGGGGTGCCCGCGTGAGGTGGGCGAGGTGATATTGGGGCACATGCTGCCCGGCGTGGAAGGGGTTTATAACCGGCACGCCTACGACAAGGAAAGGCGTGATTGGCTCGGCCGGCTGTCGACGTATCTGGAAGAGTTGGCTGCCGGTCGCGCCTAACTGGCTTCGACGGTCTTGGCCTTGCGGGCTCCGGTGTTCTTCGGGGGCAGCAGTTCGGAGCGAGGGCGGCTGAGCGCCCAGTCCATGATTTCTGAGTAAAGGTAGCCGACACGCCGGCCGGACAACTCGCGAGGGGCGGGGAATTCGCCCTTGGTGACCATGCTTTGAATGGTCGATTCTGCGAGGGTGGTGATGGACGCCGCCGTGGGCAGGTCGACGTACACAGGCTCAATTCGAAGCTCCATGTTTTGTTTCTCCAACGGAGAACGGCGGCCGCTTTGCAGCGGGCGCCGTTCGTGTGGTCAGTTGATTTGGACGAGGGCTTAGCGGTAGCCGCGGGGGCGCCTGACTCGGTGCGGAGACAGCACCAGGCCGGCGACGGCGCCGACAGCGAGCGCCGCCGCCAGGGCGAGTAGGTAAAGGGCGGTCATGCTCGTCCCTTGTTGGTCTGGGGGGGTGCCGGGCACGGATGGCGCAGGGAGCCGTCACCGCTGGGGCAGGTACAGCGGGCGGCTTTGTCCGCCCGGAGCTGCTTGAGGGCGCGGATTGCGGCGTCGATCATGCCCGGCGTGCGGTGTGCAGGGTCGGGCTTGTCGGCGTCCGGCATGCGGATGTAGCCAAACTCGATGCCGTTGCGGATAAAGCGCCGGGCGGCCTCCAAGGCTTCCAGCGCCGCATTGTGCACGTCGTCGGCGCTGGCCTGGCGGGCTGCGTTCCGGAATAGCGGCTCCGGCTCTTCGCCGAGTGCGCAGTAGCTGCGTGCCTCGACCACATCGAAGAACAACATGCGGGGTGAGCCTTCCTCGTCCAGCGTTAGGTAGGCCGCCGGCTGCGCCTCCCCGGTTACGGGGGCGCGCAGATTGGACAGTACGGCGGCTTCGATGGCGATGGCCATTTCCCGGTCGTGGTTGATCGGCTCGCGGATGTACTGGCATAGGATGCGCTCACGCTCATCGAACGACAGCACGGTTTGAGATTTGGCCGCCTGGGCGGCGGCGTACTGGTTTGTCATACTGACACTCCGGGGAGGATGGGGTAGGATTTGGCGCACAGGAGGGCGCCATGCCTATCGCAACCAAAGAGTTTGAATACTGCGGAATGTGGGTTCGAATCGAGGTCCGACATCCCACTACGAATGATGGCCAGGGACTCTATCTGGCCGATGTGGAGTTCACGGGGCAGCCGCCGGGAACGCCTAAGCGTCTTTGGGCTCGCTTTGATCGTGGTCTCCAAGCCGCGTCGGTCGATCCGGATAGAGCGATTCGGGACGCCGCCGGCGAGATATGCAATTACATCGATAAATTGAATAAATCGGCGCGAAAGGTCTGACGGCTCACCTTGCGCCTTCGTCGGGTTTGGCGGCGAGCGCGTGGGCGACGTGGCGCGCATAAGTGCTGACGGCGCGCCAGTACGCGGCCATGGGTGCTTTGCGGCGGCGCCAAGCCGTTTCGGCCTCCGCGTTCGCCTGGTCGCGCAAGGCACGCATGACCGCTTCGATACGTTCGCGGTCGGCCTTGGGCAGTTGCTGGAGAGCTTGACCGGCGGGAAGTCGCAGCAGCGGGTTGATGTAGCCCATGCTCACCTCCCCGCAACCTGGCACCGCAGTTCGTCCCGCCGGTCCAGATAGGCGAGAACGAAGGTGACTGCGGTGCTGTAGCCGCACCCCGCGGCAAAGCCTATGGCGAGTTCGATCCAGTTCATGACGCATCTGCCTCGCGCTGGGTGGCGCGCCATTCACGAACGAGATGAATCAAGTACCGTTCATTGTTGAGGCAGTTCTTGGATGAGGCCCCCGGGCGCCCTTCAAGAATGTCGAGCGCTTCCGGAACGGCCAGCCCGCCGCGATCAGCGAGACGGTTCAGGGATTGGCCGTGGTTGCGCTTGGCCTGTGCTTCGTGGGGCTCGATCATGGCGAAGGGAATTTCGCTCAAGAGGGTGGCGCCCATGATGGGCATCGTTGCGCGGCTCATGCTGCACCGCCTTTGCCCTGCTGGGCTGCATGGCGGACCCAGACGCATACCGGCCCCCAGTCTTCGGTGTCATGGACGGACAGGACAAACCAGCCTTCGCCCTCGGGGCGGGGCGGTTCCCAGGCGCTGATATTGGAATCGCCGGCATCGCCCCAGTACGCGACAACGGCCGGGTGATCCTCGGCTTCGCTTTCCAGGTAGGCGATATCCGTTTCGAGTTGCTGAGCGTCGAGCCATTCGAAGGCCTCGGCGTGCTGACCTTCTTCGAACGCAGGGTGCGCCGGGTGGGTCCAATAGCCGTCGCTGTCGCGCTCCACGGGGGCGGCCTGAAGGCGGGCGGTACGGGGCGTAGCTTTGGGCGCATAGCCCTTCCAGGAGTGCCAGGCGAGGCCGCAGGCGCAGATCAGGGCGCCCAAGCCAAGGGCTGCTTTGATCGGCTCTAGCTGGATCGCGGCGGTGATGCTGAAGGCTGCCCAGACAAGGATCGCTATGGGGAACATCCAGTGGGTGACGAGGAATCTGCGCATTACTTTCTCCCTGCCTGGGCGGCAATGGCGGCGAACGCGTCAGATGCCTTTTCTGCCCATCCGCTGCCGTGCTCGAGATAGATGTTCAGCAAAAAATAGATAACGGCGGCTTGCTCGTGTTCGGCTCGGTGCTCAATCTCCTGCCCGCCGAGGCGGAGCATCTGCGCCAGTTGGCCGCAAGCGAAGTTCGGTCGCCCAAGGATGAGCCTCAGGTTTTCATCGAGTGGCGGCAGCGCCTTTCCTTGCTCCACCGCGGATACTTGGGTTGCAGGGGCGTCAGGGTGGGGCACATTCAGGGCTGCGCCCATGAGGCTGCTGAGCGCTTCATCGGGGGCGGTGGGGGTCTCGGGGGCGGGGGTGTTCATGATTCGCTCCTTTGCAGGGCCGCTTCCACCGCAGCGTTGATTTCGCTGGCGTCCTGCTGCACTTCGTAGGTCCTGCCGTCGAAGGTGCGGACGTAAGCGCGGATGCCGTGCCATGCGCTGCTGGGGCCGGCCTGCTGAATGCTGGCTATGGCGTCGGCGGCGAGGTAGATGGCCACGCCTCTGGAGTCGGTGAGCTTGATCATTCGATGATTTCCTCTTCGGGGATCGAGGCCTGGCCGGCAGCTGCAGCGGCCTCGGCGGCGCGGCGTTGCTTTTCGGCCTGCTTGGCTCGGATGGTTTCGACGGCGCTATGTGCCTGGAACAGATCGACCAGGGCGGCGGCGGGGATGGTGATGGTTTCGTCAGCAACGCGGCCTTCCTTGATATCCAGGAGGGTTGCGCGCTGGTTGGCGTCCAGGCGTTGGATGAAGGCGTCCACGCCGCTGATGAGCGGGGAGACGACCTTGCGGGGCAGGGCGCGGCCGTGGATGGCGCTGGGGGTGACCTTGGACTTGCCGGCGGCCTTGGCCTGGTCGACCTTACCGGCCAGGAACTCGCCTGCCTTGGCGCCCAGCTTGCGTACCGCTTCGATTGCTACCTCGGCGGATACCGTGCAGGCGCGGACCAGTTCTTGCACATCGCGCTCGGCGTCGGCCAGGACGAGATAGTTTTCAACGTGGGTACGGCTGCAATGGACGATGGCGGCGATTTCGGCGCTGTCCAGGCCAGCGCCGCGGAAGCGCTTGAAGCCGCGAGCGGCCTCCAGAGGGCGCAGCGGGGCATTCTTGTTGCTGGTGAAGATCCGCGCCTGCCGGTCGATTTCGTTTCCTTGGAAGGCGATGATCGCCACCCATTCGATGGGGAAGCCGCGGCTAATGGCGCGGCCGATGGCGTCATAACGTCGGTGGCCGTCGACCAATTCCACGCCGGAGCCATCTGCGAGCGGAGCAACCTCCAGCGGAGGGATCTGCCCGCCGCCCATGATGTGGACGGTCAATTCTTCTACGCCCGCCTCATATTCCTCATCCAGATCCCGGAGGTTGAAACCGGGTTTCACGCGGATATCGCGGTAGCGGGCTTTCATTGCATCGGCGCGTTTGATCGTGCCGTCCTTAATCATCGACTTGAACGATGCCGGGGGGTTGGTCATTATTTCTAGCCTAAGATTGGTCTACCATATGGGCCAAATCTATGGAGCCCAGAATGGAAGAGATGAACGAAAGGTACAAGGCGGCAATCAGCCGTGGGCTGGCGCGGTTCGCGGCGGAGAATTTGCAATGCAGGGCCGCAATCGCATCGGTGTCTCAAGCAGCTGCCGAGGCCGTGGGCAGTAGCGTGGAGGAGTTGCAGTATTTAGAGATTTGGCGCATTGCTCGTCTTCAGGCCCGTGCTCAAGGTATGGACGCTGATGACTTCATCTTGGCGTTGGGCGCTGATGCCGAAGAGGCCTCGCAACTCCGTGCACACGGGCAAAAGAAGATCGCCCATGCAATTGGAATGGACGAGCTTCTTTAAATCTGTTTTTCTCCGCCGAGTGCGCCTACCAGGTCAGCGAGCATCTTAGAGATCTCGCCGGTCATGAGCATCATGTCGGAGTCGAACTTCTCGTCGTCATTGGCGGCGACTGTGTCGTTGCCTTCCTTCAGCACGTCCAGCGGTGCGACGTGCTTGATATCGAGGCCTTCTGTCAGAACGAACGACACGCGGTCGGCCCAGGTTAGGGCAAGCCGGGTGCATTGCTTGCCGGACTGGATGTGTCGGCGGGCGTCGTCGGCGTCGATGGAGTGGCGCAGGTAGCGGACGGCAGCGCGGCTCTCGCCGGATGAGCGCAGTTCGGTGTCCTGGTCGATGCTGAAGTTGCTCGGAGCCTCGTCCTCGGCCAGCCAGGTGGTCATGGCCGAGGCGGGGGACTGCGTGACGTATAGGTTTTCGAGCGGGAACGGGTCCACGCACTTGGCCAGCAGCCCGATCACTTCGTCAGCCTTGGACGACGCCGCGGTGTCGATCACCAGCCAGCGGTTGAGCGGGTCAATCCATACGCGGGTGTCGCGGTAGACGCTGAAGGCGCGCGGCAGAAGTTCGTCAGTGACGCGCTCCTTGATTTCCTTCATCTGTTGGCGGCCCGGCTTGTAGCCCTGCTGGTCTTCGATTTCCTGGGCGCGGGCCTTGGCGACCTGGTTGATAACGCTGGTGGGCAGCAGCTTGCTTTCGGCGCGCAGGGTCAGCAGGATCTGACCGCTGACGACATGGGCGAGGCCGCCGTTTTCGCGGGGCGGGAACCAGCCCAGGGATTGCATTTCCAGGTTGCTGCCCGGCTTAAAGGCGTGACGCTCCAAGGCGGCTTCCAGGTCATCGCCAAATAGCGACCAGACGGTAGACAGGCGGTAAATCTTGAGGTTTCTAAACCACATGGGGAACTCCGAGTTAGCCCTTGGCGGCGTAGGCGGTCTTGCCGTTGTCCTGGGCAGTTTGGGTGGATTCGTCGCGCTGCTGGCGTTCGCCGTAGCCCGAGACCAGCAAGGCGATGGCGATCAGGCAGAAAGCGGCATTCGTGAGCAGTTCGCGGTGAAGGCGCAGGAATTTGCGTGTCATTGCGGACTCCAGGGGTCGGCCGCGACGTAGCGGCGTGAGAAGTAGTCGCCGAGTGGGGCCAGCACCAGCCGCGCGAACGCGAACAGGCCCAGGCCCCAGGCGAGGGTTTCGATGTAGGTCATGGGGATTTGCGCGGATGCGCGGTGGTGAGGCTTCGGAGAGCAGGCCGGAAGGCCCGATCAGTTCACTTCCAGGATGAAAGTCACTTTTTGCGCCGGTGACGAAGGGGCGCCGGCCCGCTCCGTGGCCGCCCCGGCGTGCGGGGAGGGCTTGCGGTGCTACTTGCTAACGCCGCGGCCAAAGTTGGCAATGTCGATAAGCGCTTCCAGAACGCGTATTAGGATATTGATCATGTCGGATTGTGTAGAGGACTAATATAGCAACTCTCAGCGAGCGGGAGCTGAACTTCATGCATGAGCTAAGCTTTCGCGTGGGCGCCAAGAAGATGACGTTCCGTGTCTATAGTCGCGAACAACTGCGACTCTCGTAGCTTCTGCGTCTATTGAGTGATTCGTCCTGTGGGAAGCATAAGGCTGGCGCCAGTCCCCTGTTGGTACTCGTGCCGCTCCATTTTTCCGCTACCTCATCGCTTGCTAAGCTGGGGGGTGATAGGATGCCGCCCATGATCGGATGCTAAGGTCTAGCCAGCAAGGTGCGCAGCCTCAAGCGGCTTGCTGCGAGTTCTCGGCAGCGGTGGGGCTGTGTCATGCGGTGGTGCCCGTTGAATTCGGTGGGCGAAGTGTTTTTATCAGAGGGATCGGTTGAAACGATCGGAACGGCTCCTAGCCGCAGTCGGTGCCGCGTTTTTGAAATAATGTCATGAATGGCGAATTTTCTGTGACGGAAATGTCGGAATCTCTCCCTGAATCTCAAACTCCTCATGTCCATTATGCTGATGCGGCGCGCAGGCATCTAGAAGACGCTAATTCACTTCTTTCCAATAGTCGCGCTGCAAATGCCGGTCAGCTATATGGTTTTGTTGCTGAGTGTGGATTGAAGGCTTTATTGATCGCCTGCGGAGTGTCCGCCGACCAAAATGGTGAAATACCATACGGGCACCGGTTTCGACAGCATGTTCCGGCATTAGCAGATCGTATTGTGGCTGAAGGTCATCTTATTCCGGAGCCGTCCAAAGGGAATCAGTATTTGACCAGTTTGGCGCATTTGGAAAAACTAATGGATTGGAAAATTGACCATCGATATTGGCGAGAAGAGGCGTTGCCTTTGCCCTCAGTAGAGGCTTGGAAGATCGCTGCTGAGGAGATTCTCTTAATGGTGGATGTAGCCAAAGGGGATGGGGTTTTGATATGACGGTTATTCGATTTAATGACGCTTTGCGCAAGGCGGTAATTGCACTAGAAGGGTTGGATTTGCCGTCAGCACCCAAGCCTCGCTTAATGCGGGACGTGTTCGGGCGTCTACGATTTGCGTTGGACTGTCGAGCTGACGCGTACCCGAGAGCAGCATTGGAAGCTTTGTCGAATGCACAACTAGGCCTTGGAAATTATGCTACGAGCCGCGAAGTCCTGACGCATGATAGTTTCTCCTTTCCCGAGAAGGTATTTGGTGACCCTGATTGGCACCTAACTTTGGTTCGGCTCGGCGAAGATGAGGATGGCAATCCGAGGGAAGATGCATCGATCCTGCTACTAGATAGGCAAGTCACAGGTCAGGACTGGCTGAGACCGAACTCTCAACCGGAGAGTGATCGCCGCCCTCATCGCATAGTCTTTTTTGGGCTTAAAGGCGGGGTTGGGAGGTCCACTGCTCTTTGTATGACGGCTTGGAGCCTAGCGAAAGAGGGGAAAAAGGTTCTGCTTGTTGACCTTGATCTCGAGTCTCCCGGCTTGTCGAGCTTGGTGTTGCCGCCGGACAGGCTGGCGGAGTTCGGTGTGGTCGATTGGCTTATTGAAGATGCCGTAGGTCAAGGCGGCGACGACGTGCTCACTCGAATGGTGGCAACGAGCCCGCTAAGCGAGTCCACGTATAAAGAGATTCGAGTCGCAGCCGCTATCGGGCATGGTGAGACAGACTATTTGTCCAAGTTGGCTCGTGCCTACGCTGATGTTCCGAGCGCAGATGGCCCCAAAAAGATGGGGCAACGTCTAACGCAACTGCTGATGGAACTTGAGGTCCAGGAGAAACCGGACGTTGTATTGATTGATAGTCGTGCAGGACTCCACGATCTGGCGGCGGTCGCCATAACAGGTATCGCCGACACCGCTCTGCTTTTCGCTTCGGATGGCGCTCAGTCTTGGTCCGGTTATAAGCAACTGTTTTCGCACTGGCAGCGTCGGCCCGACATTGCAAAGCGAGTGCGCGATCGACTTGCTATCGTGCGTGCTCTAACGCCTCAATCGCAAAGGGAAGCTAGGGTGGAGAGATTTAAACGACGAGCCTACGAATTATTCGCTGAGACTCTATACGACGAAATTCCTAGCGATCCAGACGGGCTTCAGGCTGTGGCTTCCGAGGCGTTCTATCATCCTGGGGAATCCGATGAATCTGCTCCTCATGCGCCTATTCTGATTGATTGGGACGAGCAATTTCAGGAGTTTGATCCAATGCTGAGGCAAGAAAATGGTGGAGTGAAGCCCGCACGCATCGAGGCTACATTTGGTGCGTTGATCAAATTTGTTCAAGAGCGTGTGGAAGAGAGCTCGGAATGAGTAATGAAAGTGACGCTATCCGTCAGGCTTTTATTGAAGCTGCCACGAGTTTGGACCAAGCACAACCTACGGGCCAGCAACCTGCAGGATTCACTTATGTCCCGCCTACACACGCTCGCGCTCTTGATATAGACGCGACACTCGTTGAAGGTATGCGCGGAGCAGGGAAATCATTCTGGTGGTCAAGTCTTGCATCGCAACCGCATAGAGCCTTTATTCAAGAGGGGTTCCCTGATGCGAGATTACCCACAAAGGTCGTAGTTTCCCACGGCTTTGGTACGGGTTCACGGACATTGGAGTATCCCGACGCGGAGCAATTAATTGACTTGGTAGGACAATTCCGCCCTCGCTCAATTTGGCGCGCTGTTGTTGCAAAGCATGCCGGTTTTTCCAAGGAGTTTTCTGCACTTAAAACGTGGGGGGACCGAGTGAGGTGGGTCCAAACCAACACAGAAAAATATGCGCTCGAGTTGGATGCGGTAGATCGGCGTTTGGATAAGGCATCTTCTAAGCTGCTCGTCCTGTTCGATGCGCTGGACCGATTGGCCGACAGTTGGGCACACATCAGGCCTCTTGCTAAAGGTTTGCTCCAAGTGGCGCTGGATATGCGCAGCACGCGTAATATTAGATGTAAGGTCTATGTGCGGCCTGATATGTTGGAAGATGACGAGATAGTAAGCTTTCCAGATTTCTCGAAATTGAACGCTTCAAAAACATCTCTCCGTTGGCAGCGCGCAGACTTGTACGCACTGCTATATCAGTGCCTCGGCAACGCTCGCCGCGGTGGCAAAGAGTTTCGAGGTCTGGTCGTGAAATGTCTGGGTACAAAGGTGGCGCGAGATCCGCAGCGGCCGTGGGTCCTTCCAAGTGCGCTGCGTGTAGATGAAGACCTACAAGAAGCTTTATTCGAGCGCTTAGCTGGAAAGGCTATGGGTTCGAGTACCAAGCGCGGGAAGCCGTATACATGGCTCGTGAACCACTTGCAGGACGGCAAAGATCAGGTAAGCCCTCGTAGTTTCCTGGCGGCACTTCGGACCGCCGCTGAAGAAGCCGAGGACGAGGATGAGTTGCCTATTGGCTATAGAGGTATTCAGCGCGGCGTGCAAGAGGCGTCAAGCATTCGAGTTACGGAAATCACTGAGGACTATCCTTGGGTGAAGTTGATCATGCAGCCGTTGAGCGGCAGGCTTACGGTGCCGTGTCTTTTCAAAGAGATAGAGACTATTTGGCGGCAAGAGAAGACTCTGGACAAACTTGAAGCCAGTATTAGGAGGCAGGGAAAGGCTGCAAAATTGCCCCCGCAGCATTTGGACGATGGCATGTCCGGCGTCACGATAGATCTCGAGAATCTTGGGATGATGAATCGATTAGAGGATCGACGTATTCAAATGCCCGATGTTTACCGCGTCGCCTTTGGGTTGGGACGCCGGGGAGGGGTCAAACCCGTCAAGTGAACTGCCTGTCTTGTGTAAGCGCCCGCCGAACACACCCTTGACGGTGCAGCCTATGCTGGGGGCTGCCACCGATGCGGCAGCAGCTCAGCGATCTGATGGTTCTTCTGCGTCGGCAGCCGCGTGAGCACGTCCTTCAGATAGGCATACGGATCGTGCCCGTTCAGTCGCGCCGACTGGATCAGGCTCATGATGGCGGCCGCCCGCTGCCCGCCGCGCAGCGATCCCGCGAACAGCCAGTTCGACCGTCCGATCGCCCAGGGCCGGATCTGGTTCTCGACCCAGTTGTTGTCGATCGGTGCGTCGCCGTCGTCAAGGTAGCGTGTCAGTGCCTCCCAACGCTTGATGCTGTAGTCGATGGCGCGTGCCGTGCCCGAGCCCTCGGGCACGCGTTGTCGCTGCGCAATCAGCCAACGATGCAAGGTCTCGGCGATGGGCTTGGCGCGTTCTTGCCGTATCTGCCGACGGGTATCGGCAGGCAGCGCGGCCATGTCCTGACCTGCCCCCAGACTTAGTACGGCACCGACATAGAGTCCAGAGTTAAAAACCGTTGTTGCCGGTGCGCCTGAGCAAACTGCTCCGGCGTTAAGTATCCCAGCGCGCTATGCGGGCGTTCGGTGTTGTACTCGACGCGCCAGTCTTCGATCAAGGATTTGGCTTGGCGCAGCGACATGAACCAATGCTCATTCAGGCATTCATCGCGGAATTTTCCGTTGAAGCTCTCGATGTATGCATTCTCCACGGGCTTGCCTGGTCTGATGAACGACAGCTTCACGCCGACCTGATAGGCCCAAGCATCCAAGGCTCTGCCAGCAAACTCCGGGCCGTTGTCCACGGTGGTGATGGATTTGGGCAACCCACGCAGTTCCGCAAGCCGTTGCAGCACCTGCGCCACCCGCAATCCCGGCAGTGATGTATCGACCTCGATGGCAAGACACTCGCGCGTGTAGTCATCGACGATGTTCAAGCACCGGAACCTGCGGCCATAGGCCAGACCGTCGGACACGAAGTCCATCGACCAGCTCTGATTCGGCGCCGTCGCAACGGGACGAACTACCCGTTCTGCGGGAGCGATGCGCTTGCGGCGACGCTTACGAACGCTCAAGCCGGCTTGGCTGTAAAGCCGCCAGACCCGCTTGTGATTCGTCTGCCAGCCTTCACGGCGAAGCAGAATATGGATGCGCCGATAGCCGTAGCGTCGCTTGAGCGCTGCCATCTCCTTCATGCGCTCGGTCAATGCCACGTCGCCCGTACGCTTACTTTCATAAGCGAACAGCGACCGGGAAATGCCTACCAGCCCGCAGGCCCGGGTGATACCCATGCCGCGCTCGGTCATCAACGTTCTGACCGCTTCGCGTTTGGCCTGCGGGCTTGTTACTTTCGGCTCAAAAGGTCCTGAAGCGCAGCCTTGTCCAGCATCGATTCAGCCAACAGCTTCTTGAGCTTGTTGTTCTCTTGCTCCAGCTCCTTCAGTCGCTGGGCGTCCGAAACGGTCATACCGCCGAACTTCGCCTTCCAGTTGTAGTAAGTGGCCTCCGAGATCCCGTGCTTGCGGCACAGTTCGGCAACCTTGGCCCCTGCCTCGGCCTCCTTCAGCACCCCGATGATCTGTTCTTCCGTAAATCGTTTCTTCATTGCCGTTCCTTTGTGAACGGACTCTACATCGATTTCGTACTAACCACAGGGAGCAGGTCAGCTTCGGCCTATCCACCAGGGGCTTCCATTCATACCAGCCATCTGCCGGCACCAGGATACGGCCACGGGCCGTGAGCAGCTTCCACGGCCAGGCGTTGGCGAGGATCTTGTCCAGCCTCGCGTTTGACATGAGGTACTTGGAGTTGTGCGGGCGCCAGCCCCAGGGCAGCCGCTCCAGTTCGAAGTCGCTCGCGAGCCGGTGCATTGCCATTGGGCGCGTGCCTGGTGGGATGTTGTAGCGGGGGCCGGCCGGGTCATCGAAGACGCGGCGAGGGTTGGGAAAGATGCGCTCGACGTAATCAAGCGGCCCGGACTTCTGGACGATGCGACCGCACATGATGCGCTCCTGACCAGGGGAGCGACCAGTATAGATGCAGAATTTCACGAACAAATCGCGTCTTGGATGCCATTGCCTCTGTTATCTGAGACCTCAGCGAAGGCGGAGCGCTATTCAGCCGCTCGCTCCCTCCGCCACAAATGGAAGCGGCCCCCTTGGGGGCCGCTAGAAGAGTAAGGAACCAAGCTTACCTACTCGTGTTGGAGTCGCTGAAAGGGCGGAACTGCGGTTGTACAAACAAGGGCACTAGCAGTTCTCGGATTCCGAGGCGAGAGGCCAAGCCATAAAGGTGCTCGCGCACATATGGGAGTAGCAGGAAGGGAGCGTTGCCCCGCGCCCATGCATCTATCATCCGCTCTTCGAACCTCTGGGTGTCGATGGTGAACAAACCAACTACCTCGACCTCGAGCAAAAATGGGACCTCGCTATCCGCCGTTTCGCCGTCGCAGTCCCTTCCAACACTGGCGCGGACGCCAACGGAGATGGAACTGCTTTCTTTGTCGAAAGCATTGTGGCCACTCTGGAACGAGAAATTGACTTCCTTATCCCAGACTTTTGCTTCGTCGGGGTCGTGGACTTCGGCATGCAGTCGTTTGACTGCAAGCGAGATCAACTGCATCGGATGCAGCTCATGCTTTTCCTGGTTCATGCTGCGAGTAGATACCGATCGTCGTTGGCAGCTTTCGTTTGCCACTTAAGGCATTCGTCTATCAAAGTTTCGTAGGAAAAGTCAGCTTGCCAATCTTGGAAACTGTCCGAATTTTCCATAGAGAAACGCAGATGTGTCACTCTATCCAAAGAGTCGGCAAATCGAGAAAGAGTCTGTAGTCCCAGCGTCAGAGGATCTTCAGAGAAAGAATTGATGCGCGCACGAAATTCTTCAGTCGTAAGTGCTGAAATTTCGGCGATTGCAGCAGCAATGGCGTCTCTGGTCTTAGGAGTCATGTTGATTCCTTCCGTTCACTAGGCAAAAGTCTAATATTTGTCACTAAATCGTGTCGCTCGTGTCGAACGACGTAGCAATGCGGCATTGCTCCGAAATAGTCCATTGGCCGAGATTGCCGCTTCTTAAATTTTGGTGGCCTAGGAATGCTCGCCTTGATCACCGCAAATTTAATCCCTGCCTGTCTTTCTATCGTATCAATAAAGTCACGAGAAATCTGTGCCATCTGGTCCTTGTCGGCGCAGCCGTGTTGTGCGGCCCACCGCGCAAGTTGGTTTTGGGTGCTTTCCTCAGTGAGATCTAAGAATTCTTCCTCGGGCTTCTCAACATCCACTCCGAGGACTGCACAGGACTTGTCTTCGTCGTCAGCGTACATCCCGTGATGACTGGCGAACATCCACCATTGCACCCCATACTCATGGGCGAGAAAAGGATCTTCCTCGTAAGCCCAAAAGTAAGCGCCAGGACCAACTTGGCCTTCATTCGAACTGCGGAAGCGACCTTCTCGCATGATCGCTTCTGCTCGAGTCATTGACGTTCCATGAGTACCGTATAGCACCACTCGCCAATTCCTCCGTTCAAATTATCGTATGTTGGTGGAGGTTAATTGTAAGCTAGTACAACAAAAAGTCCAGGCGCTTAGCCAAAGTTGAGAGTGGTTTTTGGCGTAGCTTTTGTTTTTTCTTCAAAATCTTCCTATGGAAGTCACCTATGCATCATGGGGGTGTGGCCCGCGAGGGCGTCGGCGGCGGTGGTCTGCGTTGCGGAATTCATGCCCATGATTGTATCGGGCCGGGCAATAGGACAAAGAGACGGTTTCGCGCCGGACTTGATCCCCGTCGCTCGCCCTGGGCACAATCACTGCCTGGGCGGCACAGACCCGCCGCCGGAGCCTTTCATGCCGGATTTCCCCAACGACGACACCCAACTGGATGCCAGCGAGCGCGTGCGCATCGCCAGCGCCGGCCACACGGCCGAATTCGCGCCCGCAGCGGGCGGACGCCTGACCGGCTTGTCCACGGACGGGCTGGACTGGATCGTGCCGCTGGCCGAGACGGACTGGCCGGCGGCCAAATGGCCGCGCGCCGGCTCGTATCCGCTGGCGCCGTATTCCAACCGCATCCGCGACGGCGTCTTCACCTTCGACGGCGCCCGCCATCGGCTGCGCTCGCTGGCGGGGCGGTCCGAGGCCATCCACGGCAGCGGCCTGTACCTGCCGTGGCAGGTGCGGGCGCTGGAGGCCGACTCGGTCGACCTGGTGCTGGACGCGCCGGCCGGGATGATGGGCTGGGCCTGGCCGTTCGAGTGCGTGCAGCGCTATCGGCTGGATGCCGGTGGCCTGAGCCTGACACTGATCATGCGCAATGGCGGCGATACCCCCATGCCCTTCGGCTTCGGCATCCATCCGTACTTCACCGCGCGGCGCGTGGCGCTGCATGCGCGCCGGCTGTGGCCGGCCGATGAGCGCGGCCTGCCCACGGGCAGCAAGGTCACGCATGTGCGTGAGCTGCGCCAGTCGGCCGAGGGCTGCGATACCTATCTGTCGCAATGGGAAGGGCGCGCCACGCTGCATTGGGACGACGGGCGCGAGCTGGCCCTGCGGGCCGATCCGGCCTTTGCGCATCTGGTGGTGTACACCGCGCCCGGCGCCGATTTCCTGTGCGTGGAACCGGTCAGCAACGTGGCCGACGCCTTCAACCTGGCGGCGGCGGGCGACGCGCGCACCGGCATGCGGGTATTGGCGCCGGGCGAGCGCTACAGCGCCTCGCTGCGCATGGATTTCCAGCTTGGAAAGCCCGGCGCGATCAGGCGATAATCCGCCGACATCAAGCCAGGGAGTCTCCAAGTGAAAAAGCTCAGCACCGAACAATTGCAGGCAACGGCGGAAATCTTGCGCCGGGTGCAGGAGCGGCTCGCGCGTTCGGGCAGCCTGCCGCTGGAGCCCACCCTCTACGCCTGCGCCAAGGGATACCGCCGCAGCGTGGCGGACTACGCCTGGTCCTGGCTGTCCGGCCTGCTCGCGCCGCACAAGAGCCTGTCGGCCTGGATGGACGCGCACCAGCCGGACTGGCGCGCCGGCAAGACGCCGGCGGCAGTGGTCTATGCCCGCAGCGAAAATGGCTGGTTCTCGTGGCTGATCGCCGAGCTGGAAGCCGAGATCAACGATCCCCAGGCGCGCGCCCGGCGCGACGCGCGCGGCTAGTGTGCTGTCTGTTCGTGCCGTTCAGCGCGGGAGCTTGCCGCCACGGTAGCGCCTGAACAGCGCGTACAGGGCCTCGAGCAGGGCGGCGACCAGCAGCGCGGCCAGCACCGAGGCGCAGACCAGCGCATCCCACAGGCGCGGCGGACCGACCCGGAACTGGATGGTGTCCAGGATCAGGCCGGACGTGGTGCCGGCCACCAGCACGGCCAGCCAGCCTTGCAGCGGGACGAAACGAAGCAACAGTAGAGTCAAGGCGACCATGGCCCAGAGGCTGGGTTCCAGGGCCTGGTCGAGCATGTGGGCGAGCAGGGGAGTTCTCCGGACGGTGCGCGGCTGCCATCGGGCATCGCGCAAACGCGGTTTTAACCGTTTCCGCGTTGTAATACGAGTTGCCCGTCGCAAGAAGCCCGCTGGCGGCCGCCCCGGCGACCGTCCCTGGCTGTCAGAAGCCTTCCAGCACCACCTTGCCCTGGGCGCGGCCGCTTTCGATGAAGGCGTGCGCGCGCCGCAGGTTGGCGGCGTTGATCGTGCCGTAGTGTTCGCCCAGCGTGGTCCGCAACCGGCCCTGGTCGATCAGGCGCGCGGCCTGATTCAGCAGTTCATGCTGAGCGATCATGTCGGGCGTCTGGTGCAGCGGCCGCGCGAACATGAATTCCCAGTGCAGCGAGGCCGACTTGCGCTTGAGCAGGCGCACGTCGAGGGCGGCCGGGTCGTCGATCAGCGCGATCCGGCCCTGCGGCGCGATGGCTTCGGCGATCTGCGCGAAATGCTGGTCGCTGTGGGTCAGGCTGGCGATGTGGCTCACTTCGTCGATGCCGATGCGCCGCAGTTCCTCGGCCAGCGGCTGGCCGTGATCGATGACGTGATGCGCGCCCAGCTCGCGCACCCAGGCCTGGGTTTGCGGGCGCGAGGCGGTGCCGATCACGGTTAGGCCGGTCAGCTGGCGGGCCAGCTGGACCAGGATGGAACCCACGCCGCCGGCCGCGCCCACCACCAGCAGGCTCTGCTGGCTGGGCAAGGCGTTGTCCAGCACGCGCAGCCGGTCGAACAGCAGTTCCCAGGCGGTGATGGTGGTCAGCGGCAGCGCGGCGGCCTGGGCATAGTCCAGGCTGTCCGGCATGCGGCCGACGATGCGCTCATCGACCGCGTGCAGCTCGCTGTTGGCGCCGGGGCGGTCCAGCGCGCCGGCGTACCAGACGCGGTCGCCGGGCTTGAACAGGCTGACGCGCGATCCCACGGCGCGCACCACGCCGGCCGCGTCCCAGCCGATGACCTCGGGCTGGCCGTCCCGGGGCTTGCGGTTGGCGCGGATCTTCACGTCCACGGGGTTCACGGAGATGGCGCGCACCTCGACCAGCAGGTCGCGCTCGTCCGGCACGGGCTCGGGCAGCGTGATGTCGCGCAGCGCCTCGGGATGATCGGCGGGCAGGTTCTCGAAATAGGCGATGGCTTTCATGTCAGGATTCCGGATGATGGGTGGGCGGGTTCAGGCGATCGAGCGGACCACGCCGCCGTCCACGCGCAGCGCCGCGCCGTTGGTGGCCGAGGCCTGGGTCGAGCAGGCGTACACCACCATGTTGGCCACTTCCTCCACCGTGGCCAGCCGGCGCAGCAGCGAGCTGGGGCGGTTCTGGGCGATGAAGTCGCGCTCCATCTGCGCCTGCGGCACGCCCTGCGCTTGCGCCAGCTCGGCGAAGAAGGACGCCACGCCTTCCGAGCGCGTCGGACCGGGCAGCACGGCGTTGACGGTCACGCCGGTGCCGGCTGTCAGTTCGGCCAATCCGCGCGATACGCCGAGCAGCGCCGTCTTGCTGACGCCGTAGTGGATCATTTCCGCGGGAATCTGCAGCGCCGATTCGCTGGACAGGAAGACGATGCGCCCCCAGTTGGCCGCCAGCAGGCGCGGCAGGTAGTAGCGCGACAGGCGCACGCCGCTCATGACGTTGACGTCCAGCATGTACTGCCAGTCGTCGTCGGTGATTTCGGTGAAGGACTTGGGCGCGAAGTAGCCGGCGTTGTTCACCAGGATGTCCACGTCCGGATGCGCGGCGCAGATCGAGGCGGCGCCGTCGGCGGTGGCCAGGTCTGCCTGCACGGTGCCCAGGCGCGCGCCGGGCACGCGCGCGGCGATCTCCTGCGCGGCGCGCGCCAGCTTGCCGGCGTCGCGGCCGTGCAGCACCACCTCGGCGCCGGCCTCGGCCAGCCCTTGGGCGATGGCCTGTCCGATGCCGCCGGATGAGCCGGTGACGAGCGCCTTCTTGCCGTTCAGTTCGATTTTCATATGAGGGTTCCTGGGGGTGTCGGGTTTGCCGCGACGGTGGCGGGCTTGTCCGCCGCCCGTCGCTGATGAGTCGGGGTGTGGCCATCATTGCCCGGCGCGGGCATGTGAAAAACCGGCTAGCATCGGAACCAGTTTCAATAATTTTTTGAAAATGAGGACATCATGGTCCGCTTCGAAGACCTGAGGATCTTCGTGTCCGCGGCCGACCACGGCAGCTTCTCGGCCGCCGCGCGCGAGCTGGACCTGACGCCGGCGGTCGCCAGCGCCGCCCTGAAACGGCTGGAGCTGACGCTGGAGACCCGGCTGTTCGTCCGCTCCACGCGCAGCCTGCGGCTGACGGCGGACGGCGAGCGCTACCTGGAGTACGCCCGCTCGGCCATCGCCACGCTGGACGCCGGCCGCAACGCGCTGGCGCGCGACAAGACCGCCATCAGCGGCACGCTGTCGATCTCGGTGCCCTCGGACCTGGGGCGCAACGTGCTGTTGCCCTGGCTGGACGAATTTCAGCGCCGCCATCCCCGCGTCGGCTTCCAGGTGCGCATCAGCGACCGGCTGGCCGACCTGTTCCGCCAGCCGGTGGACCTCGCGGTGCGCTACGGCACGCCCGCCGACTCCAGCCTGGTGGCGCTGCCCTTGTCCGAATCCAACCGCCGCGTGGTGTGCGCGTCGCCGGCCTATCTGGCGCGTCACGGCACGCCGCAGGCGCCCGCCGACCTGCGCCGCCACAACTGCCTGTCCTTCGTGCTGGGCGAGTCGCTGCACGACCGCTGGACCTTCGAGCGCGACGGCGTGTCCCAGACCGTGCCGGTAAAGGGCGACCGCGTCAGCGACGACGGCGAACTGGTGCGCCGCTGGGCGCTGGCCGGTTGCGGCGTGGCCTATAAATCGCGCTACGACGTGCTGGAAGACCTGCGCGCCGGGCGGCTGGTGCAGCTGTTCGGCGACCATCTGGGCGAGCCTTCGCCGCTTTACCTGCTGTGCGTGCACCGCATGCTGCTGTCGCCGGCGGTCAAGCGCCTGCGCGCCTGCCTGCAGGAGCGCTTCGCCGCGTTCGAGGCGGGCTGAGCGCGGTCCGCCGGACGGCGCGCATCAGGCTCGAGGCGCGTCGGACGGCGCACTCCCAGGCATCAGGCTTCAGGCGGCCGCGTGGCGCGCCTGGCGGTTGGCGGCGCGGGTGCGCGCGGCCTTCTTGGCAGCGGCGCTCCGGCCGGCCGCGCCTTTGGTTCGGGCGGCTTTGCGCGCGGCGGCGGAACGGTCGGCGGCGCTGCGCTGGCTGGCGGCCGCGCTGGCCTGGCGCGAGAGCGCCTGGGGCGATGCGGGGCGGGCGCTTTCTTTCTTCAGCGCGCCGGCGGCTGCGCGCGCCCGGCTGCGCGATTTCGCTTGGCCGTCGCCAGCTGCCTTCAGGTCCTGTTCGGCCTTGCGCTTGACTGCCGCGCTGGCATGCTTGGGCGCGGGCAGCTTGACGCCGGCGCGGCGCGCCTTTGACAGGCCGATGGCCACTGCCTGCTTGGTCGAGCGCACGCCGTGCTTGCCGGCGCGCACATGCTCGATTTCCTCGCGTATGAATTCGCCGGCTTGCGTGGATGCCGACTTGCCTTGGCGTTTGTCGCGCGCGGCGCGTTCCAGGGTTTTGCGTTCGGGCATGATTCCCTCCGTGCTTGCGTTGCGAAAGCGGCTTCGCCGGATGGCTTCCTGCTGGCGCGACGAAACCGCGCACCCCCAGTCTAGGTTGGCTGGCGTATCCTGTGTGTTCGAATGGATTGCCGGTCGTAAGCGCCGGATTCGTCGCCGGCCGACAGTTCGTGACTGATTCCTTCCACAGGAGACACGCGATGTCCAACCACGTCTACAAGCAGATCGAGCTGGTGGGTTCCTCCACCAAG
Source organism: Achromobacter sp. AONIH1 (assembly GCF_002902905.1). NCBI lineage: Bacteria > Pseudomonadati > Pseudomonadota > Betaproteobacteria > Burkholderiales > Alcaligenaceae > Achromobacter > Achromobacter sp. AONIH1. Next base: position 5,811,542 of record NZ_CP026124.1, on the reverse strand, counting down.
TCCACCGACGACGCCATCAAGCAGGCGATCGAGCGGGCCTCCGAAACCTTGCGCCATCTGGACTGGTTCGAGGTCACAGAAGTGCGTGGCCACATCAAGGACGGCAAGGTGGCGCACTGGCAGGTCGGGCTGAAGATCGGCATGCGCCTGGAAGGCAACGAATAGCGGCGCCGCGCCTGGCGGTCTGGAACCACGCCGGGCAGCAGGGCTCGGACCCGGCCTCGGACCGCCGCAAGACGCCGCCCGGGCCGCAATCCGCCCCGTTGCCGGGTCGCGGACAGGTCATTCTTTGACCAGCGATCGCAAGTCCTTGCCCCCAAAGACGATTTTCAGCTTGTCACTGGACTGTTAAGAGGCTTGTCCACATTCGGTGGGGACAAACGGGCATGCCTTGTGGACGATGGCGCCGACCCGCGCCCGCGACAGGTGGATGGGCGGGGGCTGCTCGTTTATTGCCCACGAGTTCCAAGTCATTGACGCGAAAGAGGATTTGCAGGCTGCCCGCAAGCTGTCCTCAGCCTTGTCCACATTTGGCGGGGACAACCAGGGCGGGGATATCCGGGGATTGGGCGTTTCTTGAGCAGCGGCTGCAGCGCTTTGATTGCAAAGGGGATTTCGCATCTGCCCTCATGCTGTCCTCATGCTTTTCCACAGAAGGCGGGGACAATTGCGCAGCGTGGGGATGAATGCCGCGTCGAGCTGTCCGCATGCCGGCAAAACAGTGGATAACAGGGCTGCGTAGGGTGTTTTGGAGCGATTGCGCAGTTTTTGATCGGCCCTTGCAAGTGCTTGGCGCAGCAGGGTTTTTCCATGCTGCCCCAAGGCTGTCCTCAAGCTTCTCCACAGTTGGCGGGGATAAGCCCACAGCCACGGGTGCGCCGGCGGGCGCATGCCCGGATCGGGAGGACGCCGGACGCGGGAACGAGCCGCGTCCGGTCATGGCGGCGATCAGGCGTTGAACTTGCGGATCCAGTCGACGTAGCGGTCGATCCAGCCTTGCAGGAACTTGCGCGTGCCTTCGTTGGTGATCTCGTACTGATCGTTCACCAGGCCGTCCGAGTACTGCAGGAAGACCTCGGGCGTGGTCAGCGTGCTGGCGCCTTCGGCGGCCAGGATGTTGCGCAGGTGCTGCTGCATGAGCGCGGTGCCGGCGGCGCTGGGCGAGGTGCCGAGCACCCCGGCGGCCTTGCCGGCCCAGGAGTTGTGACCCCACGGACGCGAGCCCCAGTCGATGGCGTTCTTGATGGCGGCGGGCACCGAGCGATTGTGCTCGGGCGAGACGAACAGCACGCCCTGGGATTCGGTGATCTGCTGCTTGAGCTTGGCCACGCCCGGGGGCAGGTTGTTCTCGTTGTCCTGGTTGAAGAGCGGCACGTCCAGATTCACGTAGTCGAATTTGAAATCCGGCGGAACCAGTTTTTCCAGCGCGCGGGCCAGGCGCAGATTGATCGAGGCGGCGCGCAGGCTGCCGACGAAAACGGCGATCTTGTAGTTGCTCATGGGACGCGTGCTCCAAGTGGGGGAGGGGGTCGGGACAGTGTAGACGCGCAATCCCGCAGGCTCAATGCGGGCCGCTACGTCCGCCGCGCAACCCGGCTGGCACGCCGCTTGCTTGATGTTCCGGTGCCAGGCTTGCCAGTTGTCGCGAGCCGCTCAGGAGTCCCTCATGCCGCGTTCCGCCTTGTCCGCCCCCGTCACCCTGCTCGTCACCCGTCACATCCAGCCCGAGCGCTACGGCGATTTCCTGGCCTGGATGCGGCAGGGCGAGATCCTGGCGGCGGGCTTTCCCGGTTTCCTGGGTTCCGGCGTGCTGCAGCCGCCGGCGGGTGGCGACCAGTACCAGATCGTGCTGCGCTTCGACGACGAGGCCAGCCTGGATCGCTGGGAACGCTCGCTGCCGCGCCGCATGTGGCTGGAGCGCGGCGCGGCGCTGGTGCGCGGCAGCGAGGTGCGCCGCGCCCGCGGCATGGACGGCTGGTTCGGCCAGGGGCCAAGCGCGCCGCCGCGCTGGAAGCAGGCGGTCAGCATCTGGCTGGCCTACTTCCCGCTGCTGCTGATGTTCTCGGCGCTGCTGGGCGAACGGCTGGCGGCCTTGCCGACGTTCTGGCGCGCGCTGCTGACCAGCGTCGCGCTGACGCCGGTGATGGTGTACGCCTGCATTCCGCTGGCCACGCGGCTGTTGCGACGCTGGCTGCGGCCGGCTTGATGGAGTCAGCTTGCTGCGGCGGTTCGCGTCCGACATGCGTTACATCGGTGCCGAGCGCGAACCGAGGCGGTGCGCCATGCACCAGTTGGAGCTGAAAGGGGCGAACTCCGGCTGCAACGGCAGGTCGGTCGTCTTGGGGAATTGATCTTCCGGTCCCAGCGGTTCGTCCTGGCGCCATTGGGCCAGCAACTCGACGATATTCCGTGGCGTGGTGATGGGCTCGTTGATGAGCCTGGCCTCGTGTGGCCTGGACGGATCATTGCGGATAGGCACGGCGTTCTTCTTTTGCGTTGAAGGTCCCCGCCGCCGGGCAACCCCGAGTGCGGCGCACACCTTTTCAGAGCGTACCCCGTCGCCAACGGGAAACGCACAGCATCTGTTCGGATAAATGTCAGCTAGCTGACCCTATGCTGAACGACAAACGAAAATTGTTTACACTCTCATCCGCAAAATAGAGTCCAGGCTGGCTCGCCGTGGGGGCGGGCCGCCGGAGTCACGGGAGAATTCGTATGCGCAAGTTGCTTTTGGGGGTGGCGCTGGCCGCCGCCGTATACGGCGGCACGGCACTGGCCACGGTGCAACCCAAGGCCGTGGTCGCCAATTACTCGGATCTGGCCCAGGCCGGCTACGAGGACGCGCTGGCCTCGGCCAGGAACTTGCGCAAGGCGGTGGATGCGCTGGTCGCCCAGCCCAGCCCGGACACGCTGAAGGCGGCGCGCCAGGCCTGGCTGGAGGCGCGCGTGCCGTACCAGCAGACCGAGGCCTACCGCTTCGGCAATGCCATCGTCGATGACTGGGAAGGCCGGGTCAACGCCTGGCCGCTGGACGAAGGCCTGATCGATTACGTCGACGCGTCCTACGGCACCGAGAAGGACGACAACGCCTATTACGCCGTCAACGTCATCGCCAATTCCAAGATCTCGGTCGGCGGCAAGACCGTCGACGCCAGCAAGATCACGCCCAAGCTGCTGTCCGAGGTACTGCACGAAGCCGACGGCAACGAGGCCAACGTGGCCACCGGCTACCACGCGATCGAATTCCTGCTGTGGGGCCAGGACCTGAACGGCACCGGTCCGGCGCCGGCCGGCCGCCAGGGCACGCCGCAGGAACGCCACTCGGGCAACCGTCCGCACACCGACTTCGACATCAAGCAATGCACCGGCGGCCACTGCGAGCGCCGCGTGGACTTCCTGAAGGCCGTGACCGAGCTGCTGGTGACCGACCTGGAAGAAATGGCGGGCCACTGGAAGCAGGGCGGCGCCGCGCGCAAGGCCGTCGAGGAAGATCCCAAGGCGGGCCTGGTGGCCATGCTGACGGGCCTGGGCAGCCTGTCCTACGGCGAACTGGCCGGCGAGCGCATGAAGCTTGGCCTGATGCTGCACGATCCCGAGGAAGAGCATGACTGCTTCTCGGACAACACCCACAACTCGCACTTCTACAACCAGATCGGCATCCGCAACGTCTACCTGGGCGAGTACAAGCGCATCGACGGCAAGACCGTGTCCGGCGCCAGCCTGTCGGAACTGGTCAAGGCCAGGGACCCCAAGCTCGACGCCGAGGTGCGCGCCAAGCTCGATGCCACCGTGGCCGCCATGCAGGCCATGAAGACGCGCGCCGAGACGGTCGAGACCTACGACCAGATGATCGCGGACGGCAACAAGGAAGGCAACGCGGTGGTGCAGGCCGCCATCGACCGCCTGATCGACCAGACCCGCAGCCTGGAACGCGTGATCGCGCTGCTGGACCTGGGCAAGATCGCCATCGAAGGCTCCGACAGCCTGGACAAGCCCGACGCCGTATTCAAGTGAAGCGCGTCCTGGCAGCCATACTGGCGGCGTCGGTCCATGCCGGCGCCGCCGCGCAACCGCCGGTGCGCGACGACCTCACGCCCGGGGATCTGAAGCGCGTCACCGCCATCACCGCGCCCGCCCGCGATTTCTCCAAGGCCGAGACCTTCGAGACCATGCAGGCCGGCGCGGCCACCACCGGCAAGATGATCAACGCCGACATTTTCTCGCAGCCCTCGGCCAACATGGATTTCGAGCGCCGCCAGGAGTTCCAGGTCGGCAATGGCCTGTTTCGCAAGGACTGGGTGTCGGCGCCGTCGTCCACCCAGGCCTCCGATGGCCTGGGGCCGCTGTTCAACGCGCGCTCCTGCCAGGCCTGTCATACCAAGGATGGGCGCGGCTCGGTGCCGGGCTTCGATCCGCTGGAACGGCCCGACGCCGTGGCGCTGCTGCTGCGCCTGGCCATCCCCGCCGGGCCGGATCGCGGCCATTCGAAGCTGGGGCCGGACGAGATCGCCTCGCTGCCCGAGCCCATCTATGGCGTGCAGCTGCAGAACTTCGCCGTGGCCGGCCTGCCGGCCGAAGGGCGCATGGAGATCGATTACACGCCGATGGTCGTGCCGCTCAATGGCGGCGAGACCGCCACGCTGATGAAGCCCGCCTACCGCATCGAGAACCTGGGCTACGGCCCGATGCGCGCCGACACGCAGATCTCGCCCCGCCTGGCGCCGCCCATGATCGGGCTGGGCCTGCTCGAATCCATCCATGAGGCTGACATCCTGGCCAATGTGGGCGCCGACAAGCGCGACGGCATCGTCGGCAAGGCCAACTGGGTGACCGACGCGCGTAGCGGCAAGACCGTGCTGGGCCGTTTCAACCTGAAGGCCGGCCAGCCCACCGTTGAACAGCAAAGCGCCGCCGCCTTCTCCAACGACATGGGCCTGTCCACGCCGATGTTCCCCAGCCATTGGGGCGACTGCACGCGCGGCCAGCAGCGCTGCCTGGACATGCCGCACGGCGCGCAGCCGCGCTTCGGTCCCGAAGAGGTGCCGGCCAAGCTGATGGACTTCGTCACCGTCTACTCCACCAACCTGGCCGTGCCGCAGCGGCGCGACGCCGGCGAAGCGCGCGTGCTGGCGGGCAAGAAGCTGTTCTACGAGGCCAATTGCGTGGCCTGCCACGTGCCCAAGTACGTCACCAGCCGCAATGCCAGGCAGGCCGAGCACCGTTTCCAACTGATCTGGCCGTACACCGACATGCTGGTGCACGACATGGGCGATGACCTGGCCGACGGCGTCAGCGACGGCCTGGCCAACGGCCGCGAATGGCGCACGCCGCCGCTGTGGGGCATCGGCCTGACCAAGACCGTCAATCCCGGCGCGACCTGGCTGCACGACGGCCGTGCGCGCACGCTGCTGGAAGCCGTGTTGTGGCATGGCGGCGCGGCCAAGCCGGCGCGCGACCGCGTGGTGGCGATGACGCCCGAAGAGCGCGCCGACCTGATCCGCTTCCTGGAGTCCCTGTGATGCCTCCATTCACCGCCGGCCGCCGCGCCGGCTCCGTGCCGTCCCGGCCCCTGCTTGCGTCGTTGACGGGGGCGACGTTCCGGACGGTGCCTCGGGCATTGCCCCGATCCTTCGCGCGGGCCCTGTGCGCCGCCACGCTCTGCTCGCTGGCGCCGGTCGCGATCGCGGCCGGGCTGCCCGCCGACCTGGGCGAGCGCCTGGCGCGCGACTACGCCCGACCCGCGATGGCCAGGATGGCGCAGGCCTCCGAACAGATGGACGCCGCGCTGGGCGCCTGGTGCGCGCGGCCCGACGCCGCCGGCGCCACGCGCGTGAACGACGCGCACACCGGGCTGGCCCTGGCCTGGTCCGGCATCGAGTTCCTGCGCTTCGGTCCGCTGGTCCAGGCCAACCGCTATGAGCGGCTGGCCTTCTGGCCCGATACGCGCGGCGTCATGCCCAGGCAGGTGCAGGCCGCCATCGCCGCGCAGGATCCCGAGCTGATCAAGCCCGGCGCGATGGCCGGGCGCAGCGTGGCGCTGCAGGGCCTGCCGGCGCTGGAATACGTGCTGTACGGCGAGCCGGCGCTGCTCAAGCGCGCCGACGGCGCGGACTTCGCCTATGCCTGCGGCTATGCCCGGGCGGTGTCCGCCAACGTGTCCGGCATCTCGCGCGAATTGGCGCAGGCCTGGAGCGCCGAAGGCGATTTCGGCCGCCAGTTCGCCGCGCCCAGGCCCGCCAATGACCTGTACCGCAATTCGCAGGAAGTGGCGGCCGAGGCCGTCAAGGCGCTGTCCACCGGCCTGCAGTTCGCGCGCGACGTGAAGATCCTGCCCGTGCTGGGCGACGCGCCCGAGGCCGCCCGGCCCAAGCGCGCCGCCTATTGGCGCAGCAATCTGTCCTCCCGCACGCTGGCGTCCAGCCTGGACGCCATGCTGGCCTTCCACCGCGCAGGCGCCTATCCGCTGCCGCAGGGCGGGAGCTGGATCGACGAGGCCGTGCGTGGCGAATTGTCGCGCGCCGCGCAGACCCTGCGCGACGCGGCGGCGCCCTACCAGGACGTGGCCAGCGACGGCGAGACGCGCCGCCAATGGACGCTGGCCGGGTTGACCTTGAAGAACGCCAAGGCGGTGGTCGACCAGGACCTGGCGCCCGCGCTGGGCGTGACCATCGGCTTCAACGCGCTCGATGGCGATTGACCGTCGCCGCTTCCTGGCGCTGGGGGCCGCGCTGGGGCTGGGCCATATACCTGTCGCGGCCCTGGCCGCCGAAGCAGAAAGGGCCGCCGAGGCCGCGCGGACCGGCGGGGCCCGCTACCTGAGCGCGCGCAAGCGCGGCGGCCGCGACGAGACCGCGCTGCTGGACGAATCGGGCCGCGACCTGCGCGTCGTGCCGATGCCGGCGCGTGGCCACAGCTTCGCCATTGACGCGGCCGGCGGGCGCGCCGTGGTCTTCGGCCGCCAGCCGGGCTTCTTCGCGCTGGGCTTCGGCCTGGATGGCGCGGCCGGCCCCGTTGAACTGGACCTGCCGCAGGACCGGCATTTCTTCGGCCATGGCGCGTTCTTCGACGACGGCCGGCTGCTGGCCGCCACCGAAAATGACTTCGATGGCGGACGCGGTGTGCTCGGCATCTACGACGCCTCGGCCGGCGGCGCCTACCGGCGCGTCGGCGAATTCGATTGCGGCGGCATCGGGCCGCACGAGGTGCTGCTGCTGCCCGACGGCAAGACGCTGTGCGTGGCCAATGGAGGCATCCTGACGCATCCGGACTACGGCAAGCTGGAGCTGAATCTGGACACCATGCGCCCGTCCCTGGCCTATCTGGACGCGGCCAGCGGCAAGCTGCTGGAGCGGGTGGAGTTGGATCCCGCGCTGCACCGGCTGTCGATCCGGCACCTGGCCGTCGCGGCCGACGGCGCGGTGTGGTTCGGCTGCCAGTACATGGGTCCGGCGGGCGACCGGCCCGCGCTGGTCGGCCGCCATCGGCGCGGCCAGGCGCCGGAACTGTTCCCCGGCCCCGGGGATGCCTTGCGCCAGATGCGCAACTACATCGGCTCGGTCGCGGTGGACGCGGCCGGCGCGGTGGTGGCCACGTCCAGCCCCGTGGGCGGGCAGATCATGTACTGGGACGCGGCCAGCGGACGCAGCCTGGGCGCGACCGCCGTGGCGGACGGCTGCGGCGTGGCGCCGGCCAGCGCCGGCGGCTTCCTGGTCAGCAGCGGCCTGGGCGCCATGCTGCGCGCGGATGCGGGCGGGCAGGAACGGCCGGTGTTGCCGGCTTCATCGGACCTGTCCTGGGACAATCATTTCCGGCGCGTGCCGGACGTGGCGGCTCCCCGGTATCCTTACAAAGCTTGACACAGGAAGCCCGCGCCCGCGCCTTGGGCGCCATGGTCTTCTGATAAAGTTTTCGGTCGCATTTTTCGCCGCCGCGCCGCTCGCCCGGGTTGGCGACCGTTACACACTTTGCAGGAGATACCGTGGAAGAAGCCTTGAAATCCGTCAATGCATGGGCGCCCAAGCTCATGGACCTGGGCACGAATCTGCTCATCGCCCTGGTCATCCTCGTCGTCGGCTGGTGGGTATCGGCCTTGCTGGGCCGCTGGGTCCGGCGCATGGCGACCCGTTCCAGCAAGATCGATCCGACGATCGTTCCCATGTTCTACAGCACCGTGGTCTGGACGGTGCGCATCTTCACGCTGATCGCCGTGCTGGCGCGCTTCGGGGTGCAGACGGCCAGCCTGATCGCCGTGCTCGGCGCCGCCGGCCTGGCCGTGGGCCTGGCCTTGCAGGGCACGCTGCAGAACATCGCGGCGGGCATCATGCTGCTGATCCTGCGTCCGGTGCGCACCGGCGAGTTCGTCGGCCTGAGCACCGGCGCCGAGGGCACGGTCGAGGAAGTCGGCCTGTTCCTGACGCGCCTGGTGCAGGTCGACGGCATCCACATCACGCTGCCCAACAGCGTGGTCTGGAACGCCACCATCACCAACTACAGCCGCAACAAGACCCGCCGCCTGGATATCCCGGTGCCGGTGCGCTATGGCGACGACCTGGAACTGGCGCTGGCCAAGCTCAAGGAAATCGTGGCGGCCAACGAGTTCGCGCTCAAGGATCCCGAGCCGCTGGTGAAGGTCAGCGAGTATCGTGAGAACGGCGTTATCGTCAACGTGCGCGCCTGGGCCGAGGCTTCGAAGTACTGGGATCTGCGCTGGGGCCTGTACCAGCAGATCCGGAGCAAGCTGGAGGCCGCCGGCTTCCAGGCGCCGATTCCCGTGCGCGAAATCCAGAACCCGGCGCAGTCCGCCAAGTCCGGCGCCGCCTGATTCTCCGCAATACGCAGCAAAACCGGCAGCGGCCGGGAGGTTCGCATGTGCTCGAGCATGTCCTTCACCCTGCCGCTGGCGGCCACGCGCTTCATCGGCGACGCCCGGCTGTCGCCCGACGAGGTCGGCGAATCGCCTTGTGACGTCTACCGCTTCACGCGCGGCAACGACCGGTACTTCCTCAAGATCTCATCCGCCGTCCTGGCGCCCACGACCTATAGCGTGGTGCGCGAGGCGCAGGTGCTGCAATGGCTGTCGGGCCGGCTCAATGTGCCCGAAGTGGTGCAGGCCGGCGCCAACGGCGGCGGCGCCTACATGATCACCCGCGCCGTGCCCGGCGAACCGCTGACCGCGCGCGTGGACGCCGGGCGGCCGGTGCGCGGACTGTTCGCCGAGGCGCTGCGCCAGCTGCGCGCGGTGCCGGCGGCGGATTGTCCGTTCCAGGCGGGCGCGGCCTTTCGCCTGCGCGAGCTGGAATACCTGCTGGCCAATGACCTGTGCGACAGGAACTACGACCTGGAACCCTGGCCGGACCTGTCCACGCCCGAGGACCTGCTGGAGCGGCTGCGGGCGACGCTGCCGAGCGAGGACCCGGTGTTCTCGCACGGCGACCTGGGCGACAGCAATGTGTTCGTGGACGCGCGCGAACAGCTGCATTTCATCGACATGGGCCGGGCCGGACTGGCGGATCGCTGGATGGACGTGGCCTTCATCCATCGCAACCTGCGCGAGGAAGTATCGCTGCCTGAGGCCGCCGCCTTCCTGGATGCGTTGGGCGAGCCGGACGAGCCGGCCAAGCGGGAATTCTTCGAGATGCTGGATGAGCTGTTCTAGCGCGCTTGCCGGGGCAAGATCGGGTTCCAGGCCGAGTGTTCGACGGACCGCGTTCGAGGGCGCCGTGGCGCCATCGAACGGGCCGCGCCGGCTAGGCCTGCGCCGCCAGCCTTGCCAGCTCGGTCTTGATCCAGCCGGCGATCTCGCGCTGGCGCTGCGCCGGCATGCGGTCGATGATCGCGGTGACGCTGACGGCCAGCAGCGGCGCGCCATGCGCGTCCAGCAGCGCGCAGCCCACGCCCAGCGCGCCGCGCACGGCGTGGTTGCCCACCACCGAATAGCCGCGCGCGCGGGTGTTCTCGATCAATCGGTACATTTCCTGCGGCGTCATGCCGCCGTACTCGTCGAGCCGGCCGGAATTGCGCTCGACGATGCCGCGCGCGACCTCGTCGGGCAGGGCGGCCAGGAGCGCCATGCCGCCCGATCCCACGCCCAGCGGCTGGCGCTTGCCGGCGTAGGTGGCGAGGATCTGCACGGGGTAGCTGCCGATCTCGCGGTGCAGGCTGATGGAATCGTCCTCGTCGCGCACCACCAGGAACACCGCGTCGCCGGTGCGGTCGGCCAGCCGTCGCAGCACCGGCAGCAGCTGGCGCACGCGCGGGTCGCGGGAGCGGGTATCGGGGTCCACCGCGAGCTGGGCGCGGTACTTCTTGGTGCCCGTCACGGGCAGCACCAGGCCGGCGTCTAGCAGGGCCGCCAGCAGGCGGTAGATGGTGGGGCGCTGGATGCCCGTCAGGCGGGCGATATCGGTCACGCTCAGGCCGTCAGGGCCCTGATCCCGCAGGGCGGCCAGGACGGCCAATCCGCGCCGCAATGTGCGTGGGCCTGCGGCCGCGGCATCGCTGTCTTGCATGCAACTCTCTGAAAACTTTGGGGATTATCACCAACTGGCAAACGCCGGGCAAGGGAAAACCATTGTCCGTTGCGTGGACTCTACCTTGATGCGCCGGCCGTGTATAGCCGAGAATTCCCTATTCAAGAATTCAAATCGTCCACTTGATGGACAGTACCTGCACGGAGACATCATGATTCCAGGTCACAAGCCCGGTCTGCGGCGCCTTGCCGCCACCCTACTGACCGCCGCCGCGGGTGTGTTCGCCAGCGGCGTCGCCCTGGCGGCCTATCCGGACAAGCCTGTCCGCATCGTGGTCGGCTTTTCCGCCGGCGGAACCACCGACGTGATCGCCCGCATCATGGCCAAGGAACTGACCGAGAGCCTGGGCCAGTCCTTCGTGGTCGAGAACAAGCCGGGCGCGGGCAGCAACATCGCCACCGATCAGGTGCAACGCGCGGCGCCGGACGGCTACACGCTGCTGTTCGTGGCCGTGACCAGCGCGATTAACCAGACGCTGTACAAGAACGTCAACTTCGACCTGACCCGCGATTTCGCGCCGGTGGCGCTGGGCGCCAAGGTGCCCAACATCCTGGTGGTCAATCCGCAGGTGCCGGTAAAGACCGTGCAGGAACTGGTCGACTACGCCAAGAAGAATCCCGGCAAGCTGGCCTTTGCCTCGTCGGGCAGCGGCACCTCGATCCACATGGCGGGCGAGCTGTTCAAGATGCAGACCGGCATCGACGTGCTGCACGTGCCCTACAAGGGCAGCGCGCCGGCCATCACCGACCTGATCGGCGGCCAGGTGCAGTTCATGTTCGACAACATGCCCTCGGCATGGCCGCACGTGCAGTCGGGCAAGCTGCGCGCGCTGGCGGTGACGACCACCGAGCGCTCCAAGAGCGCGCCGGACGTGCCGACCATGAAGGAAGCTGGCTTCGCCAATTTCGACGTGTCGTCCTGGTTCGGCCTGATCGCCCCGGCCGGCACGCCGCCCGAGGTCATCAACAAGCTCAACGCCGCCATGGTGAAGGCACTGGACAAGCCCGAGGTGCAGCGCAGCTTCGAGCAGCTGGGCGCCGTGGGCGTGAAGACCACGCCTGCCGAGTTCGGCCAGTTCATCAAGTCGGAAGTGGAAGGCTGGGCCCCGGTGGTCAAGGCCTCGGGCGCCAAGGTGGACTGAGCGCCGCGGGCCGGCGTGGCCGGCCCCGGCGAATCGCCCGGGCCCGTCGCCGGATGGCGGGGCCTGGACGGACAGGGGACGGAATTTCCGTCCCTTTTTTTGCCTATTTTTTCCTGCTGTTCCGGTAGTCCGTCAGCATGGCGGTGCAGACGCCGCGCATCATGTCGACCTCGTCGCGCGTGAGGCCGGCCCGGGAAAACAGGTGTCGCATGCGCGGCATCAGCTTCTTGGGGTGGGCGGGGTCCAGGAAACGCACCTCGACCAGCGCCGATTCCCAATGGGCCAGGAAGGCCTGCACCGCTTCGCTGGAGGCCGGCTCCGCGCCGCGCGAGGGTTCCTGCGCGGTCGAGACGGGCAGCAGGGCCGCGCCCTGGTCGATCAGCAGCGCGTAGCGCAGTTCCCAGGCGGCCAGCTGCAGCGCCTGGGCCACGTTCAGCGAGCTGTACTCGGGATTGGCCGGGATGTGGCAGATGCGGTGGCACAGCGCGATCTGGGCGTTGGTGAGCCCGGACTTCTCGGTGCCCAGCACGATGGCCGCCACGCCCTCGGCCGCCTGTCCCAGGTGCGCGCAGGCCAGCTCGGCCGCCTGGCGGATGTCGCAGGGCGGGGGGGCCAGGTCGCGCACCCGCGCCGTCAGCGCGAAGGCCAGCGTCACCGGGGCCAGCGCCTCTTCCAGCGTGGCGTAGACGCGGGCGTTCTCCAGCACGTCGGCGGCGCCGCTGGACAGGGCCACGGCCTCGGGGTGCCGGGTCACGTCCTCGACATGGGGCGCCACCAGCACCAGTTCCGAGAACCCCATGGTCTTGATCGCCCGGGCGGCCGAGCCGACATTGCCGGGGTGGCTGGGGTTCACCATGATGAAACGGACGCGGGAAAACACCGCCGGCGAGCCGGTTTCGGGGGGCGCGCAGACCCCTTCGGAAGAGGGCGATTTACCGTCCCGGGACGGTTCGCCGATGAAATTTTCTTGAGTCATTTAAAATGGCGCGTTTGGCTTGGCGCTTTCCTGATATTTTCGGGCCGTTACCCCAGTGTGGGAGCGGCGCGGCGGGGAGGCGGCTGACGGCCTATCTCACCGCATTCGTACGGAATTTTATGCACCCGATGCTCAACATCGCCATCAAGGCGGCCCGGCGTGCCGGCACCATCATCAACCGTGCCAGCCTGGATTTGGAACGCCTGAACGTGGCTCGCAAGGGGCCGCGCGATTATGTCACGGAAGTCGACCGCGCCGCCGAGGAGTCCATCGTCGAGACGTTGCGCGCCGCCTACCCGGACCACGCGGTCCTGGGCGAGGAATTCGGCCTGCAGGGTCCGGATCAGGCCGAGTTCCAGTGGATCATCGATCCGCTGGACGGCACCACCAACTTCATCCACGGCCTGCCGAACTACGCGGTGTCGATCGCGCTGACGCAGCGCGGCCAGGTCACGCAGGCGTGCATCTATGATCCGTCGCGCAACGAACTATTCACCGCCAGCCGTGGCGGCGGCACCTTCCTGAACGACCGCCGCGTGCGCGTCTCGGGCCGCATCCGCTACCACGACGCGCTGCTGGGCGCCCACTGGCCCAACTCGGGCGACATGGAGCAGGGCTCGGCGCGTTTCCGCAAGATGGCCGAAAACAGCGCCGGCGTGCGCCGCCTGGGCGCCACGGTGCTGGATCTGGCCTACGTGGCCTGCGGTCGCCTGGACGGTTTCTGCGGCGTGGGCCTGAAGCCCTGGGATGTGGCCGCGGGCAGCCTGCTGGTGCTGGAAGCGGGCGGCCTGGTCGCCGACTTCGACGGCGAGCAGGGCTGGATGGACTCCGGCAACGTGCTGGCCGCCAGCCCCAAGATCTTCACGCAGATGCTGGCCGGGCTGAATCCCTCGGCCTCGATCTGATTCCGGCTATCCCAGCCGGGCCCGGCCGCCGTCGGGCAATGTGAACCACGCGCGCAGCCCCAGGCTGCGCGCGATTTTTTTGGCGTCCTCCAGCGGCATGTGGGAAAAGGCGGTCGACAGCGCGTCGGCCGCCGTGGCCGTGGGCGCCATCACCGACACGCTGCGGTAGCGCGGCCGGGCGTTGCCGTCGCGCGGATCGAACAGGTGCGTGTAGCGTCCGGCCGCGTCTATCGGCGTGCCGTAGCCGCCCGAGGTGGCGAGCGCGCGGTCGCGCAGCGTCACCTGTCCGGCCAGCGCGTCGGGATGGTCGGGGTCGGCCAGGCCGGCGCGCCATGGCTGCCCGTCGCTCCGCTCGCCCATGGCATAGATCTCCCCCATGTCCACCAGCGCGCGGTCCAGGCCGCCGCGCCGCAGCAGGTCGGTCACGCGGTCGGTGATATAGCCCTGCGCGATGCCGTTCAGCGTGACGGCCATGCCGGGCCGCGCGTAGCGGATGGCGCGGCTGTCGAGCACCACGGCGGCGTGGGACACCTTGGCCAGCGCCTCGCGCAGGCGCGCCGGCGGCGGTCCGTCGGGATCGGCGCCGGGCTGCGAGAAATGCCCGGCGTACAGTTGCCACAGCGGCTGCACGGTGGGATCGAACACGCCGCCGGTCAGCACGCTGAACCGCCGGCTTTCGCTCAAGAGGCGCAGCAGGTCGGCGGGCGGGTCGTTCAGATGGCCCTGGCGGTTCAGCACGGCCAGCGCGCTGTCGTCGCGGTACAGGCTGAATACCGTCTCCAGCCGGCGCAGCTCGTCCACCGCGCTGTCGATCAGGCGCCGGGCCGCATCCCGGTCCGGATGCAGCAGATGCAGCTCGGCGTCCGCGCCCAGCGCGACGCCGCGCCAGACCACGGGTTCCAGGCCGGCTTGCGGGCGGGCGCTGAAGGCCAGCGCCCGCCAGGGCAGCAGGCCGAGCGCCGAGCTGGCGGCGGCGATGCCGATGAATCGGCGGCGTGAGGGAAGCTTCATGATGCGGGTCTCGATGTGGGGCTCGATATGACTCTGGATGCGAGGGTCTGTTGACGCGATGGGTTGATGCGATGGGGGCGGCGCCACCGCGCTATTGCGCGAAGACGTAGCGCTCGGGCACCTCGCTGAAGGCGGCCACGCGGCCGCCGTGGCGGCGGGCGAAGTCCTGCGCCCGCGCCTGGTCGGAAAACGGCATGGCGTCCTCGGCGCCCATGCCGCCGATGTAGCCGCCCTCGATCACGTAATAGGCCTGGCGCGCGTCGATCCACACGGCGGGATCGGGCGCGCCGTCGGCGCCGGCGGTGGCCATGTCGTTCACGTACACGGCGAGCAGGCCCTTGGGCTCCTCGGGCAGCATGGTGTAGGCGAAGACCTGCTTGATCGACGAGAACCACACCGGTCCGGCGCGGCCGCGCACGAAGATCTGGCCCTTCGGGCCGGCGTGGTCGTTCAGGACCATGCCGCAGTAGTGGCCGACGGCGTCGGCGCTCATGGCCTGCGGCGCGGGCGGCGCGGCGGGCGTCTCGTCGCGGCAGGCCGCCAGGGCCAGCGCGGCCGTGGCGGCGGCCAGCAATGTACGTAGCGTTTTCATAGCTGGCGGCTCCGGAATACCGCCGCCGCCAGCAGCAGCGGCGCCGCGATCCACAGCAGCAGCGCCAGCGCCAGCGTGGGCAGCGGCAGGCTGGCCTGATCGCCCACGCCGGCCATGCCGGCGTACATCGCGATGTGCTCGAAGCCGGTGAGGTTCAGCAGCCGGTACACGTCCGAGGGGTTGAGCAGCAGCAGCGCGTTGAGCGCGCCCGGGCCGATGTGGCGGCCCTGGTCGGCCGCCAGCGCGCCCAGCAGCGCCATGTCGTAGATCACCACGAAGAACAGCCAGACGCCGACCGCGATGCCGGCCGCCGTGGCGCGCTCGCGCACCGCCGCGCTGACCAGGTAGCCCAGCGCCAGGAAGCTGGCGCCCAGCAGCACGCTGGCGCCGATCAGCAGGGCGAAGGGCCGCCAGGCGGCCGCGTCCAGGCCGCCGCCGTGCAGCCATTGCAGCGCCAGGCCGGCGAAGCCGTAGCCGGCGCCGGTGGCCAGCGCCAGGATCACCAGGTGGCCGGCGAACTTGCCCGCCATGACCTGCCAGCGCGCCACCGGATAGCTCAGCAGCAGCGCCAGCGTGCCCCGGTCGGCCTCGCCGACGATGGCGTCGTAGGCCAGCAGCATGGCGATCAGCGGCACCAGGAAGATCGACAGGCTGGACAGGCTGACCACGGTGACGGTTAGCGGATCGACCTTGACCGAGCCGGTGGGGGCGCTGCCCAGCAGCCCCAGGGCCAGCGCCAGCGCGGCCAGCAGCAGCGAGGTCGCCAGCACCCAGCGGTTGCGCAGGCCGTCGCGGATTTCCTTGGCGGCGATGGCGTGGATGGCGTTCATATGTCCTCCCGTTCCAGCAGATGGGCGTAGATCTCGTCCAGGCCCGGTACGTCGATGTCCAGATCGCGGATGTCCTGGCCGATGGCGCCGATGGCGCGGATCGCCGCCACCTTCTCGTCCTCGGCGCACAGGCGTTCGTAGCGGCCGCTGTCCAGCGCGCGCCAGGGCGGGGGCAGCGGCGCGCCGGAGCCAGACCCAGACCCAGACCCGGACCCAGGCCCGGCCAGCGTCAGGCGGATGCGCAGCGGCAGGCCGGTGCGCCGGCGCAGTTCGGACAGGGTGCCGTCGGCGATCTTGCGTCCGGCCTTCATGACCACGACGCGGTCGGCGTGTCCGGCCAGCTCGGACAGGGCGTGCGTGCTGAGCAGGATGGTGGCGCCGGCCGCGCGCAGCTCGGCGACGATGCGGTAGAACAGCTGGCGCGAGGCCGGGTCCAGGCCGGTGGTGGGTTCGTCCAGCAGCAACACTTGCGGCTCGCCCAGCAGCGCCTGCGCCAGCGCCAGGCGCTGGCGCATGCCCTTGGAATAGCCGCCGACGCGC
Source organism: Achromobacter sp. AONIH1 (assembly GCF_002902905.1). Lineage (NCBI taxonomy): Bacteria > Pseudomonadati > Pseudomonadota > Betaproteobacteria > Burkholderiales > Alcaligenaceae > Achromobacter > Achromobacter sp. AONIH1. The sequence goes on along the minus strand of NZ_CP026124.1, from coordinate 5,795,018 downwards.
CGGCCGCTGGCGGCGGCGATGCCGACCCGTTCCAGCAGCGCGGCATTGGCCGACAGCGGCTGGCGCTTGAGCCGCGCATAGAAGGCCAGCGTTTCCGCGCCCGTCATGGACGGATGCAGCGCCACCGTTTCCGGCAGATAGCCGACGCGCGCGCGCAGCTGTGCCGCGCGCGGGCTGTGGGCGTCATGCCCGAACAGCGCGACGCGTCCGGCGCTGGGGCGGATCAGGCCCAGGATCAGCTTGATCAGCGTGCTCTTGCCGGCACCGTTGTGGCCGGCCAGCGCCACGCATTCGCCTTGCCGCAGGTCCAGGTCCAGGTCCTGCAGGGCATGGTGCGCGCCGTAGCGCTTGCCGACGCCGGCCAGCGCGACGAGGGGGGAAGTCATTGCAGCTCCTGGTTGCTTGCGCCGGGCGGTTTCATCAGCGGCGCGCTGTCCACCACGCCGCCCGGCAGGATCGCGGGGAATTGGGATTGGGCCCAGCGCACCACCGACACGGCGGGGCTGTTGAGCAGGATGCGCGCGGACGGGGCGCGCCACAGCAGCTGGTCGACCACGTCGTTGGGCCGGTAGGCGGTGTCGGCGATGCCGTCGCCATCCAGGTCGAAGGCGGTGTTGTCGCTCCAGTAGTTGCCCTGGCCGTCGACCGACCAGTCCAGCGTGCGGGTGCCGACATACTTCACCTGGTTGCGGTTGTGCAGGAAGGCGTTGCGCGAGATGCGGTTGCCGTCCGAGCCGGCGGTGAAATGCACGCCGATGTCGCAGTTGGCGAAATGGTTTTCCTGGAAGGTGTTGTGATTGGCGTTGTAGATGAAAACGCACTTGCCGCCGCCGTCCACGCTGTTGCCGGTGATGACGGAGTGGTTCGCGTAGTTGAACATCAGGCCCTGCTCGACGCTGCCGCGCGCGACGTTGTCCTTCACGACCAGGCGGTGCGAGTACATGATGGCGTAGGCGATGTCGTTGCCGATCGAGACGTTGCCGCTGATCTCGCTGTCGTTGGTGTACATGTAGTGCACCGCGTAGCGCAGTTCGTGGAAGCGGTTGCCTCGAAACAGGTTGCGCTTGCTGGTGTTGACGAAGATGCCGTCGCGGCCGGCGGAAATGTCGTTGTCCAGCACCCGTGTGCCGGGCGTGTTCCACAGGGTCAGGCCGTTGCCGCGCTCGGCCACGCGCAGCTCGCGGTTGCCGACGATGCGGTTGCCCTGGACGGTGGCGTCGTCCGGTCCCCAGACGTGCACGCCGACCAGGTTGTCGAGGATGTCGTTGCGCTCGACCAGGGCGCGGTGCGCGGTCCGGTCCAGGAATACGCCGGCGTCCATCTCGGCCAGGCTCAGGCCAGAGCGGGTCACTGTCAGGTGGCGCAGCGTCACGTCGGGCGCGGTGATCCACAGCGTGCGGCCCTGGCGCGTGCCGACGATCTCGGCGCTGCGGTCGGCCGGGCCTTCCAGCGTGAGCGGCTTGTCGATGACGAGGCCGCCGGCGTAGCGGCCGGAGGCCAGCAGCAGGCGGTCGCCGGGCGCGGCCGCCGCGACGGCGCGCGCCAGGTCGGCGCCGGCGCCGATGGGGATGTCGGCCGCGGCGGCCGGGCCGGCCAGGGCCGCGCACAAGGCGGCTCCGGCCAGCCGCCGCGGCAGGGGCGGGGCGGGCTGGCGCATGGGACCCTACGCGGACTTCTTGGGATGCACGATCATCTGGCCCGACATCTCCATGTGCAGCGCGTGGCAGAACCACTGGCAGTAGTACCAGTGCACGCCCGGACGGTCGGCGGTGAAGGTGACCGAGGCCGTGGCCTGCGGCGCCAGTTCCATGGCGATGCCGTGGCCTTCCAGCGTGAAGCCGTGCGTCAGGTCCTCGATCACTTCCATGTTGGTCACCACCACCGTGACCTCGTCGCCCTGGTTCACTTCGAATTTCTTCAGGCTGAACATGGGCGCGACCGCCATCATGTAGACGCGCACCTTGTTGCCATCGCGCACCACCTTGGCCGCGTCCTCCAGCGTCACGCCGTCCTTCTTGGCCATCTGGCGGGCGTCTTCCCACATGGGGTCGTCGCGCTTCCAGACGCTGACCGGATTGATCTTGGAGCGGTGCACCAGGCACATGTCATGCGGCTCGGCGAAGCTGGGGCCGTCGTGCACCAGCTTCATCTCATCGCCGGAGATGTCGATCAGCTGGTCGTTCTCGGGCTTGAGCGGGCCCACGTTCAGGAAGCGGTCCTTCGAGAACTTGTTCAGCGACACCAGCCACTTGCCGTCGGCCTCGCGCGTCTCGCCCATGGTCGAGTGGTTGTGGCCGGGCTGGTAGTGCACGTCCAGCTTCTGGATGATGGGGTCGACCTTCTCGCCCTTGAAGGCGCGCTTGGCCAGGTCGATGTTCCACTTGACCATCTGGCTGTCGATGAAGAGCGTGGTGTAGGCATTGCCACGGCCGTCGAAGGCGGTGTGCAGCGGGCCCAGGCCCAGCTGCGGCTCGGCCACCACGCAGTCGCGCGGCTTGATCTTGTCGTCGAACAGGTCGTCCAGCGTGCGCACGTCCAGCACCGTCACCGTGGGCGAGAGCTTGCCGTTGAGCACCAGGTGGATGCCGTCGGGCGCGGCGTTGCAACCGTGCGGCGAGTTCGGCACCGGGATGTAGCGCGTGTACTTCGAGCCGTGGCGTCCGTCCACCACCGGCACGCCGCCCATGGTCTTGAAGTCGCCTTCCTTGATGGCCTGCTCGATGCGCTTGATGTTGAACACCACGACCCAGTCCTGCTCGTTGGCCGAGGCTTCCTCCACCGATACGCCCTTCTCGGAGTTGTAGCAGGTGGAGAAGGAATACTTGCCCTGGTAGTCGGCGTCGCCGTTGTCCAGGTTGCCGTCCACCAGCACCTGCCAGGCGATCTTCATGGTGTCGCCGTCGATGGCGGTGTAGACGGCGAAGAAGTTCTTCTTGGGATCGTCGGTCACCTTGCCATCGTTGGGCAGCGGGATGATGTGCTCGCCGTTGGCGAAGACATAGCCGGTGCGCGGATAGCGCTGCGGCCGCAGGCCGTGCACGCCCGACACGTTGGGCAGCTCGACGATCTTGTCCGTCTTCATCACGTCCAGGCGGATGCGCGCGACGCGGTTGTTGGCCTTGTCGTTGACGTATAGATAGCGCCCGTCGTAGGTGCGGTCGGTGAAGGACAGGTGCGGGTGGTGGGCGTCGCCGTTGATGAACACGCCGCCCTTGTCCTTCAGGTAGGCGCGCGTCTCCGGCGTCAGGCCCTCGGTCAGGATCTTGCGGCTTTCGTTGGTGCGGCCCCAGCCGGTGGCGCTGCAATGGTTGAAGACCGGAATGCGGACCAGCTCGCGCATCGACGGCAGGCCCAGCACGCGGATTTCGCCCGACTGGCCGCTGGAGTTGAAGGCATAGTATTCGTCCAGCTCGCCGGGGCCGATGTGCGAGGTCTGGCCGCCGGCGGCGGGCTTGGCGTCCTTGCCGTGCGCGACCGGCAGGTGCGAGCCCGCCACCAGGCCGGCGGCGCCGGTGATGGCGGCGGTCCCCAGGAAACTGCGGCGGCTGAGACCGGACTTGGGAGCATTGCTTTCAGACATGGGTGACTCCAGGTAAAGGACGGCGCATGCGCGTCGTGTATCGGAACGGTCGGGCTCAGGCTCCGGCTGGAGGCTGGCCGGCGTCGCCGGGATTGGGAAAGCGGCGCATCACGACTTCCTGCGGCGCGGCCTCGGCGGGCGGGGCGCGGCGGCGTTCGCGCCGGGCCTTGCGCTGCAGCAGGTGCGGGCACTTTTCGTCGTGGTGGTAGAGCATCTGGCAGTGCAGGCACTGGATGCACTCGTTGGGATTGATTTCGCCGCTGGGCTCGATGGCCTGCACCGGGCATTCGTGGTTGCAGCGCTGGCAGGGATTGCCGCAATCGTGATAGCGCTTGAGCCAGTTGAAGATGCGCAGGCGCGCGGGAATCGCCAGCGCCGCGCCCAGCGGGCACAGGTAGCGGCAATAGAAGCGTTCGATGAAGAGCCCCGCGGCCAGCAGCAGCGCGGCGAACAGCACGAAGGGCCAGGCGCGCGCGAAGCGCAGGATGATGGCGGTCTTGAAGGGCTCGACCTCGGCCAGCCGCTCGGCCAGCGCCAGGTCGTACAGCGCGTAGCCGAACAGCAGCACGAAGATGATGTACTTCAGGGCCGACAGGCGCTGGTTGACGCCGTGCGGCACCTGCAGCTGCTTCACGCCCAGGCGCTTGGCCGCGCGGTTCAGCAGTTCCTGCAACGCGCCGAACGGACAGAGCCAGCCGCAGAAGGCGCCGCGGTTCCAGAACACCATCGACACTGCCGTGGCGCACCACAGGATGAACACCAGCGGATCCATCAGGAAGTAGTCCCAGCGGAAGTCGCTGCGCAGCGCCGAGAAGAAGGTCAGCACGTTCACCACCGACAGCTGGGCCTGGCCGTACCAGCCGATCCAGAACAGGGCGAACAGCAGGAAGGCCAGCCGCAGGCGGTCGTGCAGCAGCGGCCGGCGGGCCAGCTGGTCCTGGAAGAAGAAGATGCCCGCCAGCACCGCCAGCGCCGCCGTCAGGATGGCGATCTGCAGCGGCTTGCCGTTCCAGATCTGGCGCCACAGTTCGGGCGGGGCCTCGTCCGCTGGCGCGTCCGCCTGGGCCGCGCCGGCGGACGAGGGGCCCTGTGACGCAGGCGTGGCGGTCGCTGGCCCGGCCGCAGCGCCAGCGCTGGCCGGGGCCGCACGCGTATACACATCCGGCAGCGCGTAGTCCAGGTCGAAGGTCACGAAGGCCTTGTCCGAGACGCTGAGCACGCGCTGCACCATGAGTTGCAGGCGCCATGGCGCCACCGGATCGAACGGGGCGTCTTGCGGCACCACGAACAGCGCCACCTCGCGCAGCGCCGGCGCGCCCTCGGCGGCGATGTCCGCCAGGCGCTGGTGGTCGCGGTCGCGGAAGCGGAAGCCGGCGTCGTGCTGGACGATTTCGACGCGGTCGAAGATGCCGCCGCGCACATAGCCGGAGCCCTTGAACGAATACAGGCCGCCGCCCGCCACCAGCACCGCCTGCTGCCCGGGCTTGAGCCGTTCCTTCAGGCGCAGCCAGCCGGTCTCGCCCAGCAGGCTGCGGCCGATGGCGGGCGCGCTGACCTGCGCGACATAGAGTTCGATGAAGGCATCGGCCTCGTCGCGGCTTTCCGCGTGCGCGGCGGCATCGTCGCGGCCGGAGGCGCGGAAGGCCTGGTTCACGTCGGCCACGCTCAGGCGCAGCTGGCGCACCGCGCCGTTGTCGAGCAGGGCTTGCCAGGAGCGGACCTCGCCCGGCGTCTCGTCGACCGTGCGCGCCTGGACGCGCGCCGTCGCCGCCTGCGCGGGCCGGGCTGCCTTGCCGACGCCGTGGGCGCGCGCCACCGCGATGGCCGAGCGCGTGATGCTGTCGCCGATCACCATCAGCGTGACCGTGGCGCCGCTGACGATGTCCACCGGCGGCGGCGCGCCGTGGCGCGGCGGCGTGTCGACGAAGTTCAGGCCGACATAGCCGCTGATGAAGTGGTCCACCTTGGACTGGGGGATGCCGATGAGCACGATGGGCTCATGGTGCTCGACCAGCTTGGCGCCCGCGATGCGGCCGTCGCTGGCCAGCGCCACCAGCACGTCGATGGGCTTGCTGGAGTAGCCGCGCGTGTTGACGACGTCGGACGTGAGGTACACCAGCCCGAGTTCGCGGTCGCCCGAATAGGCCTTGGCGACCATGGGCTTGCCTTCGGGCGGGCCGTAGCGGTCGGCGCCGGGGAACAGCTCGGCCGGCGGCGTGGCGCCCAGGAAATCGGGCAGGCGCTGGGCCCGCGCCGACTGCATGAGTCCCGCGGTCAGACAGAGCAACAGCGCAATCGCCATGCGGATGATGCGGAAACTTCCATGACGCCCTGCGGTGCTGCCAGACATGCTTGAACCCGATCCGTCGTTGTTATTCAGGCGCATCCTAAGAGCGCGCTGGAGGCGCGGTTTTGCGGTGCGTCAAAAGCGCCGTCCTGCGAGCGCGGCAGGACGCAATATCCTTGCGCGGCGTGGGGATATTGGCTGCTTGCGGCCCCGCGCAAGGCGCGCGCTTGATGCCGCGCAAGCGCGACGGACGCGCGGCGGCGTAGGCTACCGGCGCCGACCAGGCCTGCGCGTGGCGGGCGGGGCACAGGCTTTCCAGGTACGATGGCCCGCACACACATATGCGGGAGGGGCTGATGGGGTGGATGAATCCGATGGAGTGGATCGGCGGACCGCAAGCCTGGTTCGGCGTGCTGGGCCTGACCATGATCGAGATCCTGGTGGGCCTCGCCAACGTGGTCTTCATCGTCATCCTGGCCAATGAGTTTCCCGCCGCGCAGCGCAACGGCGCGCGCCTGTTCGGCCTGGGCCTGATGTTGCTGATGCGCCTGTGGCCGCTGGCCCAGGGGCTGGACTGGCCGGTCAAGTTCCTGAACCGGTCGCAGCTGTCCGTCGGACCGTATGAGTACACCGGACAGCATCTGGTGCTGATGGCGGGCGGCGTGCTGGTGCTGTCGCTGCTGTTCCAGGGCGCCAGGTCCGGATGGCGGATCTGGAAGGGTGCGCCGGATCCGGCGGATTCCGGCGGGGGCGCCGGACTGAGGGCGATGCTGGTCCTGTTCCAGATCGTGGCGCTGAATGCGGTGTTCGCGGCCCGGTCGGTCGTTACCGCCTCGGCGATGGCGTCCCGGGTCGAGGTCGCCATGGCCGCGATGCTGGCCGCCTTCTGGTTCCTCCTGCGCCTGTCCCGGCCGCTGGCGCGCGTCGCCGGGACGTCCCCATGGCAGATGATGGCCTGGACCGCGCTGCTGGTGTTCGCCAATCGGATGGACTGGGCCTGACGTCCGCGTCTGACATCCATATGACATGCGTGCCTGACCTCCGGGCCGGAACACTGAGCCGGAACATCGGGCCAGCCCCCTGGCCGGACCTGGCCGCGTTTCCTGCCTGGATCCCCCCCCGGCGCGGGCCCGGCGCCTTGCCGGGCGGGGTTTTCATGACCGGCGTGTCATGGATTTTCCAGGTACGATTGTCGGCTGAGTAACTTTTGGAGCTCCTGATGGAGTGGCTGCTGGACCCCGCTGCGTGGGTCGGCCTGCTTACCCTGGTCGTTCTTGAGATCGTCCTGGGCATTGATAACCTGATTTTCATCGCCATCCTGGCGGACAAGCTGCCCCCTTCGCAGCGCGACCGCGCGCGCATCCTGGGGCTGAGCCTCGCGCTGGTCATGCGCCTGGGCCTGTTGTCCGTCATGTCCTGGCTGGTCACGCTGACCACGCCGCTGTTCTCCATCGGCCCCCTGGCGCCGTCCGGACGCGACCTGATCCTGATGGCGGGCGGCTTCTTCCTGCTGTTCAAGGGCACCATGGAGCTGCACGAGCGGCTCGAGGGCGGCGGCCACGGCTCTTCGTCGGGGCCGCGCGTGTACGCCAGCTTCTGGGTCATCGTGACGCAGATCGTGGTGCTGGACGCGGTGTTCTCGCTGGACTCGGTCATCACCGCGGTCGGCATGGTGGACCACCTGGCCATCATGATGATCGCCGTCATCATCGCCATCGGCATCATGCTGCTGGCGTCCAAGCCGCTGACCCGCTTCGTCAACGCGCATCCCACCGTGGTGGTGCTGTGCCTGGGCTTCCTGCTGATGATCGGCTTCTCGCTGCTGGCGGAAAGCTTCGGTTTCAAGGTGCCCAAGGGCTATCTGTACGCCGCCATCGGCTTCTCGGTCGCGATCGAGGCGCTGAACCAGCTGGCGCGGCGCAATCTGCTCAAGTTGGATGCGCGCCGCCCCATGCGCGAGCGCACGGCGGCCGCCGTGCTGCGCATGCTGGGCAAGCGTCCGCCCGCCGACGAGCCCGATCTGCCCAGCGCCAACGCGCCGGCCATTCCGGCTTTCGGCGTGGAGGAGCGCAACATGGTCAGCGGCGTGCTGACGCTGGCCGAACGCTCCATTCGTTCCATCATGACGCCGCGCACCGACGTGTCGTGGATCAACATCGACGATGACGCCGACACCATCCGAGGCCAGTTGATCGAGGCGCCGCACAGCTTCTTCCCGGTGTGCCGGGGCTCGCTGGACGAGGTGCTGGGCATCGGCCGCGCCAAGGACCTGATCGCCGATCTGCTCACCGAGGGCCGGGTGCGCCGCAACCGGCTGCGCGATCCCATCATCGTGCACGAGGCCATCGGCATCCTGCGCCTGATGGACACGCTCAAGCGCTCGCGCGGCCAGCTGGTGCTGGTGGCGGACGAGTTCGGCGCCATCGAGGGCCTGGTGACGCCGATCGACGTGTTCGAGGCCATCGCCGGCGAATTCCCCGACGAGGACGAGCTGCCCGACATCGTGGCCGACGGCGAGCACACCTGGAAGATCGATGGCGCGGCCGACCTGCACCATGTCGAGCAGGTGCTGGAAACCGAGGGCCTGATCGACGAGGCCCAGGACTTCTCCACGCTGGCCGGCTACCTGCTGTCGCGCTTTGGCCATCTGCCCAAGCCGGGCGACGCCTGCGAGTATGAAATCCACCACGATCATTTCCGCTTCGAAGTGCTGGAGATGGACGGACGCCGCATCGCCCTTGTGCGGGTCGACAAAAAGCCCCAGGAGCCGCTGTCCGACGAAGCGTCCCTGACCAACGACTAACCCCGGACCCGCCCATACCGTGACCGAAAACACCCTGTATCTGATCAAGGCCTTCTTCCTGGGCATCGTCGAAGGACTGACCGAGTTCATCCCGGTGTCCAGCACCGGCCACCTCATCCTGATCGGCGACTGGATCAACTTCGAATCCAGCCAGGGCAAGGTGTTCGAGGTGGTGATCCAGCTCGGCTCCATCCTGGCCGTGATGTGGGTGTTCCGCGCGCGGCTGCTGCAGCTGATCCGCGGCACGCTCACCGGCGTGCCCAGCGAGGTCGCCTTCACGCGCAACCTGCTGATCGCCTTCCTGCCGGCGGCGGTGATCGGCGGCATCTTCATCAAGTCCATCAAGCAGGTCTTCTACCACCCGGGCGTGGTGGTGGTGACGCTGGTGCTGGGCGGCCTGATCATGCTGTGGGTCGAGCGCAAGACGCGGCATACGCCCGGCGATGTGCCGGGCGCGGCCGACGACACCGCTTCGGACGAGCGCGCCACCGCGCGCAGCCTGGAGCAGATCACCTGGAAGCAGGCGCTGGGCGTGGGCGTGGCGCAATGCCTGGCCATGATCCCGGGCACCTCGCGCTCGGGCGCCACCATCATTGGCGGCATGATCGCCGGCATCCAGCGCAAGACCGCGACCGAGTTCTCGTTCTTCCTGGCCATGCCCACCATGCTGGGCGCGGCGGTGTACGACATGTACAAGAACTTCGGGCTGCTGACCCAGCACGACCTGTCCGGCATCGCGGTGGGCTTCGTCGCGGCCTTCCTGAGCGCGATGGTGGTGGTGCGGGCGGTGCTGCGCTTCGTGGCCAACCACACGTACCGCGTGTTCGCCTGGTATCGGATCGTGTTCGGCGCCATCGTGGCGGCGTGGATCTGGATGGCGTGATCGCCCGTCCGGCAAGGCGCCTCGCGGGCGCGACATCGCCGCGCGCTCGCTGAATCGTTCGCTGAATCGTTCGCGCATTGCGGCCCAAGGGTGGGATATCAGTCCAGCCCTTGGGCTTTTTTACGCGCGCGCGCTCGGCGTCGCCGCGCTTGACCGTTGTCGCGCCGCGATGCCCCGGAAGCCTGGAATCCCGGGCTCCGTCCTAGGACATCCGGTACGCCAGCATGGCGGCAAGCCGATGGAAAAGGTGACTTCCGTGTCATTGCGCGCAACGCTTGCATGGAAATATGCCTTTTGACGACGCACTGTTGCCCAGCGCTGTCAACAACTGTCAAGAGGAAAAAATCCAACACGAACGGCGCTGTATTGTCCGGGCGTTCATGGCGTGCCAGGCAGATTTCCATCGCCTGGCATGCGCTGGACGGAATGGGCGATAGCGCCGCGCGAGCCTTGCCGGACAGGCTGCGATGCGCATCGGTGAACGGCTTGAATCAAGGCGGCGGGCATGGCCCGCGTCGACGCCAGTCTGGCGTCCGTCGCGGGGCGCGTGCCCGGCATGCGGGATTCGGCATTGCGGATGTCTCGGGGTCTTGCCGCGTGGCGACAACAGAGCTTCCAAATCGATGTTGGAGAGTAAGGATGAAGTCAGTGTCTAGAGCGGCCCAGGGCCGCGCGGGCCGGCCGGCTGTTGGCGTCCCGGTTTCGTCGGCGACAGGCGGCAAGGTCGGCCCGATGCGGGTCGCGGCCTGTGCGCTGGCGATCACGGCGGCGATCGCGGCGAGCCCCGCGCATGCGCAGTACTACAGCGTGAACGACGGCGGTACGCCGGGCGGGAACAGCACGAATAACGGCGCGACCGGCGCCGGCTCCCTGGCCGCCGGGACGGATGCGACCTCGACCGGGCTTGCGGCGACGGCGGTGGGATCCAAAGCGCAGGCATCGGGAGATTACACCATCGCCATCGGCGAGCAGGCGCTGGCGACTGGCGAGAATAGCGTGTCGATCGGAAGAGGCGCTGGCACTCTCTCGCATGCCTCAAGGGACAACGTCGCGGTGGGCACGATGGCGGGTAACACGATGCAGGGCGAGGGCAACGCGGCAGTTGGCACGGGTGCTGGGGCGATCGTGCAGGGCAACCACAACACGGCGACGGGCAACACCAGTGGCGTCTCGGTGACGGGCAGCTACAACAGCGCCTTTGGACACAGCGCGGGGATAGCCGTCTACGGGGATAGCAACACGGCGATAGGCACGAGTGCCGGCATCGGCGTTGGTCGCATCGGGGCGCCGGTACTCAACAACGCGGCGTTTGGCGCCCTGGCTGGCAACGGCGTGTTGACCAGCACCAACGTGGCCATTGGCTACGTCAGTGGCAATGCCGTCTCTGGCGGAGACAACAACGTCTCGATCGGTACCTATTCCGGTACAGCAGTGGCCGGCGGCAACAACGTGAGCATCGGCTCCCGGGCGGGGCTGTACGCGACGGGCAACAACAATATCGCGATCGGCATGGACGCGGGCAGTTCCATAGGCTCGTCGGCCGCGCCGGTCAACGACGCGATTGCCTTCGGCAACGCGGCCCAGGCCACGCAGAGCACCGGCGTTGCGCTGGGTTATCAATCGAGCGCGACGACGGTCGGCGGGGTCGCGCTGGGGGCCGGCTCGGTGGCCGACCGGGCTGCCGGCGCCTACGTGGATCCGGTCAGCGGCAACGGCTTCACGACGACGGCCGGCGCGGTGTCGGTCGGCGCGGCGGGCGGGGCGCGGCAGGTCATCAACGTCGCGCCCGGCGTGCAGATCACCGACGCGGTCAACCTGGGCCAGCTCCAGAGCGCGGTCAGCACGCTGAACCAGACCATCAACGGACTGCCGCCGGGTGGCGGCGGCAGGACCTGGGCCACAGGCAATCCGACGACCTACACCGCGCCATCCGCAAGCGGCCGGAACGCGACGGCGACGGGCAGCGGCGCGGTGGCATCGGGCGACGCCAGCACCGCGATAGGCGATCACGCCTACGCCAGCGGCGCGAATTCGGTCGCGGTGGGGGCGAATTCGGTGGCGAGCGCGCCCAACACGCTGTCGGTGGGCTCGGTCGGCAATGAGCGCGGCATCAGCAACGTGGCGCCGGGCGTGAACGGCACCGATGCCGTCAACCTGAACCAGTTGAACAACGCGGCGGCGCAGTCGAACCGCTACACGGATCAGCAGATCAAGGGGCTGAAACGCTATGTGGATGGCGGCGTCGCCGCGACGATGGCGGTCGCGGGCCTGCCGCAAGCGACGGAGCCGGGCAAGAACATGGTGTCGATGGCCGGTTCGACGTGGCAAGGGCAGCAGGGCATGGCGATCGGCATATCCCGGGTGTCCGAGAGAGGCCGCTGGATCTACAAGGGTTCGCTCGCGACCAGCACCCGGGGGCACGGCGGCGCGGTGATTGGCGCCGGCTATCAATGGTGAGATCGGGCGCCCGCGCCACTACGTGGCGCGGGCGGATACGGCTGCGCGTTCAGTCCTCGGTATCGAGGTCGTAGAACGTCAGGCCATCCTGATCGATCACCAGCCAGCCGCCGCGCGGCGGCTGGGCGTGGTCGCAGTCCCAGTCGGGCAGCACCCAGCGCTCGCGCTTCTTGCCGTCGACCTCCAGCACGTGGCGGGCCGGGCGGTGCGTGTGGCCATGCACCAGCAGGCTCACGCCCGTGTCGCGGAAGACGGCTTCGATGGCGCCAGGGTTGACGTCCATGATTTCCTGCGACTTCATCTGGTTGGCGGCCTGGCTTTCGCCCCGCGCCTGCTGGGCCATGGCCAGGCGTTCCGGAATGGTCTTGGCCAGGAAGGCGGCCTGCCACTGCGGATCGCGCACCATGGCGCGGAACTGCTGGTACGGGGCGTCGTCGGTACAGAATTCGTCGCCGTGGGTCAGCAGCACCGTGCCGTAGTCCGTTTCCAGCAGGGCCGGTTCCGGCAGCAGCTTGGCGCCGATCGCGGCCGCCAGTTCCTCGCCCATGAGGAAATCGCGGTTGCCGCGCCCCAGCCAGACCGGAATGCCGGCGGCCGTCTCGCGCAGCGCCTTCAACACCGTCGCCAGCCAGGGCGGGGCGACGCGGATCGCGTCGTCGCCGATCCAGGCGTCGAATATGTCGCCCGGCAGCAGCAGCGCGCCCGCTTCCTCGCGCGCGGCCTGCAGAAAGGCCAGGAAGGCTTCGGACGTGGCCGGCGTGGCCGGCCCCAGGTGCAGATCAGAGGCCAGCCAGACCGGGCCGGTCAGGGCGATCTTATTCAAGAACTTCGGCCTTCTCGATGATCACGTCCTCGTTCGGGACGTTCTGGTGGAAGCCCTTGTTGCCGGTCTTCACGCCCTTGATCTTGTCGACCACGTCGGTGCCTTCGGTCACGGTGCCGAACACGGCATAGCCCCAGCCATTGGGCGTGGGGGCGGTGAAGTTCAGGAAGTCGTTGTTGGACACGTTGATGAAGAACTGGGCGGTGGCCGAGTGCGGGTCGCTGGTGCGGGCCATGGCCAGCGTGTACTTGTCGTTCTTCAGGCCGTTGTTGGCCTCGTTCTCGATCGGGGCGTGGGTCTGCTTCTGCTTCATGCCGGGCTCGAAACCGCCGCCCTGGACCATGAAGCCGTCGATCACGCGATGGAACACCGTGCCGTTGTAGAAGCCTTCCTTGGTGTAGGTCAGGAAATTGGCCACCGTCTTGGGCGCCTTGGCGGCGTCCAGGGTGATGACGATGTCGCCTTGGTTGGTGTGCAGCTTGACGCGGGGATTGGTGCTCATGGATTTCGTGCCTTCAGTGGTGGAGGGGGTGGAGGAGGCCGCGGGCGCGGCGCTGGCGAGCGCGGGCGCGACAGCGGCCAGCGTGAATGCGCAGGCCGTCAGGCGCAGCAGGCGCAGGGGAGAATAGCTCGACATCATTTGCCTTGTTTTTCCTTCAACATGGTTTCGACTTCGCGGGCCTTGTCCTGCATGCCCGGCACGCCATCGCTGGCGGCCTGCTTGTAGGTGCGCAGGGCCTGCAGCAATTGCAGGTCGCCCAGGTTGGCGCGCGCCGCGGCGTAGCCGGGATCGGCGCGCAGCGCCATTTGCAGGGCGTCCTGCGCTTTTTCCAATTCACCGCGACCCGCATATAGAGCGGCAAGGTTGTTCCAGGGTTCCGGCAATTCGGGGTAGCTGGTGGTCATCTCGGTGTAGACGTCGATGGCCTCCGCCGTGCGGTGCAGGGCGGCCAGGGCGCGCGCGTGCTGGAACATCAGTTGTACGTCGGTGCCGCGCTGGCCCTTGGTCTCGGCCTGGCGCTTTTCGATCATGTCCAGCGCGGTGGCGTTGTCGCCACGGTTGAGCAGGCGCTCGATATGGTCGGTGACCTGCGACGCGGTCGGCGTCAGGCGGGTGTCGACGCCGGGTTGGACGGCCTTGAGCACGTTGGCCAGGCCTTCCCAGCCGCCTTCGGGGGGATGGGATCCAGGGTGGTGCGGCTGGCGTTGGGATTGGCGGCGCCGCCGCCGGACATGGATTGGGCGAACGAGGGACCGGCCGATCCGCCGGCCAGGGCCAGGGCGATCAGGGCGACGCAGAAACGCGGCTTGATAGTCACGTGGGCATCCGTTAAAAGTCGCGAACCCGCCGCGCTTACGCGCGCGGCCGGGCCGCTTGCTATACTTGTCGGTCGCCATTTTAGCCCCGGAACCGATTCTTGCCGGAAGACCGGGCGGATATGGCGGACAGCCCCCTGGAGATGATCCTCCCGGCGACCTGGAGCACAGGCCGGGGCAGGAGCCGGCGGCTTGCGGCGCGAGATTCTCGAGCGTATCCGTGCCATATGGGGATGCCGCGCCGGAGCGCAAGACCTCGCGGCCATCCCGGAAACCCACACGAACCCAATAGCGCCATGCTGCAAATCTACAACACGTTATCGCGTACCAAAGAACCGTTCAAACCGGCCCAGGCCGGCCAGGTGCGCATGTACGTGTGCGGCATGACCGTGTACGACTTCTGCCACCTGGGCCATGCCCGCATGCTGGTCTCCTTCGACGTGGTGCAGCGCTGGCTGCGCGCCAGCGGCCTGGCGGTCGACTACGTGCGCAACATCACCGATATCGAAGACAAGATCATCCGCCGCGCCGTGGAAACCGGCCGCCGCATCGGCGAGGTCACCGAGTTCTACATCGACGCCATGCACGCCGACGAGCGGGCGCTGGGCGTGCAGAAGCCCGACCGCGAGCCGCGCGCCACGCAGTATGTCGGCGACATGCTGGACATCATCGGCAAGCTCGAACAGAAGGGCCTGGCCTACCAGGCCGATGACGGCGACGTGAACTACGCCGTGCGCGGCTTCGAGGGCTACGGCAAGCTGTCGGGCAAGTCGCTGGACGACCTGCGCGCCGGCGAGCGCGTGGCGGTCGGCTCGGCCAAGCGCGATCCGCTGGATTTCGTGCTCTGGAAATCGGCCAAGTCCGAGGAGCCCGAGGACACCAAGTGGGAGTCGCCCTACGGCCTTGGGCGTCCGGGTTGGCACATCGAGTGCTCGGCCATGAGCAAATCCTTGCTGGGCCTGCCGCTGGATATCCACGGCGGCGGTCCCGACCTGAAGTTCCCCCACCACGAGAACGAGATCGCCCAGACCGAGGGCGCTTTCGGCGGCGTGCTGGCCAACGTCTGGATGCACTGCGGCCCGCTGATGGTGGACTCGGACAAGATGTCCAAGTCGCTGGGCAATTTCCGCACCATCCGCCAGACCATCGCGCTGGACGACGCGCCCGCCGACCAGGCCGGCTATCGCGTCAATCCGCGCGAGGCCGAAATGGTGCGTTTCTTCATCGTGCGCAACCACTACCGCAGCCCGCAGAACTACACGCCCGACAACCTGGTCGACGCGCAGAACGCGCTGGACCGGCTGTACCAGGCGTTGCAGAACGTGCCCGCCGACGGCCAGGGCGTGGACTGGAACGAGCCGCAGGCCCAGGCATTCAAGGCCGCGATGGACGACGATTTCAACAGCTCGGGCGCCGTCGCGGCGCTGTTCGAGCTGGCCTCCGAGGCCAACCGGACCAAGAGCGCCCGCAGCGCCGGCCAGCTGAAAGCGCTGGGCGACCTGCTGGGCCTGCTGCAGCAGGAACCGGCCGCCTATTTCCAGTCGCCCACCCGCTATTCGGCCGTGGGCATGGAGCAGGGCGGCCGCCCGGCGCTGGACGCCGAGGCCATCCAGGCCCGCATCGACGCCCGCGCCGCCGCCAAGGCCGCGCGCGACTTCGCCGAAGCCGACCGTATCCGCGCCGAGCTGCGCGATGCCGGGATCGAGCTCGACGACAAGCCCGGCGGCGTGACGCAGTGGCGCCGGGCCTGATGAGCCGGCAGGAATAAGCCCGACATGTCCACCGCAGATACCCCGATTCCCAAGCCCGACTATTGGGAAGCCGCCGTCGCGCACCTGATGCGCCGCGACCGCATCCTGAAGAAAATCATCCCGCAGCACCCGGACGCCTGGCTGACCTCGCGCGGCACGCCGTTCGTGACGCTGGCGCGCGCCATCATCGGGCAGCAGGTGTCGACCAAGGCGGCCGACGCAGTCTGGGACAAGTTCATCGAAGCCGCTGGCAAGCGCCCCACGCCGGTGGCGGTGCTGCGCGTCGGCATCGACGGCCTGCGGCAGGCCGGCCTGTCGCAGCGCAAGGCCGAATACGTGCTGGACCTGGCCGCCCATTTCGGCGAGCGCCGCGTGCATCCCGAGCGTTGGGCGGACATGGACGACGAAGCCGTCATTTCCGAGCTGGTCGCGATCCGCGGCATCGGACGCTGGACGGCGGAGATGTTTTTGATTTTCAATCTGCAGCGACCCGATATCCTGCCACTGGATGATCCTGGGTTGCTGAAGGCAATCTCGTTACACTACTTCAGCGGCGAGCCCGTCTCTCGTTTCGAGGCCCGCGAGGTCTCGTTGGCGTGGCAGCCCTGGCGTACCGTGGCGACCTGGTATCTGTGGCGCAGTCTGGAACCGGATCCGGTTCAATACTGACGTTCATCAGGCCGCCCATCTACGGAACCACACTACATGCGCAATACTTTCCTGGAATTCGAACAACCGCTCGCCGAGCTTGAGAACAAGATCGAGCAGCTGCGCTACGTGCAGGCCGATTCCGCCGTGGACATCTCCGATGAAATCGGACGTCTGCAGCAGAAAAGCCAGACGCTGGCCAAGGAGATCTACGCCAAGCTGACGCCGTGGCAGACGGCGCTGGTGGCGCGCCATCCCCAGCGTCCCTACACGCTGGACTACGTGCGCGAGATTTTCACCGACTTCCATGAGCTGCACGGCGACCGCATGTACGCCGACGACCAGTCCATCATCGGCGGCCTGGCCCGCTTCAACGGCATGCCCTGCATGGTCATCGGCCACCAGAAGGGCCGCGACACCAAGGAACGCGCCGCGCGCAACTTCGGCATGCCCCGGCCCGAGGGCTATCGCAAGGCGTTGCGCCTGATGCGCCTGGCCGAGAAATTCAACCTGCCCGTGTTCACCTTCGTGGACACGCCCGGCGCCTATCCCGGCATCGGCGCCGAAGAGCGCGGCCAGTCCGAGGCCATCGGCCACAATCTGTACGCCATGGCCGAGCTGAAAGTGCCGGTCATCGTGACCATCATCGGCGAGGGCGGCTCCGGCGGCGCGCTGGCGATCGCCGTGGGCAACGCCGTGCTGATGCTGCAATACGCCACCTACGCGGTGATCTCGCCCGAAGGTTGCGCGTCCATCCTGTGGCGCAGCGCCGACAAGGCACCCGAGGCCGCCGAGGCGCTGGCCATCATCGCCCCGCGCCTGAAGGACCTGGGCCTGGTCGATCGCGTCGTCAACGAACCCGTGGGCGGCGCGCACCGCGACCCCCGCGTCATGGCCCGCCTGCTGCGCCGCGCGCTGGGCGACGCCCTGCGCCAGCTGCAGGGCATGACGCCCGAGCAGCTCGTGGAGCAGCGCATCCAGCGCCTGCTGTCCTACGGCGCCTTCCAGGAAGTGCGCGCCTGATCCGCGCGGGCGCCGGCCTTGTCGCCGGCGCCGCGGCCGAGGTCCACGCGCCCCGTTCCGCCATGAACACGCCGACCGCGCCCGACGCCATGCCCTCGGGCGCGCCGGCTGGTTGCCATCCCCATGTGCTTTCCCCGGCCCTGGCCGAGGCGCTGCGACAGGCGCTGGCCGGCCTGCCCGCGCGCCCGCAGCGCATGGCCGTGGCCGTCAGCGGCGGCGCCGATTCGGCCATGCTGGCGCTGCATGCGGCCGCCATCGCCCGGGAGCAGGGCATCGACCTGCTGCTGTTCCACGTGCATCACGGCTTGCAGGACGCCGCCGATGCCTGGAGTGAACAGACACTGGCGCTGGCCCGGCTGCTGGGCCTGCCGGCGCACGAGGCGCGCGTGACCGTGGCCGAAGGCGCCGGCAAGGGCATCGAGGCGGCGGCGCGCGATGCGCGCTACCGCGCGCTGGCCGGGCTGGCCCGCGAACACGGCGCGCCGCTGGTGCTGCTGGCGCATCACCGGGGCGATCAGGCCGAGACCGTGCTGCTGCGCCTGTTGCGCGGCACCGGGCTGGCGGGCATGGCCGCCATGGCGCCGCTGTCGCGCCGTGACGAGGTGGACTACCTGCGGCCCTGGCTGGACCAGGACCGCGATGACATCCTGCGAGCCTGCGCCGCCTTCGAGGCGGCCACCGGCTGGCGCGCGGTGCAGGACCCGACCAATTCCGATCCCCATTACACCCGCGCGGCGCTGCGCGAGTTGCTGGCGCCGGCGCTGGACGCGCGCTGGCCCGGCTGGCGCGGCATCGTGGCGCGGCATGCGCGCCACATGGCCGAGGCCGCGTCGATCCTGGACGAAGTGGCGCGCGAGGATTTCGCCGCGCTGGAGCCGGGCCCGGACGGCGCCAGCTTTTCGCTGCGCGCGTGGCGCGATCTGTCGCCGGCGCGGCAGGCGCAGGTGTTGCGCTGGTGGCTGGACGCCAATGGCGCGCGCATGCCTTCGGAAGCGCGCATGCGCGACCTGCTGCGCCAGCTGCGCGGCCTGCACAGCCTGGGCCATGACCGCCAGCTGCGCGTCGAGCAGGCCGGCCATGCGATCCGCTGCCACCGTGGCCGGGTCTGGCTGGAGCGTCGCTGAATCCAGGTCGGGCCTGGCTGGAACGCCGCTGTCTCCGGGGCGGGCAGGGCGGTGTTGCGGGTAAACCCGAGGGGAAGCCCCAGGCTGCGCAAATTTTCACCGTGGCGCTAGAATATGAGGTTTTGCCCGTCAACATACTTGGGGCGGGTTCCCAGCCAGAGTACGAGATGTCCCTCATCGTTCACAAATATGGCGGTACTTCGATGGGCTCGGTCGAGCGCATCAGGAATGTGGCGCGTCGCGTCGCGAAGTGGCACGCCGCAGGCCACCAGGTTGTCGTGGTGCCGTCGGCCATGGCGGGCGAGACCAATCGCCTGCTCGGTCTGGCGCGCGAGATTTCGCCCGTGCCGGACGGCCGCGAGCTCGACATGATCGCCGCCACCGGCGAGCAGGCCAGCAGCGGCCTGCTGGCCATCGCGCTGCAGGCCGAAGGCGTGGCCGCGCGCAGCTACGCCGGCTGGCAGGTGCCCGTGCGCACCGACTCGTCCTACACCAAGGCCCGCATCACCTCGATCGACGACGCGCGCATCCGCGCCGACCTTGACGCCGGCCGCGTGGTCATCGTGACGGGCTTCCAGGGCGTGGACGCCGACGGCCACATCACCACGCTGGGCCGCGGCGGTTCCGATACCTCGGCCGTGGCCGTGGCGGCGGCGATCAAGGCCGATGAATGCCTGATCTACACCGACGTCGACGGCGTCTACACGACCGACCCGCGCGTCGTGCCCGAAGCGCGCCGCATGGCGGTCGTGTCGTTCGAGGAAATGCTCGAGATGGCCTCGCTGGGCTCCAAGGTCCTGCAGATCCGCTCGGTCGAATTCGCCGGCAAATACCGTGTGCCGACGCGGGTGCTGTCCTCGCTGACCGACCCGCTCATCCCGCTCGAAGAAGAAATGCATTCGGGCACGCTGATTACTTTTGAGGAAGACGAAAAAATGGAAGCCGCCGTTGTCTCCGGCATCGCCTTCAGCCGCGACGAAGCCAAGATCACCTTGCTGGGCGTGCCGGACAAGCCCGGCATCGCCTTCTCCATCCTGGGTCCGGTCGCCGCCGCCAACATCGACGTCGACATGATCGTGCAGAACCAGTCCGTGGCCGGCACGACCGACTTCTCGTTCACCGTGAACCGCAACGAGTTCGCGCGCGCCGTGGACCTGCTCAAGCGCGAGGTCATCCCGGCCGTGGGCGCCCGCGAGCTGTCCACCGACGAGAAGGTCGCCAAGGTCTCCATCGTCGGCATCGGCATGCGCTCGCACGTCGGCGTGGCCAGCCTGATGTTCCAGACCCTGTCGCAAGAGGGCATCAACATCCAGATGATCAGCACCAGCGAGATCAAGACCTCGGTGATCATCGACGACAAGTACATGGAACTGGGCGTGCGCGCGCTGCACAAGGCCTTCGGCCTGGACCAGGCGCCCGCCGCCAAGGCCTGAGGAACAAGGATCCGGCGCAAATTTTTTTGTGATTCGTACCCGATTCCGGGCAAGGCCCAAAAAAGTCGTGCTAGAATCTCGTTCTCTTCGGAGACGTGCCCGAGAGGCTGAAGGGGCTCCCCTGCTAAGGGAGTATGTGGCTAAAAACTGCATCGAGGGTTCGAATCCCTCCGTCTCCGCCAGACGCCTCTTCGGTCCAGTCTGACTGGATCGAAGACAAAAACCCGCAACAGTGCAAGCTGTTGCGGGTTTTTCTTTTTCAGGCGGCGCTTGCTTGTCCGGCCTGTGGTTCGCGTGTGCCGCGCATGCCTGGGGTTGATGCCGTTGCCAAGGGATCATTCCACATGCGCCAGTGAGTAGATCGAAATCTGCGTGGCATGTGCGAGGCATGCGCGGAGCGCTTGTACGAACCTGTCTGCGCGGCTGTGCAGGTCGCCGTTCCTGCGTCATGACATTGTGCGGCGGCACCAGTCGACTTGCGCAGTTTCCGAAACAACGCTATTATTCAAGGCTTGCTTTGAAACGCGCCCGTAGCTCAGCTGGATAGAGTACCTGGCTACGAACCAGGGGGTCGTAGGTTCGAATCCTGCCGGGCGCGCCAAGCTCTTGAAAAAGAGCCTGGATGCCGAAGCAAGCGCAAGTAGCATGCAATTCGTAGTATGCAATGCGCAATATGCAGTTCGTAGTATGGCAATGCCGTGACGAATTGCCAGAAGTACGGCGAATTATCTGATATAATTTTGCCTCTTTACCGGAGCGCCCGTAGCTCAGCTGGATAGAGTACCTGGCTACGAACCAGGGGGTCGTAGGTTCGAATCCTGCCGGGCGCGCCAAGTCTTGAAAGAGACAGATGAGAAGGCCTTTGATCATTGATCGAAGGCCTTTTTGTTTTGGTTCCTGTCCTTGTCCTTGCGCTGCTCTTGCCGGCCCCGGAGCGCGCGCAGGCGGCGATAGTCAGCTTTCGCGGGCCTCGCGTCCGGAAGGCCGGCCCGAGCCTATCGCTCCAGCGTCTTGCCGTTCGCATCGCGCGATGCCGCGTCGGCTTCCACTTCCAATCCCCACTTGCCCACCGTGTACCAGTCATCGCCCAGCAGTTCGGCCGGATGCATGCTGCGGTCGGAGCCGTTGCCACAGGCCATGGCGTCGGCCGCGCAATAGCGGTCGCAGCCCCAGCAGATGCGCTCGGGGTGTTTGGGATGGAGCGGAAATTTCTTTGCCATGGGGTCTCCTCGTGCTTCATGCGAGCCTGGGGCCACGCGCGCCTTGCGCCATGGCATCCCGGCCTGCTTGCCCCCAGGCTACGCCGGGCATGCGCCGCGCCATTTGCGCTGGCGCAAGGACGCGCGGATTGTGCGCGGGCCGTATGCGGTCCCGCATGCCGTCCATTTGCGAGCCCCGGCCTATCCATGGTATAAACACGCCTCTTTAGCGCGCCCGTAGCTCAGCTGGATAGAGTACCTGGCTACGAACCAGGGGGTCGTAGGTTCGAATCCTGCCGGGCGCGCCACCAATACGAAAGCGGCTTGATGACATTGCGCATCAAGCCGCTTTGCTTTGGGCATTTTGCTTTAGGGCCCAGTCGCGGCGATTTACTTCTGACACGCGCTCTGCCTATAGTGCGCGTCTTGCCGCCGGCTTGCGCAGGGATTCGACATCGCGCCGGCGTTTTTCATCGCCTCCATGACAGGATCGCCGCTACATCCATGAGCCAGCTCGACATCCGCCACGCCAGCGTCGCCGACGCCGCCCGCATCGCGCCCTTGTTCGATGCGTATCGCCAGTTCTATGAGCAGCCGGCGGACGCCGCCGCCGCGCTGGCCTTCATCAGCGCGCGCCTGGAACGCGGCGAATCGGTGATCCTGCTGGCCAGCGTGGACGGCGCGCCGGTGGGCTTCTGCCAGATGTACCCGTCGTTCTGCTCCGTGATCGCCGCGCCCATCTACGTGCTGTACGACCTGTTCGTCGCGCCGGCCGCGCGCCAGAGCGGCGCGGGCCGGGCCTTGCTGCGCGCGGCCGAGACGCATGCGCGCGAGCGCGGCTGCAAGCGCATGGACTTGACCACGGCCCGGAACAACGCCACCGCGCAGTCGCTGTACGAATCGCTGGGCTGGGTGCGCGACGAGGTCTTCTACACCTACACCCGCGACCTGGCGGCCTGACGCCGCGGCGTTGTGTCCGGCCCCGGCGCTTACCAGACCTGGAATACGCGTCCGGTCTGCGCACCTTCCACGCTGCGGCTGTAGGCCAGCGCCACGCGCTGGGCAGGCACCGCCTCGAAGCCCAGGAAGTATGGGCCGTAGCTGCCCCAGGACTCTTGCAGCACGCTGGGGCTGACGGCGTTGATGCGGCGGCCTTGCAGTTCCACCGCCGCGCCGCGCACGAAGCCGTCGATGGCCGAGTTCACGGCCGAGGCGTTGGCGCCGTAGCGGATCGGTTCGGCGCTGACGATGCCGCTGGTCAGCGTGATGGAGCCGCCTTCGTTGAGGTAGTGCTGTCCGATCAGCGCCAGGTCCACCTGGCCCAGCAGCTTGTCGTGCAGGCCGATCTTGAATTGTTCGGCGGTCATTTCCGCCAGGGGGCCGAAATGCAGGCCGCCCGCCGCCGATACGATGGCGTCGACCTTGCCGATGCGCTCGAACAGCGCGCGGATGCTGTCGCTGCGGGTAATGTCGACCTGATGCTGGCCGCTGTTCCTGCCGACCGCGATGATGTCGTGGCGCTGGCCCAGTTCCTGGACGATGGCGCTGCCGACGGTGCCGCTGGCGCCGATGAGTACGATTTTCATGGGATCTCCGTGAGTGTGGTTGCGGGCGCTGGCGGAAGGCCGGCGCATGCAAGCATTCTGGCCGCCCGATTCCTTTCGAAAAATCCTAGAATGGTTGGAATACTTCATACCTGGAGTCAGTAATTCATGGACCGCCTGCTCAGCATGGAAGTGTTCGTGGCCGTCGTGGAGCTGGGCAGCCTGACCGCCGCGGCCGCGCTGCACGAAATGTCGCCGGCCATGGCCGCCAAGCATTTGAAGAACCTGGAGACGCGTCTGGGGCTGCGGCTGATGGTGCGCACCACGCGCCGCCAGAGCCTGACCGAGGCCGGGCAGGCGTACTTCGCGCGCTGCAAGGGCATCCTGGCCGAGATCCGCGATGCCGAGCAGGGCGCCGAGGCCATGCGCGAGGCGCCGCGCGGCAATCTGCGCATCACCTCGACCGTGTCCTTCGGTTCGTTCGCCCTGACGCCGGTCATCGCCGACTACCTGTCCACCTATCCGGACGTGAGCGTGGAACTGTCGCTGAGCGATCTGGTGGAAGACCTGGTCGCCTCGCGCTACGACCTGGCCGTGCGCATCGGCGAGCCGGCGGATTCCGGGCTGATCGCGCGTGGGCTGGGCCGCTATCAGATGATGGTCTGCGCGGCGCCTTCGTATCTGGAGCGCTACGGCACGCCGGCCACGCCCGCCGATCTGGTCCGGCATCAATGCCTGGATTTCTCGTACTGGAGCCGTCGCACCGGCTGGCGCCTGGGCAATGGCGATGGCGGCGAGACGGGCTATCCCAGCGGCCGTTTCGTGTCCAACAATGGTCAGGCGCTGCGGCAGGCGGCGCTGGCGGGATTCGGCATCGTGCTGCAGCCCGAGCTGCTGCTGGCCGATGATGTGCGCGCGGGCAGGCTGACGCCGATATTGCGGCCCTATTGGCCGGCGGCGCGGCCGATCTCGTTGCTCTATCCGAAGGACAGGCAGGCGCTGCCCAAGCTCACCACTTTCGTGAACTTCGTGGTGGCGCGTTTCACGCCCTAGCAGGACCGGGGGTCAGCCGCGTCGTCGGTCGACGGCGGTCAGCGAGGTGCCGCTCTTGAGCAGCTGGTAGGTTTGTCCGCCCAGCCAGGCGACCTTCTCGCCGGAGCTGGTGCGGCAGACGCAATGCGTCCGGGGGTCGAAGCGCGAGGTGCCCATGGCCGAGTAGGCGTCGGGGTCCGAGACGAAGCGCTCGATCCGGTATAGCGTGCCGTCTGGCGCAGTGGCCAGGACGTCGGTCAATCTTCTTGCTGTTCCGAGCATTTTTTCCATCCCCCTCATGCGCGGGCCATTTCCTGCTACGGCGCCGAAACCGTCCCGCCAGCGGACATCAATGCATGTGTCCGCCAAAAGACGAGTCGTCGAGCTGTTCGGGCGATACCCCCAGCGCTGCCGATACCCGCTCCAGGATGATCTGGCGGGGGCGCGGCCGCGGCCGTTCCAGTTCGATATAAATGGAGTGGTCCACTCCCAGCCGGGCAGCCATGTCAGCGGTGCTGATGTTCAGGTGCTCGCGCCAGGCGCGGATCAGGCTCCAGTCGTTGCCGGTTTTCAGGTTGATCACAGCCAATGGTAACTCGGTCCTGGGCGGAGGCGACGCAGCGGGACCCGCCTGCGTGCGGCAGGCGTCCAGCGCGGGCTCGGCGTCAGGATTCTGCTTGCGGGCGTCGCCCTGGGCTTGTTGGGGCCGCACCGCCGTGTAGACCTTGCCGCCATCGACCTGGCGATAGCGGTTGTCGCCGATCCAGGTCAGGGCTTCCCCATTGTCGAGCATGCACTGGCAATCCAGGTGATAGTCGCTGGGAATGCTCTCAAGCTTGGCAATGGTCTCCGTGGTCGTGGCATGCCGCACCACGCGGTGCAGGGCACCGTCGGGCGAGCGCACGAACACGTCGGGAAGTCTCCAGGAAAATGGAATGATGCTCTCCAGGGCCGGATGGTGTCTTGCCACTTTAAGTCCATCGCGAGCGCCCTGGAATTTGGGGTTTCCCCTCGTTTCGTGGCGGCGCGCGCGTAGCGCTCACAGGACTCGGCTACAACTTCACAAATCTTCACCGGCGCGAGGGCTATCATCCCCCGGTCGCCCGTGGAATCGGGCTTGTCAGTCGAGTATTGCAGATGGTCCCGATGCTTGCCGCCGGCCATGTCAACGGCCTGGGCTGGGATGGCGGGAATGCGCGCGGCAGGCGCGCAAGGTCGTGGATCGCGGCCTTGCTGGCCTGCGCCTTGCATGTGGGCATCGGAAGCCTGATCTGGCGCGGCATGACGCCGTCGCCGATTCCGCCGGCCATGCCGTCTGATTCCGAATCCATGTTCGTGGAGCTGCTTGCGCCGCCGACTCCACGCGTCGAGCGCAGCGCGTCGCCACGCGGCGAGAGCGGGCAGGTCGCGGCGCCCGCGCGGGGTTCCGTGGAGACGCCGGCGGCGGATGTGCCGCGAGCGCAGCCCGAACGCGCCGAGCCATCGTCCACGCAGGCGAACACGCAAAAAAGTACGCAGACAAGCACGCAGCCAGCGGCAGCGCGACCTCGCGTCCAGTCCGAGCCTCGCGCGGGCAAGCCGGCTGATGTGCCGTCCGCCGGCGCGTCAGCGCCTGCGTCGCGCGATTTCGGTTGGCAGCCGTCGGACTCGGCCGCGCCCGGCGAACGGCGCGCGCGCGGCGAACCCGTGCCCAGGCTCGCGCCCAAGGCGCCGGCCGAACGCACCGTGCTGTCGCGCGAGATGGAGAAGGCCGCGCGTCCGCCTTGCCGCGATGCGCATGCGTCCAAGGGCCTGCTGGCGCTGCCCTTTCTTTTGGCTGATACGGTCACGGACAGCGGCTGCAAGTGGTGATCGCCGCAGACGCGGCAGGGCACGCATGATGCGCGTGGCTGATAGCCATGCGGGCGCCATTTGCGGATGATGCGCACGGCGTGGCCCGCGTTCGCGGTCGCCGGTTCAGATCCCCGCGCTTTGCAGCAACCTGGGCAGCACGTCGGCGGCCTGGCCGCGCAGATTGAACTTCACGCGCGCATCCATTGGCGTGGCGGCCGGATTGACCTGCGCGACGACGGCGCCCGCGGCCAGCGCGCGTTGCGGCAGCTCCGCGGCGGGATAGACCAGGGCCGAGGTGCCGATGCTCAGCAGCAGATCGCATTGCTCGGCGGCGAGCTGGGCCGCGCGCCAGGCGTCGGTGGGCAGGCTTTCTCCGAACCAGACGACGCCTGGCCGCACGGGACCGCCGCAAGTGGCGCAGCGCGGCGGCTCGATGCGGCGGCCTTCGTCCTGTTCCCCGCTCGGCGCGCCGGACGCGGCCGCGCTGGCGGTCGCGGCGTCGGCTGTCCGGATATCGGCTGCCGTTGTGCCGGCTGCCGCGGCGTCAGCGCTCGCGGGCTCGGCGCGGCTCCAGGGCGCGCGGCAATCGGCGCAGCGCGGCGCGTGCAGGCTGCCATGCAGATGCAGTACTTTCGGACTGCCCGCGCGCTCGTGCAGATCGTCCACGTTCTGCGTGATCACGGTGAGCGCCGGCGCATGCGCGGCCAGTCTGGCGATGGCCAGGTGCGCGGCGTTCGGCCGGGCGCGCAGGGCCTGCTCGCGTCGCCATTCATACCAGCCCCAGACCAGGTCGGGATGGGCGCGGAAGGCCTCGGGCGTGGCCAGGGCCTGCGCGTCGAAGCGCGACCATAGTCCGGTGAGCGCGTCGCGGAACGTCGCGATGCCGCTTTCGGCGGAGACGCCCGCGCCCGTGAAGACCACGGGCCGCCTGCTTTGCCGCAGGGCCTGCGCCAGCGCGGCGGGAATGTCGTGCCGCGGGCCGGTCATCGCGGACGGGCGCAAGCGGGGCGCGTGGGAAAGTCGGTGGCGTGATGCATGTTCAACCTGATCGATGGTTCACTACGCTGCCTGTACGCGGACATGCCTGTCAAGCGGGGGAGCAATCGCCGTGCTTGTTGCAATCGCCGCGACCGGCGCATGGGCATTGCGCCTGCGGGTTCCCGAATCGTGGATACTGCCACCAGGATTTTGGGAACATCAACCGGGCCAGGGCGGATTCGCCCGCCGCGCCCGACCTGGGAGACTAGCAATGCCTGAACCGATCACGGGCCTGGACCGGCTTCGTTGCTTCATCGCCACCGCCACGCGGCTGGCCGGCCCGGCGGGCCTGGCGCAGAGCCCGGCGCTGGAGTCCGCGTTCACGGAGCTGCTGCGGCACGATGACTGGCTGCCCGAGGCCTGTACCGTGCCGCATCCGCAGTATTACCAGCAATACCTGCTGCATTGCGACCCGCTGGAGCGCTTCTCCATGGTCAGCTTTGTCTGGGGGCCGGGCCAGAGCACGCCGGTGCACGATCACGAGGTCTGGGGCTACGTGGGCATGTTGCGCGGCTCGGAGATCAACCAGCGCTACGTGCGCGAGGCGGACGGCGGCCTGCGGTTGGCGGGCGCGGCATCGACCCTGCTGCCGGGCGACGTGGAGCGGCTGGCGCCCGAGGAAGGCGATATCCATCAGGTGTCCAACGCGCATGCCGATCGCGTATCGATCAGCGTGCACCTGTATGGCGGCAATATCGGCGCGGTGTCGCGCCATGTCTATGATCCGGTCACCGGTATGGCCAAGCCTTTCGTGTCGGGCTATTCCTCGACCAGCCTGCCCAATCTCTGGGACCGTTCGCTAGCGGTGCGCGCCGGGCTGGCCGCCTCGGCCTGACAGGCGCCGGCCCAGGGGGCGCGGACCTGTCCGCGCTCCACGTCTCATGCTATGGTCTCGTCCTAAATATTAGGAAATAGACGATATGGACAAGACGCTGCTCAAGGGGCTGATGGTGCTGGAGGCGGTCACCGACGTGGACAATCCGCCGCGCACCATCGATGCGCTGGCCGCCCGCGTGGGACTGACCCGCAGCAATACCCATCGCACGCTGCAGACGCTGATCCATGCCGGCTATGTGATCAAGGACGACGAGGGCGGCGGCTATCGCGGCGCGGTGCGGCTGTTTGAGCTGGCCGCGCGGCAGCTGGCGCAGCTGGACGTGCGCAAGCTGGCCGCGCCCTACATGCGCACGCTGGCCGACCAGACCGGCGAAACCGTGCATCTGTCGGTGCTGGACGGCTTTGACGTGGTGTACGTGGACAAGATCGACAGTCCGCAGCCGATCCGCGCCTATTCCATGATCGGCGGACGCGCGCCGGCCTATGCCGTGGCCACCGGCAAGGCGCTGCTGGCCTATCAGTCCGACGGCTATGTCGAGCGCTATGCGGACCAGTTGCAGCGGCACACGCCGGCCACCATCGTCACCATGCCGCTGCTCAAGGACGAGCTGCGCAAGGTGGTGCGCGCCGGCTACGCCATCAATCGCGGCGAATGGCGCGAAGGCGTGGGCGGGCTGGCCGTGGCGCTGTTCAACAGCCTGGACCAGCCCGTGGCGGCCGTGGGCATCTCCGGGCCGCTGGACCGCCTCAGCGCGGCCCGGATGAAGCAGCTGGCGCCGGACGTGGCGGCCTGTGCGCAGGCGATATCCCAGGGCATGGGGTATCGCGGCGGCTTCCTGGGACAGTAGCGCCCGCGTCCGCCAGCGCGGCGGCGATGCGCCGCGCCTGGTCCCGCGCCAGGCGGGCGTTCACGTCCATGGACGTGGTCCAGAAGTAGGTGCCGCCGGCCAGGCTGCCCAGCACGGTGATCGCGGGTTGCACGACGCCGCCAGCGTCCAGCAGGCTGCCGGTGGCGTAGTCCAGCGCCAGCCCGCCATGCGGATGCGCCTGCCCGTGGCCGTCGCGCAGCAGCGCCGACACCAGGGGATCGGCGGCGCCAGCCGCGTCCACAGAGAAACTGGTGGCGTTGATCAGATAGCGGCTGCGCAGCTCGCGCTCGCCCGCCGGCGTGCGCAGGCGGGTCACGAAGCCGCCGGCGGCGTCATGGCGGCTGTCGACGTAGCCGCTTAGCACCTCGAGCTGGCCGGCGCGGAACAACGCCTGCAGCTTGCGCGCGTTGCGCATCGGAAAGTTGGCGCGGCGCGCCATCCACAGCGCGCGCCATTGCGACTGGAAGCGCGCGCGCTCGGCGTCCGGCAGCAGATGCCAGATCAGGTCCACGGCCGCGTTGGTCGCCGCGGCCACCGCCTGCCATGGGCGCGCGTCGTGTTCGGAACGGCGGATTTCATCGTCCAGCGCGGCCCGCGCGTCGCCATCGACGCCCAGGATGTCCTCGGCGTCGACCGCGCCGCCCAGCGCCCGCACTTCGCGGCCCAGCGCCGCGGCGATCCGTTCCAGCGTCAGCGCGCCGCCGTGCGCGTGCGCCAGCGCCTGCGCGCCATCGCGGCTCAGTTCGGTCAGGCCCCGCGGCGGCGGCCGGTTATGCGGGCTGCGCACCGAGGGCAGCCGGCCATTGCGCGACACGCAGATGAGCGGACCGCGATGCCCGGCCTGCTGCAGCGCGACCACGGCGTCGACCGCGCTCAGGCTGGTGCCGATCACGCAGACCGTGGCGTCGGCGGCGATGCCGGCCGCCAGCTCGCTGACCGGATAGGGGCTGTTGAAGTAGCCGGGCGCGGCTGCCAGCGCCGGGAAGGCGCGCGAGGGCAGGTTGCCGTTGCACAACGCCACGCGGCGCGCCACACAGGGCTGCCCCGATTCCGCCAACACCCGCACGCGTCCATTGGCCAGCGGCGTGACGCCGGCGACGCGCGCGCGCACGTGTTCCAGCGTCACGCCCCGGCTTGGCGCCAGCGCGCGCGCCCGCTCGTAGGCGTCGGCCATGTAGGCGCCGAACAGCGGCCGGGGCAGGAAATCGCCCGGATCGATCGCGCCTTCCACCCCGTGGCCGGCCAGCCAGGCGGGATCCTGGCGCCGCAGCCAGCCCACGAAGTCCAGGCGCTCGTCGGCCAGCGCCGACATATTGCCGGCCGGGATATTGAGCAGGTTGCTGCGCAGGTCGTCCTGGTAGGCGCCGCCCGGCCCGGGGCACTCCTGCGGTTCGTACAGCCGCAAGCTGAGCGGCCGGCCGCCGCCGGCGGGCAGCGACAGCAGGAACTGGAGCAGCAGGCTGACGCCGACCGATCCACCGCCGATGATGGCCAGGTCGACGGCCTGTGCGTCATGCGTGTCGGGGGCGGCCGTCATTTGGCCGCCGACAGGCGCACGACCTCGGCCCAGCGGGCAGTCTCCTGCTGCAACATGCGGCGGGTGTCGGCCGGCGACGTGGCGACGGCGTCGGCGCCGAGCTTCTGCGCCGCCTGCTTCACGGATTCCATCGCGGCGGCCTTTTGCATGCCGGCCGAGAGCTTGTCCACGATGGCGGCCGGCGTGCCAGCCGGCGCCAGCAGGGCATAGGTGGTGGCCACCGAGTAGTCCTTCACGCCCTGTTCGATCAGCGTGGGCAGCTCGGGCAATGCGGCGGCGCGCGTGGGCGTGGTCACGGCCAGCAGCCGGATCTTGCCGCTGGCGGCCTGCGGCAGCAGCGCGGGCAGGGTCTCGATGACCATGTCGATCTGGCCGCCCAGCAGGTCCGTGATGGCCGGCCCGCTGCCGCGGTACGGCACGTGCATCAACCGCGTGCCGGTGACCACCTGGAACAGTTCGCCGGCCATGTGCTGCGAGGTGCCCGGCCCGGCCGAGCCGTAGGTGATGGACCCAGGCTTGGCCTTGGCCAGCGCGATCAGCTCCTGCACGTTGCGCGCCGGCACCTTGCTGTTGACCGCCAGCGCCATGGGCATGCTGGTCGCCATCGACACGCCGACGAAGGCCGTGCCGAAGTCATAGCCGGGCTTGTCGGGCATGGCGGCGTGGATCGCATGGCTGCCCACCGCGCCCATCAGCAGCGTGTAGCCGTCGGGAGCCGACTTGGCCACGTACTCCGCGCCGATCTCGCCGCCGGCGCCGGCCTTGTTCTCGACCACCACGCTCTGGCCCAGATAGTCGCCCAGGTGCTGGGCGTAGATGCGCGCGGCGGCGTCGGTGGCGCCGCCGGGCGGGAAGGGCACGACCATGCGCACGGGCTTGCCTGGCCAGGCGTCGGCCGCCTGCGAGGGGCCGGCCGCCAGTCCCAGCGCCAGGGCGGCAGCGGCGAATACGGCGAGTGTTCTCATGACTGTCTCCTTGGGGGATGCGGACCTGCCTGCTCGGGGTGGGTTCTTATATGTCCTAAAAAATAGGACTTGAATTCCAATAAATGGTTTACCTAGAATTCCACACGGTGATATGCTGGTCAACGATTAAGCAATGGACCTAGGGAATGTTCTAGGTTTCATAGGGACGCCCGGCACGGCCAGGCAAGCGGGACGCTCATGGTGCCATTGCCGGATTCGCCGCTATAGATTATTTTTCGTATCCCAAATATTGAATTTTCATAACGAGAGGTCAGACATGACACCCAGCTCGGCACTGGCCGGCATCACGGTGCTGGAGATTTGCAATGTGGCGGCGGGGCCGTTCTGCGGCATGCTGCTGGCGGACATGGGCGCCGACGTGATCAAGGTCGAGAACCCGGACGGCGGCGACACGCTGCGCAGCTGGCCGCCGATCTCCGACGGCTACAGCGAGAACTTCGCCTCGCTCAATCGCAACAAGCGCTCCGTGACCTTGAATCTGAAAGACCCCGGGGACCTGGAGCTGGCGCGCGAGCTGGCGCTCACCGTCGATGTGCTGATCGAAAACAACCGTCCCGGCGTGATGGACCGCCTGGGCCTGGGCTACGAGGCATTGAAGGCGCGCAATCCCCGGCTGGTGTATTGCTCGATCTCGGCCTACGGACAGTCTGGCCCGCGCGCGCAGGAAGGCGGCTTCGACCTCACCATCCAGGCCATGAGCGGCATCATGAGCGTCACCGGCGAGGCCGGCGGCGAACCCGTCAAATGCGGCGTGCCGCTGGCGGACTTCTCGGCCGGGCTGTACGGCGCCTTCGCCATCGCCTCGGCGCTGCGCGCCGCGCAGGCCAGCGGGCAGGGCGCGCACATCGACGTGCCCATGCTGGGCGCCACGCTGGGCATCGCCGCGCTGCAGACCTCCGAGTTCTTCGGCAGCGGGCGCGATCCGGTCAAGCTCGGCTCCGCCCATCCGCGCAACGCGCCCTACCAGGCGTTCCGCTGCAAGGGCGGGTACTTCGGCATGGCCGCCGGCAACCAGGCGCTGTGGAAGAGCGTGTGCGAGGTGGTTGGCCGCGATGACCTGCTGGCCGACGCCCGTTTCGCCGACACCAGCCTGCGCGCCCGCAACCAGGACGCGCTGCGCGAGATCCTGGAAGCCATCTTCGCCGGCGACGAGGCCGCGTCCTGGCTGGCGCGCTTTCGCGAGGCGGGCGTCCCCTGCGCGCCGATCAACACCTATTCGGAAGTGCTGGCCGATCCGCAGGTCGAGCACATGGGCTGGGTGCAGCCGCTGGAACTGCCCAACGGCGTGCGCACGCGCACCTTCGGCCTGCCGGTGCGCTTCGACGGACAGACCACGGCGCTGCGTCGCCGCCCGCCAGCGCTGGGCGAGCACAACGAGGAAGTGCTGGGCGCGCTGCGCGCGCGGCGCAAGGAGCCGGCATGAGCGACATCACGGAAACGGACGGCCTGCGGGTCGAGCGGCGCGGCGCGCTGCATCTGCTGACGCTGGCACGGCCCGACAAGATGAACGCACTGTCGGCCGGGCTGGTCGAGGCGCTGATCGCGGCGGTGGACCGGGCGCAGGCCGAGCAGGCGCGCGCCATCGTGTTCCAGGGCGAGGGCCGCAATTTCAGCGCGGGCTTCGACTTCGGCGATTGGGAATCGCAGAGCGAGGGCGACCTGCTACTGCGCTTCGTGCGCATCGAGATGCTGCTGCAGCGCGTGGCGGCCACGCCCTGCCTGACGGTGGCGCTGGCGCATGGCCGCAACTTCGGCGCCGGCGTGGATCTGTTCGGCGCCTGCAAGTGGCGGCTGGCCGCGCCCGAGGCCAGCTTCCGCATGCCGGGACTGAAGTTCGGGCTGGTGCTGGGCACGCGGCGCTTCGCCGCGCTGGTGGGCGCCGAGCGCGCGCGCACCATCCTGGAACAGGCCGCGACCTTCGACGCCGAAGCGGCTTTGCGCGACGGCTTCGTCAGCCGGCTGGCGAAGCAAGACGAATGGCCGGCGGCGGCCGATGAGGCGCTGGCCGTCGCGTCCGCGCTGACCGATGCGAGCCGCGCGCAGCTGTACGCCGCGCTGTCGCTTGAGGCGCCGGACGCCGACCTGGCGCGGCTGACGCGCTCGGCCGCCGAGCCGGGGCTCAAGGCCCGCGTGGCCGCCTATTTGCAGGCCCGCTAGCCGCGCGGCGGGACAAGGAGACAAGATGGGTTCGGGATACAACCAGAAGAACAAGCAGCGCACGCTGGCGGAACTGGCCGCCATGGTGCCGGACGGCGCCAGCATCGCGCTGGGGGGCAGCTTCCTGCATCGCGGGCCGTTCGGCTTCGTGCGCGAACTGATCCGGCAGGGCAAGCGCGACCTGGAACTGATCAAGCAGTCGCCCGGCTACGACGTGGACATCCTGTGCCGCGCCGGCGCGTTGCGCCGCGTGCGCGCGGGCATCGTGGCCATGGAAGGCAACTTCGGCCTGGCGCCCTGGTATCGCAAGGCGATCGAGCGCGGCGAGGTCGAGCTGGAAGAGCATGCCTGCGCCAGCCTCACGGCGGGCCTGCGGGCGGCGGCGTTCGGCGTGCCGTTCCAGCCCTGCGGCGGCCTGCATGGCAGCGGCCTGCCCGAATTGAACGGCTGGAAATGCATCGACGATCCCTACGGCAGCGGCCAGCGGACCTGGGTGGTGCCGGCGGTGCGGCCGGACTTTGCCGTGATCCAGGCATCCGAGATCGACGCGCAGGGCAATGTGCGCGTGAGCGGCACCGCGCACTGGGACCGCATCATGTCGCGCGCCGCCGGCAGCGTGTTGGTAGTGGCCGAGAAACAGGTCGACAGCGCGGTGTTCGAGGCCCAGCCCGAGTCCACGCTGGTGCCGTACTTCATGGTGCAGGCCTATGCCGTGGCGCCGGGCAGCGCCTGGCCTGGCTCGTGCTGGCCGGCCTACGCGATCGACTACCCGGCCGTCGAGGCCTACATGGACAAGAACAGCGAACTGGCCGCCCACCTGGCGGCGGCGCCGGAAGCGAAGGAGGCCAGCCATGGCTGAGCAATGGTCGGGCTTTTCCTACATCGTGACCAACCTCGCGCGCTTCATCCGCCCGGACGAGATCACCTTCAGCGGCGTCAATTCCACCATGCCGATGCTGGCCTGCCTGCTGGCCAAGCGCGCCTATGACTGGGACTACGTCTACATCAACGTGGCGGGCGGCGTGAATCCCAGGCCCTCGCACGTGCCGCTTTCCAGCTCCGATCCGGTGCTGGCCGAACACACGGCGTCGATCTTCGCCAACGAGGATTTCTACGATCTGTGCACGCGCGGCCGCATGGACCTGACCTTCCTGGGCGCGGCCCAGATCGATGGCGAGGGCTGCGCCAACAACTCCTGCATCGGCGACTGGCACGCGCCCAAGGTCCGCCTGCCGGGCGGCGGAGGCGGCGCGGTCATGCTGCCCACGGCGCGGCGCGCCTGCACCTGGCGCACCGAGCACTCGACGCGCACGCTGGTGCCCAGGCTGGATTTCGTCACCTCATGGGGCGGCTTTCATGGCGTCGTCACGCCGATCGCCGTGTTCATCAAGCGTGACGGGCGGCTGGCCCTGCAGTCATGGCATCCGCAGGCGAGTCTCGCCGAGGTGCGCGAGCGCACCGGCTTCGAGTTCGACGCCAGCGGCGCCGCACCCACCGAGCCGCCCACGCCGGCCGAGGCGCGCGCCTTGCGCGAGCTGGACCCCGAGGGCCAATTCGAACGCGATGCGGCGGTGACGTTGCGCTGAGTAGGACCACCCCCGAGCGCTGGCGCGCTCCCCCCTCAAGGGGGCGCCGCGATGGCCCGGCAAAGCCGGATCCATGCGGCCCCGATCGCCTGGAGACACTGGTATGAACAACGCCGATGCCACGCTGGTGGCCGCCTACGCGCGCAGTTGGACCCGGCCGGACCGGGCGCGGTTGCCCGCCCTGGTCGCCGAAAACGCCACGCTGGACTACGCGGCGCTGCATGAGCGCGTGGCCCGCGCCGCGGGCGCGCTGCGGGCGGCGGGCGTGGGCGAGGGGGACTTTGTCGCCGTGGCGATGGAGCGCTCGCTGGAGCAACTGATCGCGATCCTGGGCGCGATGGCGGCGGGCGCCTGCCCGTGTCCGCTGGAACCGCGCCTGGCCGATGAGGAAACCGCGCGCCGCGTCGCCGCGGTGGGACTGGCCTGGATGCTGCACGACCCCGCGCACGCGGGCACGGCCGCCGCGTCCGGGCTGCCGGCGGCCCGCCTGCTGCCCGCCGAGCGCCTGGCGCTGGGCGAACCCGCCTGTGCGCAGGCGCTGGCGCCGGACGCGCCGGCGCTGCTGCTGTTCACCTCCGGCAGCACCGGCCATCCCAAGGGCGTGCTGCTGAGCCATCGCGGGCTGATGAACAATGCGCGCGGCGTGCTGGCGCATAGCGGCCTGACGCCGGACGACCGGCTGCTGCATGTGATGCCGCTGCATCACACCAACGCGCTGAACAACCAAGTCTTCACGCCGTTGCTGGCCGGGGCACGCGTGGCGCTGGCCGGACGCTTCCGCGCCGAGGACATGCCGGGACTGCTGGCGCGCTGGCGGCCCACCATCATGACCGGCGTGCCGACCATGTACGCGCGCATGCTGGACCTGGCATTCGAACCTGCCAGCCTGGCGGGCCTGCGCTACGCGCGTTGCGGCTCGGCGCCGATCACCGAGGCGCTGCACCGGCGCATCGAGGCTTTCCTGGGCTGCCCGCTGCTGGTGTCCTACGGCCTGTCGGAGGCGACCTGCACCTCGACCATGAATCCGCCCGGCGCGCGGCGCGTGGGCACGGTGGGCACGGTGCTGGCCGGCCAGCGCGTGGTCCTGCGCCAGCCCGACGGCAGCGCGGCGCCAGCTGGCGGCGAGGGCGAGATCTGCATCGAGGGCGACAGCCTGATGCTGGGCTACCTGGGCGCGCAGGGCCAGGCCGGCGTGGCGGACGGGCGGCTGCGCACCGGCGACGTGGGCCGCTTCGACGCCGACGGCTATCTGACCATCACCGGGCGCATCAAGGACGTGATCATCCGTGGCGGCGAGAACATCTCGCCAGCGCTGGTGGAGGGCGTGGTGGCGGCGCTGCCCGGCGTGGCGGCCTGCTGCGTGGTGGGCGCGCCCGATGCCGACCTGGGCGAAGTTCCGGTGGTGTTCGCGACCCGCGCGGCCGGCGCGCCGCCGGCGGACGAGGCGGGGATCCGCGCCGCCGTGCTGGCGGGCCTGGGCCGCATCTATGTGCCGCGCGACGTGCTCTGGGTGGACGCGCTGCCCGAGAACGCGGTGGGCAAGGTGGATCGCAAGGCGCTGGCGGCAAGGGTGGCGGCCGTCTGAGCCGCCCGCGTCTGCCGACGCGGGCGCACGCTCAATCCAGCCCTACGAACCCACCCGTCTGGTGGCTCCAAAGCCGTGCATACAGCCCGCCCCGGGCCACCAGCTCGGCATGCGTGCCGGCCTCGACGATGCGGCCCTGGTCCAGCACCACCAGCCGGTCCATGCGGGCGATGGTGGACAGCCGGTGCGCGATGGCGATCACGGTCTTGCCCTGCATCAGCGTCTCCAGGCTTTCCTGGATGGCGGATTCGACTTCCGAGTCCAGCGCCGAGGTGGCTTCGTCCAGGATCAGGATGGGAGCGTCCTTGAGCAGCACGCGGGCGATCGCGATGCGCTGGCGCTGGCCGCCGGACAGCTTGACGCCGCGTTCGCCAACGTGCGCGTCCAGGCCGCGGCGGCCTTCGCCGTCGATCAGACCGGCGATGAAGTCGCCGGCCCGCGCGCGCCGCACCGCGTCCTGCAGCTGTTGCTCGGACGCGTCGGGGCGGCCATAGAGCAGGTTGTCGCGGATGGAACGGTGCAGCAGCGAGGTGTCCTGCGTGACCACGCCGATCTGCGAGCGCAGGCTTTCCTGGGTGACGCCGGCGATGTCCTGGCCGTCGATCAGGATGCGTCCGCCCTGCAGGTCGTACAGGCGCAGCAGCACGTTGACCAGCGTGGACTTGCCGGCGCCGGACGGGCCGATCAGACCGATCTTCTCGCCGGCGCGCACCGTCAGGTCCAGATGCGGAATGACCTCGCGGGCGCCGCCATAGTGGAAGGAGACGTCGTCGAAACGCACCTCGCCGCGCGCGATCGCCAGCGGGCGGGCAGCCGGCGCGTCGAGCACCTGCTTGGGCTGCGAGATGGTGCTCAGCGCGTCCTGCACGATGCCGACGTTCTCGAAGATGCCGCTGACCTCCCACATGATCCAGGCCGACATGTTGTTGATGCGGATCACCAGCCCCAGCGCCAGCGTGATCGCGCCCAGCGTGATGCTGTCCTGGCTCCACAGCCACAGCGCCAGGCCGGCGGTGCCGACGATCAGCACGCCGTTCAGCGTGTTGATGGACACGTCCATCGCGGTGATGACGCGGGTCGACAGCTGCTGCTTTTCCGTCTGTTCGGCCAGCGCCTGGCGTGCGTAGTTCTCTTCCTGCCGGGCATGGGCGAAGAGCTTGAGCGTGCCGATGTTGGTATAGCCGTCGACGATGCGGCCCATGAGCTTGGAGCGCGCTTCCGACGCGGTCACGGCGCGCGCCTGCATGCGCGGCACGAAATAGCCCAGCATGCAGCAGTAGCCGACGATCCACAGCACCAGCGGGATCACCAGCCGCCAGTCGGCCTCGGCGAACAGGTACAGCGCGCTGACCACGTACAGGATGACGTGCCACAGCGCGTCCACCGACTGCACGGCGGAATCGCGCAGCGCGCTGCCGGCCTGCATGACGCGGTTGGCGACGCGGCCGGCGAAGTCGTTGTGGAAGAACGCCAGCCCCTGGCCCAGCACGTAGCGGTGATTCTGCCAGCGCACCAGCGTGGTCAGGCTGGGCGCGATGGTCTGGTGGGTCAGCAGGTCGTGCGCGGCGATCGCCAGCGGGCGCAGCACCATCACCACCACCGCCATCCACAGCAGCAGGCCGGCGTGGCGCTGGAAGAACTCGGCGGGCGGCGTGTCGCGCGCCAGGTCGACGATGTCGGCCAGGAAGCTGAACAGCGCCACCTCGACCAGCGCGCCCGCCAGTCCCACCACCAGCAGCACGGCGAAGATCGGCCAGACCTGCAGCAGGTAGTAGGCGTAGAAGCGCAGCACGCGGCCGGGCGGGGTGATGTCCGGGGCGTCCTTGAACGGGTCTATCAGGCTTTCGAAACGACGGAAGATGGATTTGTTCTGGACGCCGGGCATGGATGATCCGTAGGGGCGCCTGGCCGGCCTTGTGGGCGCGGCGGGCGCGGACGGCCGTGGCGCGGCTGCGCGGACGGCAGACGCCTAGCGTAGCAAATCTTTGTGGAGACGCCGTTGAATGGGGGCCTCTACCTCGCCCGGCGGGTGCCGCCGGCGCGCCGGCTGGCCTTGTCTGACACGATGTTGTCCTCGGCCATGCGCCGGCCGCGTTGCTCGATGCGCGCCAGGAAGCCGCGCAGCTGCTCGACCTCGGTCGCGCTCAGGTCCTGCACCAGCATGTCGTTCAGGCGCGCGACCTCGGGCAGCAGCGCCAGGTAGCGTTCCTGCCCGCGCTCGGTGGCCTCGACCCGGACCACGCGCCGGTCGGCGCTGTCGTGCAGCCGGCGCAGCCAGCCCTTCTCGCACAGCGTGCCCAGCGTGCGCGACGTGCGGGCCAGGTCCAGCTTGGCCGCCGCCGCCAGCTCGGCCGAGGTCATGATGCCGCCTTCCACCGCGCAGGCCAGCAGCCGCCACTCGCGCCGGGTGATGCCGTAGCGGCCTTCGCACAGGCGCACGAATACCGGGTTGGATTGCGACCATGCCTGGTAGAGACGGTACATCAGCATATCGGACAGGCTGGCCTGGCCGGGGGCTGGGGGCGTTGCCATGGCGTCTCCCGCG
Organism: Achromobacter sp. AONIH1; assembly: GCF_002902905.1. NCBI lineage: Bacteria > Pseudomonadati > Pseudomonadota > Betaproteobacteria > Burkholderiales > Alcaligenaceae > Achromobacter > Achromobacter sp. AONIH1. The sequence continues at coordinate 5,756,141 of NZ_CP026124.1, read as the reverse complement.
GGCCGAGCTGTTGCCCGTCGCGCATGCATATCGTTATGGAAAGTACTGGATTAGATCAACAAAGCGTCGCGTTGCTAAATTCATTTTGCCCATTTGGGCATGCGCCGGGCATAGGGAATAGCCCCCGGAGCAGCCACGGGGAATGGCCCCGGCAACCGGCCAACCGGCCGGGGAGCGCCAGGGCCGCAGCGAACCAGGAGATAGCGATGCGCAACAGATTGAGCGGCTGGGCGACGGGCCTGGCCTTGGCGGCAAGCGTGGCGGCCTGTCCCGCCGTACAGGCCCAGCCGCCGCTGGACGGCGCGCTGACCATCGTGGTGGGTTATCCGCCCGGCGGCAGTTCCGACCGCGTCGCGCGGCTGGTGGCGGACCGGCTCAAGGAGCGCATCGGTGCGCCGGTGGTGGTCGAGAACAAGACCGGGGCCGGCGGCCGCATCGCCGCCCAGGGCCTGCATGCGGCCGGGGCGGCGCAGAACGTGCTGATGCTGGCCAATCCGGCCGTCATGGTGGTGGCGCCGCTGGTCTACGACAAGCCTGGCTACGACGCGCAACGCGATTTCAAGCCGGTGTCGCTGGTGAGCCGCTACAAGTTCGCGCTGGCGGTGGCGGCGGATTCCAAGGTGCGCGACGTGGCCGGCCTGCGCCAGGTCCTGCGCGACGATCCCCGGCTGTTCTCGGTGGGCGTGCCCGCCACCGGCAGCCTGCCGCATTTCTTCGCGCTGATGCTGGGCCGCGCCATCAACCAGGAGCCCGAGATCGTCGGCTACCGGGGGTCGGCGCCGCTGATCTCCGAGCTGATCGGCGGCGTCCTGCCGCAGGCCATCGACACGCTGGACACGCTGCTGCCGCAGCACCGCGCCGGCAAGATCCGCATCCTGGCGACGTCGGGCCAGACGCGCGATCCCGACCTGCCCGACGTGCCGACCTTCCGCGAGGCCGGCGTGGACCTGGCCGCTGACGGCTGGAACGCCTTCTTCGCGCCGGCCGCCATGCCGGCGGACAAGGCTGAGCGGCTGGGCCGCGACATCGCCGCCGTGCTGGACGAGCCGGCCCTGCGCGAGGCCGTGCGCGCCGCCTACCTGGAACCGGTGTCGGCCGACGCCGCCCGCAGCGCCGAGGCGCTGGACGCCTACCGCAAGCAGTGGGAACCGGTGGTGCGCGCGTCCGGCTTCACGGCCACGCAATAAGGACAGGGGCAGACATGGGCGCCGTCCAGAATGTGCTGTTCATCATGGCCGATCAGCTGCGGGCCGACCACCTCGGCTGCTACGGCCATCCCTACCTGGAGACGCCCAGCCTGGACGGGCTGGCGGCGCGCGGCGCGCGCTTCACGCGCGCCTTCGTCAATTCCGGGGTGTGCGGTCCGTCGCGCATGAGCTACTACACCGGCCGCTATCCATCGCGCCACGGCGCGACCTGGAACCGCGTGCCGCTTTCGGTCAACGAGATCACGCTGGGCGAATACCTGGCCGGCCAGGGGCGCGACCTGGCGCTGGCCGGCAAGACCCACGTGATACCGGACAAGGCGGGCATGGAGCGGCTTGCCATCGACGGCGCGTCGGAACTGGGCATCCTGTTGAACCGGGGCGGCTTCGTCGAGCTGGACCGCTACGACGGTCACCATGAACCCGGGGCCGAGAGCGGCTATCCGGCCTTCCTGCGGCGTCACGGCTACGACAGCGCCGATCCCTGGACCGACTACGTCATCGCCGGCGTGGACGCGTCCGGGCAGGTGGTCAGCGGCTGGAACATGCGCAATGTGCATCTGCCTTCGCGCGTGGCCGAGGCGCATTCCGAGACCGCCTACATGACGGACCAGGCGCTGGACTTCATGAAGCGGCGCGGCGGCCAGCCCTGGGTGCTGCATCTGAGCTATGTGAAGCCGCACTGGCCCTACATGGCACCGGATCCCTACCATCGGCGCTACCGCGCGGACCAATGCCTGCCCGTGCGCCGCAACCTTGCCGAGCTGGAGAATGCGCATCCGGTGGTGGCCGCCTATCGGCAGCACGAGGAGAGCGTCAGTTTTTCCAGCGACGATTGCGTGCGCGTGGTGCGTCCGGCCTACCAGGGCCTGATCCGGCAGCTGGACGACCATCTGGGACGCCTGTTCGATTACATGGAAGGCGCGGGCCTGATGAAGAACACGCTGATCGTGTTCACCGCCGACCACGGCGATTTCCTGGGCGACCATTGGCTGGGCGAGAAGGAACTGTTCTACGACACCGTGCAGCGCGTGCCCTTCATCGTCATGGATCCGTCCGGCGAGGCCGATGCCACGCGCGGCCAGGCGCTGGACCACATGGTCGAAAGCGTGGACCTGGTGCCCACCGTGCTGCGCGCGCTGGACGCGCCCCGGCCGGCGCACCGGCTGGAAGGACGCGAGCTGCAGGAAGTGCTGCATGGCCTGCCGGACGGCCAGCCCTGGCGCGACTGCGTGTATTCGGAGCTGGACTACAGCTTCCGACAGGCCCGCCTGCTGCGCGGCAAGACGCCGCGCAATGCCCGCGCCTGGTCGCTGCGCACGGACCGGTGGCGCTATGTGTACTGGCTGGACGAGCCGGAGCAGCTGTACGACCTGCAGGCCGATCCCGAAGAGTTCCAGGACCTGGGGACCAGCGCCGCGTACGCCGAGGTGCGCGGGGCCTTGCGCCACCGTCTGCTGGAATGGATGCTGCGCGGCCGCACCCGCACCACGATGAGCGACGAGGCGGTGGAGCGGGCCACCAACGCGCACAAGCGCGCGGGCGTGTATTTCGGGCAGTGGTAGGCGGCGCGCCGTCGCGGCGGCGCCAAATCGAAGCGGGCCGGCGCCGCCGGCCCGCCGCGACGCGGGATCAGGCCTGGGCGGGCGCCTTGGCCTGCGCCTGGGCTTCCGGCTTGAGTTCGCGCCGCAGGATCTTGCCGACGTTGGTGCGCGGCAGGTCGTCGCGGAACTCCACGTAGCGCGGCACCTTGTAGCCGGTGAGCTGGGTGCGGCAATGGGCGATCAGCGTCTCGGCGTCCAGGTTCGGATCCTTGCGGATGACGTAGAGCTTGACCGCCTCGCCGGAGCGTTCGTCCGGCACGCCGACCGCCGCCACCTCGCGCACGCCGGGGTGCAGCGCGGCCGCATCCTCGACTTCGTTCGGATAGACGTTGAAGCCGGACACCAGGATCATGTCCTTTTTGCGGTCCACCAGGAACACATAGCCGGCCTCGTCCACGTAGCCGATATCGCCGGTGCGCAGGAAGCCGTCCGCGTACAGCACCAGCGCGGTCTCGTCCGGGCGCTTCCAGTAGCCGCGCGTCACCTGGGGGCCTCGCACGCAGATCTCGCCGCGCTCGCCGATGGGCAGTTCGCGGCCCTCGTCGTCGCGGATGGAGATGTCGGTGGACGGCACCGGCAGGCCGATGGAGCCGGTGAATTCCTTCACGTCCAGCGGATTGATGGTCACGGCGGGCGAGGTCTCGGTCAGGCCGTAGGCCTGGGCCAGCGAGCGGCCGGTGACGGCGCGCCAGCGCTCGGCCACCGAACGCTGCACCGCCATGCCGCCGCCCAGCGTCAGGCGCAGGCGCGAGAAATCCAGCTTGGCGAAATCGGGGTTGTTCAGCAGCGCGTTGAACAGCGTGTTGACCCCGGTGAAGGCGCTGACCGGCGCCTTGGACATTTCCTTGATCAGCCCCGGTATGTCGCGTGGGTTGACGATGAGCAGGTTGCTGGCGCCGATCTTCATGAACGTCAGGCAGTTCGCCGTCAGCGCGAAGATGTGATATAGCGGCAGCGCCGTCACGATGAGTTCTTCGCCGTCCCGGACCAGCGGCGTCACCCAGGCGTGGGCCTGGCTGACGTTGGCCATCAGGTTGCCGTGCGACAGCATGGCCGCCTTGGCCACGCCGGTGGTGCCGCCCGTGTATTGCAGGCAGGCCAGGTCGTCCTGATTCAGCTCGACCTCGGTGAAGGGCAGGGCGCGGCCGGCGCGCAGCGCCTGGCCCAGCCGCTGCGCGCCGGGAATCGACCACGCCGGCACCATGCGCTTGACGCGCTTGACCACCAGGTCGACCAACCGGCCCTTGAGCGGGCCCAGCAATTCGCCGATGGAGGTGACCAGCACGCGCTCGATGGCGCTCTTGGGCAGCGCCTGCTGCAAGGTTGCGGCGAAGTTGTCCGCCACCACGATGGCGCGCGCGCCCGAGTCGGCCAGCTGGTGCTCAAGCTCGTGCGCGGTGTAGAGCGGATTGCAGTTGACCACGACGCAGCCGGCGCGCCAGGCGCCGAACAGGCAGACCGGGTATTGCAGCAGGTTGGGCATCATCAGGGCGATGCGGTCGCCCTTGCCCAGCCCGTTGGCGTGCAGCCAGGCGGCGAAGTCGCGCGTCAGCGCGTCCAGTTCGGCGTAGCTGATCGACTTGCCCATGCTGATGTACGAGGTCTTGCCGGCATACTGCCGGCAGCTGTCCCGCACCACCGTCACCATCGTCGACACGCCGTCGAGCTGGATGTCCGTGGGCATGCCGGGGGGGTAGCTCTTTTGCCAGATTCGTTCCATATCGTTGGGGATTCCGCCTAGTTGCCCAGCAGGGCCTTCTTCAGGGAGGACTGCGACGGGTTTTCGCCCAGCCATACACGCAGCAGCGCCCGGGCGAAGGCGGGATCGTCGATGCGTCCGCGCGCCTTGCCGTTGTCGCTGACCGATACGCCCTTGGCGTCGAAGTCCAGGTCGATCACGTCGCCTTCCTTGGCCGAGCCCACGCTGGCCATCAGGGCCGAGAGGCGTTGGGCCGGTTCCTTCAGCGCTTCCAGCTCCTGCTTGGGCGTATTGTCGCGCAATCCGTCCTGCAGCGCCCCGTCCAGGCTCTTGCTGTCGACGTCGCGCAGCATGTGCAGCCGCATGCGGCGGGGTTCGGCGCTATTGACCAGCGCGGCGGCGTCGCTGGTCCTGGCGGTCGCGTATAGCGCGGCCACGTAGACCTTCACGACGAACTTGGTGCGCACGCCGGCGCCGTTGAGCACCAGCGCGCGGCCGCCCTCGGACAACTGGTCCGGGACGCGCAGGCCGCCGACTTCGACGTCGGCCGCCAGGGCCGGGGCGCCCGCCAGGGCGGCGGCCAGGATCAGGCTCAGGGCGGCGGTTCGCCCTCCGGGGATGCGATGCATTTGTCACCTCCTTGGGTCTTCTGCTTGTAGAACTTCTTGTTTGCGATATAGATCGTTCGTTCCACGACGGCGTAGACGACGCCGTCCTTGTCCTGCAGTTCCACCGTGTACGTCCGGGTGGTTTCATGCTCGCGCGCCAGGATCTCGCGGATTTCCGCGATTTCCCCGGCAGGCAGGCGGAAATCCACGTACAGGGTGGTGTAGGCGGGCTTGCGGTAGCGGATGGACGCCGCCTTGTCCCATACGATGTGATCCGAGCCTAGCGCGGACATCAGCATCGTGGGGTGGGCGCCGTCGGTCACCGCGAACAGCGAGCCGCCATACATCGAGCCAACGATATTGCGGGTGCGCCGCAACAGCGGCAGCTTGATCCGGATGTGATGAAAATCCGGAGACACGTGCAGCACCCGCCCGCCGGTGGCGCGGAACGCCGGATGCAGGTTGAACCCCACCCGCATCAGCCGCGCGCGCCATTCGGGGGACAGGCGCTTGAACCAATAAGGCTTCACTGGATACCCGCCGTCCTACAGCGCCTCGAACAGGCCAGCCGCGCCCATGCCGGTGCCGATGCACATCGTCACCAGCCCGTGCTTGCCGCCGGTGCGGCGCAGGCCATGGACCAGCGTGGCCGTGCGGATCGCGCCGGTGGCGCCCAGCGGGTGGCCCAGGGCGATGGCGCCGCCCAGTGGGTTGACCTTGGCGGGGTCGAGCCTGAGTTCGCGCATCACCGCCAGCGATTGCGCGGCGAAGGCTTCGTTCAGTTCGATCCAGTCCAGCGCATCCTGCGTGATGCCGCCGCGCTCCAGCACCTTCGGGATCGCGGCCACCGGCCCGATGCCCATGACCTCGGGCGGCACGCCGGCCACGGCGAAGCTGACGAAGCGCGCCAGCGGTTGCAGGTTGAATTCGCGCAGGATGCGGTCGGACACCAGGATCACGGCGGCCGCGCCGTCGGACATCTGCGAGCTGTTGCCAGCGGTGACGCTGCCGCGCGCGGCGAACACCGGGCGCAGCTTGGCCAGCGATTCCGCGCTGCTGTCGGGGCGCGGGCCTTCGTCCGTCTCGACCAGCCGGCGCGCCACGCGCACCGCGCCGTTGGCGTCGGGCAGGTGCGACACCACCTCGAAGGGCGTGGTCTCGGCCCTGAAATGGCCTGCCGCGATGGCGGCGCAGGCTTTCTGGTGGGAAGCCAGCGCGAAGGCGTCCTGGTCTTCGCGCGACACCTTCCAGCGCTCGGCGACCTTCTCGCCGGTCAGGCCCATGCCAAAGGCCATGCCCAGGTTTTCCTCGTGCGCGAAGATGGCCGGATTCATCGACACCTTGTTGCCCATGATCTGCGGCATGGCGCTCATGGACTCGGTGCCCGCGCCGATCATGATGTCGGCCTCGCCGGTGCGGATGCGGGCGGCGGCGTCGGCCACCGCCTGCAGGCCGGAGGCGCAGAAGCGGTTGACGGTGACGCCCGCCACGCTCTGCGGCAGTCCCGCCAGCAGCAGCCCGATGCGCGCGACGTTCATGCCCTGTTCGGCCTCGGGCATGGCGCAGCCCGCGATCACGTCCTCGATGCGCGCGGGATCCAGCCCCGGCGCCTGCGCCAGCGCCCCATTCAGCGCCGCCGCCAGCATGTCGTCCGGCCGGGTGGTCGCATAAGCGCCATTGCGCTTGCCCACCGGCAGCCGCGTCGCGGCAACGATATACGCGTCTTGAATTTGCTTGCTCATCTCATATCCTCAAATATTCATGGACCCAAACTCAACCCACAACGGCGCCCCAAGATCGGGGCCGCGCGGATCCGGCTCCGCCGGTCCGCAGCCGGCGCCCCCTTGAGGGGGAAGCGCCAAAGGCGCTTCGGGGGTGGACCCCATCAATTCCGCAGAGGCTTGCCGGTTTCCAAGGTGTGGCGGATGCGGGCCTGGGTCTCCGGCGTGCGCAGCAGCGCCACGAACTCCTTGCGCTCCACGGTCAGCAGCCATTCCTCGTCCACGCGCGTGCCGGTCTCGATCTCGCCGCCGCACAGCGCCACGGCGGCGCTGCGCGCCACGCGGTAGTCGTGCGCGCTGATCATGCCGCCTTCGCGCATGTTGACCAGCATCATCTCGAAGTTGGCGATGCCATTGCGGCCGGCGACCGGCACGTTCTGCAGCCTGGCCGGCGGCACGTAGCCGGCCTGGGCGGCGGCGCGGGCCTGGCCGATGGCCACGAACAGCAGCTCGTCCGGATGGAACAGCACGATGTCCTGTTCGCGGGCGAAGCCGGTCTCGATGGCCTCGCGCGCGCTCTTGGCGACCTGAGCGGTGGCGATGGTCTGGAAGATCGGTTGCAGGAACGGGAAGACTTCGCCGGGCGTGGCGGTCTTGGCGGCCAGCGCGGCCGCGCGACCGGCGAATTCCTTGCTGCCGCCGCCGGCCGGGATCAGGCCCACGCCGGCCTCGACCAGGCCGATGTAGCTTTCCAGCGCCAGCACGCGGTGCGAGGCATGCATCAGGAACTCGCAGCCGCCGCCGAGCGCCATGCCCTGCACGGCGGCGACGGTGGGGATCTGCGCGTACTTGAAGGCCTGCGAGGCGCGCTGGAACTTCTCGACCGTGGCTTCCAGCATGTCCCACTGGCCGGCGGCGCAGGCTTCGACCACCTGCTGCAGGTTGGCGCCCACGGCGAAGGGAGCCGGATGCCAGATGACCAGGCCCTCGAACTCGCGCTCGGCGCGGGCCACGGCCTGCAGGATGCCTTCCAGCACCTCGGCGCCCAGCGTGTGGTTCTTGGAGATGACCGACAGGATGGCCACGCCCGGATCCACGTCGGGCAGGTTCCAAAGGCGCACGCCTTCGTTTTCCCAGACGGTGACGCCACGGTTGTCGGGCGCTTCGCCGAATACGCGCTCGGGATAGATCTGGCGGCGGTACACCGGCAGGGCCGAGCGCGCATGCAGCTTGCCGCTGCGCGCCGAATACGAACCCTCGGGCGCGTGCACGCCCTGGCGGGCGGGCTCCAGCGCCCAGGCGGGCAGGGGGCTGTCGCTCATGGCGCGGCCGGCGGCGATGTCCTCGGCCACGGCCTGGGCGATCTGTTGCCAGCCGGCGGCCTGCCAGGTCTCGAACGGGCCCTGGGCCCAGCCGAAGCCCCAGCGCATGGCCAGGTCCAGGTCGCGGGCATTGTCGGCCACGTTGGCCAGCTGCGCGGCGCTGTAGTGGAAGATGTCGCGGAACAGGCTCCACAGGAACTGGGCCTGGGGATGGCTGCTGGCGCGCAGCGCGGCGAAGCGCTTGGCCGGATCGCGTTCCTTGAGGATCGCGCCCACCTCGTCTGCCAGCTTGCCGGCGCTGGGGCGGTAGTCCTGGGCTTTCAGATCCAGCACCTGGATCTCGCGGCCGGCCTTGCGATAGACGCCTGCGCCGCTCTTCTGGCCCAGCGCGCCTTTGGAAATCAGTGCGGCCAGCCACTCGGGCTGCTTGAAATAGCGGTGCCAGGGATCGTCGGCCAGGTTCTTGTCCATGGTGCCGATCACATGCGCCAGCGTATCCAGGCCGACCACGTCGGCGGTGCGATAGGTGGCGCTCTTGGGACGGCCGATCTTCGGGCCGGTCAGCGCGTCGACTTCGTCGAAGCCCAGGCCCAGGCGGGCGGTGTGATGCATGGCCGCCAGGATCGAGAACACGCCGATCCGGTTGGCGACGAAATTGGGGGTGTCCAGCGCGCGGATCACGCCCTTGCCCAGCGTCGACGTGAGCCAGGTTTCGAGCTGGTCCAGCACGCGCGGTTCGGTGTGCGAGGTGGCGATGATCTCGACCAGCCGCATGTAGCGCGGCGGGTTGAAGAAATGGATGCCGCAGAAGCGGTGGCGCAGCTGCTCGGGCAGGGCGTGGCCCAGCGCGTCGATCGACAGCCCGGAGGTGTTCGAGGCGATGATGGCGCCGGGCGCCACGTGCGGCGCGATGCGCTCGTACAGCGCGGTCTTCCAGTCCATGCGCTCGGCGATGGCCTCGATGATCAGGTCGCAGCCCTGCAGCCGTTCGATATGGTCGTCATAGTTGGCGGGCTGGATCAGGGCCAGGCGCGCGACGCCGGCCAGCGGCGCGGGTTCGAGCTTCTTCAGGCCGGTCAGCGCCTTCTTGACGATGCCGTTGCGGTCGCCTTCTTTGGCGGCGAGGTCGAACAGCGTGACGGGCACGCCGGCGTTGGCCAGGTGGGCGGCGATCTGTGCGCCCATGACGCCGGCACCCAGCACGGCGACGTGTTTAACGACGAACTTGCTCAAGGAAGTCTCCAAAAAATGCCCAAGGCTGTGTGCCTTGTTGCGCTTGCCGTCCCCGTGCAGGAAGGGACATGTTGCTCCGGTCCTTCACGAAACGGGCGCCACCCGCCGCGCATACAACGGGTGGCCCCTATTCCTGTCCAAACCGCGCGGAGCCGGCTTTGCCGGTCCGGTCCGCGGCGGCGCCCTTGATGCGGAGCGCATGGCGCTCCAGGGTGGGCGGCCCTTAGAAGCGCGACGAGACCTGCAGGCCGAAGATGTGGCCGCTGCTGTCGTAGCTGCCCGCCACGCGACCCTTGGCAAGGGCGTTGCCGGAGTTCGTGTCGATGTACGTCTTGCGCAGGTACAGGTAGGTGTAGCCCACGTCCAGCGTCGTGTTCTTGGTGGCCTGCCACTGCACGCCGGTCGAGAACCAGTAGCGGTCGTTGTCCGGCAGCGAGGTGGGGCGGTCCTGTTCCTTGTGGACCGGCGACTGGTCATAGGCCAGGCCGAACTTCCACTTCCAGTCGGGCGCGAACTTGTAGTTCGCGCCGACGGCCAGGCGCCACGTGTCGCGGAAGTTCAGCGGCAGCTCGTCATCCTTGGCGCCGGTGCCCGAGTTGCGGATCTTCAGCGCGGGGATGCTGCTCCAGCCGGTCCACGAGATGTCGCCCAGCAGTTCCCAGCGCTCGTTCAGCTGGTGCGCGGCGCTCAGGATCAGCGTGTCGGGCAGGTCCACGGTCGCCTTGGCGTCGAACGAAGCGGACTGACGGGTCGGCCCGATGTTGTCGATGTCGGTATCGCCCTTGGCCGTCTGGCGGATCTTCGAGCGGTACGACAGGCCGATGCGGGTGTCCTCGGTGGGTTGCAGCATGAAGCCCACGTTCCAGCCCCAGGCGTCGCCCTTCAAATTGAGGTCGGCATCGCCATTGGTGAAGACCGGGCGGCCCGGCACGGGCAATTGCACCACGGTCTTCTTTTTGTACTCGGCGTCGATGCGCTGCCAGTTCAGGCCAAAGCCCATCGAGAACTTGTCGTTGACCTTATAGGCCACCGAGGGGTTCACGTTGATGGTCTTGATGTCGAACTTGTTGGAGTGGTACTGGCCGGCCCAGCCTTCGTCGTACTTGGTCATCAGGCCGAACGGCGCGCCGATGCCCAGGCCGATGAACCACTTTTCATTGAGCTGCAGCGAGGCGTAGAGGTTCGGCACCACGCCGAGCTTGCCGGCGTCGCCGCCGTTGCCGCCGGTGGGACGCGAGCCGCCCAGGCCGGAGCCGGGTATGCCGGGCACGCCGGGATTGCGGCTGTCGCCGTTGTCCGAGAACTTGAACGAGGGCTTGATCAGGTTGACCCCGCCCGAGAAGTTGAAGCCCGGCAGGTACGTCATGCCGGCCGGGTTGTAGTAGATGATGCTGGCGTTTTCCGGATTTGCCGCCGAGCCCGCGTAGGCGTTGCCCAGGCCGCTGGCGTTCTGCTCAAGGAGCTGGAAGCCGGCGGAGTGGGCGACGGTGGACGCGCCCAGGCCGGCCACGATGACCGACAGGGTGCTCAGGGACAATGAACGTCTGCTCATGGTACTGCCTCCTCGTGTTGGATAGGTGTCGTTATGGCACTGCCGGGCTCGGCGGCCCGGTCTATCGGCGTGAGCCGTATTTCCTCTACTGCGCTACGTCTTGGTCCTGCCTTGATAATGCAAGGGACCGCCCGTGAAGGGGGCGAATCCCGTTCCGAAAATCACGCCGGCGTCGGCCAGGTCGGCGTCGGCGACGATGCCCTGATCGACCCGCTGCCGGGTCGCGTCGATCAGGGGCTGGATCAGGCCGGCCGCGAGGCCGGCGGGGGCGGCGGACGCCTTGTCCTTGACGGGCTTGCCGTCGCGCCAGGCATAGAAGCCCTGGCCGGTCTTGCGGCCCAGCTGGCCGCGCGACAGCCGGTCCGCCAGGCAGCGCGGCGGCTCCTGGCCGCCGGCCAGCTCCTCGCCGGCGGCGCGGGCGATGTCCAGACCCACGGTGTCGGCCAGCTCCAGCGGTCCCATCGGCATGCCGAAGGCCACCAGGGCCGCGTCGATCGCGGCCGGCGCGACGCCCGCGTCCACGCTGCGCATGGCTTGCAGTATGTAGGGCGCCAGTACCGCGTTGACCAGAAAGCCGGGCGCGCTCTTGACCGGCAGGGCGAGCTTGTCGATCTGGCCGACGAAGGCGCTGGCGCGCGCCAGCGCATCGGCCGCCGTGCCGTCGGCGTGCACCACTTCCACCAGCGGCATCTTGGCCACGGGATTGAAGAAGTGGATGCCCACCAGACGCTCGGGCCGCGCCAGTCCCGCGCGCAGCGTTTCCAGAGACAGGCTGGACGTATTGGTGGCTAGCACCGCGTCGGGCTTCATGCGCGGTTCCAGCGCGCGATACAGCGCGAGCTTGGCCTCGGGCTGTTCGCTGATGGCCTCGATCACGATGTCGGCCAGCGTCGCGCCTGTGCCGGCGGGATCGGGGATCAGGCGGTCCATGGCGGCGCGGGCCGCGCGCGGGTCCTTCAGGCGGCGCGCGTACAGCGTCGCGGCGCGCTTGATGGCGGGCGCGATGCGGGCCATGTCCTGGTCCTGCAGCGTGACGGTCAGGCCCTTGTATGCGCACCAGGCGGCGATGTCGCCGCCCATGACGCCGGCGCCGACCACATGGATGCGCCGCGCCGGGGCTGCCCCGGGCTGCCGGCCGTTGGCCTTGAGCCGCTCCTGCAGGCGGAACACGCGCAGCAGATTGCGGGCGGTGTCGGACGCGATGATGCCGTCGATCAGCGAGGGCGCGCGCTGGGCGTCGCCGTCGTGCTGTTCCCACAGCGTCACGATGGCCGGCGCGGCGGGATAGTGGCCCAGGGGATCCTTGGCCGCGATCTGCTTGCGCGCGCGGTTGGCGACGATGGCCTTGAGCGGCCAGCGGTTGGTCCAGGCGGCCAGGCCGCGCGTCTGGCGCGCCGGCTTGCCGGACAGCACCGTGGCGCGCGCGGCGGCTTCCAGCAGGCGCGGCGGCACGCGCGCGTCGGCCAGGCCCAGCGCGGCGGCGCGGCGCGCGTCGGCGCCCCGGCCGGTGAGCATCATGTCCAGCGCGGCCGGCGCGCCGATCAGGCGCGGCAGCCGCAGCATGCCGCCCCAGCCGGGGAAGATGCCCAGCATGACCTCGGGCAGCGCCAGCGATACGCCGGCCTGGTCCGCCACGAGGCGATAGCGGCAGGCCAGCGCCAGCTCCAGGCCGCCGCCCAGGCAGTGGCCCTGGATCAGGGCCAGCGTGGGATAGCGCACGGCGGCCAGCCGGTTGAACAGGTTCCAGCCGCGCGCCACCAGTGCACGGCCCTGCTCGGGCGTGTCCAGGCTGGCGAATTCGTTGACATCGGCGCCCACGATGAAGCCGGTCGGCTTGCCCGAGCGGATCACCAGGCCCTTGGGCGGGTCCTTGTCCAGCGCGTCCAGCACCAGGGCGAGTTCCGCCATGGTGTCGGCCGACAGGGCGTTGACCGCGCTGGCGGCGCGGTCGAAGGTCAACCAGGCCAGGCCGTCGGGGTCGCGCGCCAGGCGCCAGTGCGAGAGGGTGTCCAGTGCGCTCATCGGGCGGTCTCCGTGGTACGCGTCGAGGCGGCGTTGCGGCTCATGCGCGCTCCTCCAGGGTTTCGACCAGCATGGCGCCGCCTTGGCCGCCGCCAATGCAGATGGCGGCCATGCCGCGCCGTGCGCCGCGGCGCTTGAGCGCGTCCAGCAGGTGCAGCACGATGCGGGCGCCGGACGCGCCGACGGGATGGCCGATGGCGATGGCGCCGCCGTCGATGTTCAGGCGATCGGTGTCGAGCTGGCCCCAGGCCGGCGTGCCGAAGTGCTCCTGGCAATAGGCCTCGTCGCGCCATGCGGCCAGGCAGCCTAGCACCTGGGCGGCGAAGGCCTCGTTGATCTCCCACAAGTCCAGGTCATTCAGGCCCAGGCCTTGGCGTTGCAGGATGGGCGTGGCGGCGTGCACCGGACCCAGGCCCATCTGCGCCGGATCCAGGCCGGCCCACTGGCTGTCGACGATGCGGCCCAGCGGACGCAGGTTCCAGCGCTGCACGGCCTCTTCCGATGCCAGCACCAGCATGGCCGCGCCGTCGGTGACCTGCGAGCTGTTGCCGGCGGTGATGTTGCCCCAGGGCTTGTCGAACACGGGCTTGAGCTTGGCCAGCTTTTCCGGGGTGGAGTCGGCGCGCACGCCGTCGTCCTCGGGATAGAGCGTGCCCTTGGCGTCGATGATCGGCACGATCTCGGCCAGGGCGCCGGCGGCGCGCGCCGCCAGCGCGCGCTGGTGGCTGCCGGCCGAGTAGGCGTCCATGGCGGCTCGGTCGATGCCGAAGCGGGTGGCGACGTTTTCGGCCGTCTGGCCCATCGACAGTCCGACCACGGGATCGGTCAGGCCCTTGAGCAGGCCGATGACGGGCGCCAGGTTGCGCAGCTTGAAGCGGCGCAGCGCGGACAGCTTGGCGCCCAGGCCGCGCGCGGCATACCAGCCGGACAGCCAGCGCACCATGTCGTCCGAGAACAGCAGCGGCGCGCGCGACAGCGCGTCCACGCCGCCGGCCACCACCAGTTGCGAACGGCCCGACTGGATGTTGGCGATGGCCGAGTCCAGCGCCTGCATGCCCGAGGCGCAGTTGCGCATCACGGTCCAGCCCGGCACGCGGTTGCCGCAGCCCAGGCGTAGCGCGATCACGCGGCCGATGTTGACTTCGTCGGGCGAGGGCGCGGCGCAGCCAATGATGACCTCGTCCACGTCGGTGGGCGAGAAGGGCTGGCGCAGCAGCAGCGCGCGCCCGGCCTGCACGGCCAGGTCGCCCGCCGAAAACGGGCCGGGGCCCGTGCGCGCCTTCAGGAAAGGCGTGCGGGACCCGTCCACCACATATACCGGTTTGAATGCCATCCGTGCGTCCTTGGTGCTCATGCGGCCCGGCGCTCGGCGGCGGGACGGATCGCGCCCGCGCCAAGATCGAAGGGGAAATCGTCCACCTTGACCACGGTGTCGCGCAAGGTGTTTCTGCGCTTGACCACGGCGTATTCCTCGTCGGTCAGGCCGCCGGCCGCATAGGCGGCGTCGGCGATGTCGCGCACGTTGGCCTGCGGATTGCCGTCCAGCGCGCCGCGCTTTTCCAGCTCGCGGATCTTGGCCTCGATGGGTTCGGCCTCCAGCGTGGCGGCCAGCGCCAGTTCGATGGCGCCTACCGGCTCGTCGGCGGTGGCGGGCAGGTGGCAGCCGGCGGTCAGGCGATCACGGGCGGCGCCCGGGTTGATCAGCAGCTTGGCGACCTGCTGGCCCAGTTCGTCCGAGGGCAGCGATTGCGGATGGCCCCAGGGGAAGACGATGCGGCGCAGGCCCCAGGCGACGAAGCGGTTCGGGTAGTTTTCCAGCACGCCGTCGAAGGCTTCCTGCAGGCGGAACAGCGCGTCCTGGATCGACCAGTGCGCCAGCGGCGCATCGGCGGCCTGGCGGCCTTCGTCCTGGTAGCGCTTGAGCGTGGCGCTGATCAGGTACATCTGCGACAGGATGTCGCCCAGGCGCGCGGACAGGCGCTCGCGGCGCTTCAGGCTGCCGCCCAGCACCAGCATGGAGGTGTCTGCCAGCAGCGCGAAGGCAGCGCTGTAGCGGCTGAGCTGCTGGTAGTAACGCTTCATCTCGGGCGCGACGTCGGCGTTCACGCCGACCAGGCGGGCGCCGGTCAGCGCGGTGCCCAGCGCGCGCAGCTTGTTCTTCACGACGAAGCCCACGTGGCCCCAGAAGGCGCGGTCGAAGTCATGCAGACCTTGCTGGCGGTCGGACGATTGCGCGGCCTGCATCTCGGCCAGCACGTAGGGATGGCAGCGGATCGCGCCCTGGCCGAAGATGATCAGGCTGCGGGTCAGGATGTTGGCGCCTTCCACGGTGATGCCGATGGGAATCTGCTGGTAGGCGCGGCCCAGGAAGTTGGACGGTCCCAGGCAGATGCCCTTGCCTCCGATCACGTCCATGCCGTCGTTGACGACCTGGCGCGCGCGCTCGGTGACGTGGTATTTGACGATGGCGGAGACGACCGAGGGCTTTTCGCCCAGGTCCACCGCGCCGGCGGTCATGCTGCGCGCGGCGTCCATCATGTAGGTGTGGCCGCCGATGCGCGCCAGCGCTTCCTCGACGCCCTCGAACTTGCCCACCGGTGTGCGGAACTGGCTGCGCACGCGGGCATAGGCGCCCACGGCGCGGGCGGTCAGCTTGGACATGCCGGTGTTGGAGGACGGCAGCGAGATCGAGCGGCCGGCGGCCAGGCATTCCATCAGCATGCGCCAGCCCTGGCCGGCCATGGCGGGGCCGCCGATGATGAAGTCCAGCGGCATGAACACGTCCTGGCCGCGCGTCGGGCCGTTCATGAACATGGCGTTCAGCGGGAAGTGGCGGCGGCCCGTGTCCACGCCGGGGTGGTCGTGCGGCACCAGCGCGCAGGTGATGCCCAGGTCCTTCTCGTCGCCCAGCAGTCCGTCCGGGTCATACAGGCGGAACGCCAAGCCGAGCAGGGTGCAGACCGGCGCCAGCGTGATGTAGCGCTTGTCCCAGGTGACGCGCATGCCGACCACTTCGCGGCCCTGCCATTCGCCCTTGCAGACGATGCCGCTGTCGGGAATGGCGGCGGCGTCCGAGCCAGCCCAGGGGCTGGTCAGCGCGAAGGCCGGCACTTCCTCGCCGCGCGCCAGGCGCGGCAGATAGTGGTTCTTCTGCGCGTCGGTGCCGTAGTGCAGCAGCAGCTCGGCCGGGCCCAGCGAGTTCGGCACCATGACCGACACGGCCAGCGCCGACGAGCGGGTCGACAGCTTGGTCACGATCTCTGAATGCGCATAGGCGGAAAAGCCCAGGCCGCCGTAGGACTTGGGAATGATCATGCCCAGGAAGCCCTGGTTCTTCAGGTAGTTCCAGACATCGGCGGGCAGGTCGAAGCGTTCCTGCGTGACTTCCCAGTCGTTGACCATGCGGCAGGCTTCCTCGGCCTGGTTGTCCAGGAAGCGCTGCTCATCGTCGGACAGGCGCGGGCGCGGATAGGCGTGCAGGCGGCTCCAGTCGGGACGGCCGCGAAACAGCTCGCCTTCCCACCATACGGTGCCGGCCTCGAGCGCGTCGCGCTCGGTGTCCGACATCTGCGGCAGCACCTTGCGGTACATGTTGAAGATCGGGGCCGACAGCACGGCTCGTCGCAAGGGACGCAGTCCCAGCAGGACCACGGCCAGAAGCGCCAAGACGAGCAGCGCAAGAAGGATCGGGTGCATATTCTTGTCTCCTATCGCAATGTTCGGCCCATTGCCGGGGGCCTGACCGTTGCTGGCTCTAACAGGATGGCCGCTGCGGCAGCGGCGCGCGCAGGCCCCCGAGCAGGAAGCTCATCAGGCGCGGCAGCAGCAGTTCGGGGTTGTTGGGTTGTTCGGCTTCGTCGATGACCCAGCCGGTGACCGAGCGCAGCAGGTCCGTGCCGATGATGGCGTAGGACGTCGCGCCCAGCATGAATTGAAAGCGCCACATGATTTCGGCGCGCGGCACGTCCGGCAGCGCCGCGAACAGCGCGTTGCGGTAGCGGTCCAGCACGTCCGCGTATTCCTCCGCGAACAGCGCGCGGATGAAGTCCGTGGGGTCGGTCATGGTGCGTTCGAGCAGCGGCAGGAAAGTGCTGCCCGCCTGCTCCGGGTCGGCGGCCAGGCGCAGCAGCGTGCCGAAGAAGGCGTCAACGATTTGCGAGGGCTTGAGCGGCTTGCCCTCGGCTTGGGCTTCGAGCTCGTCCAGCAGGCGCATGCGCTCGCTGTTGAGCACGGCCAGGCGGCGCTTGAGCACCGCCTGCACCAGCGACTCCTTCGAGCCGAAGTGGTAATTCACGGACGCGAGATTCACGCCGGCCGCGCCAGTGATCTGGCGCATCGACGTGCCGTCATGACCCTGCTGGGCGAACAACGCCTCGGCAGTGTCCAGGATGGATTCCCGGGTTGAAGAGGATCTGAGTTCTTGCATGAGGTTGAATTCAAACGTTCGTTTAAATTGAGTATGCGACAGATTTCCGGCAAGAGCGAGTCCCTGCAATCCCGAATAGGGTTTACCCCAGGGGCATGAGACAAGGCAGAGGGATGCCGGCCGCCGCGCCCCGCGCGCCGCGCGCTGCTACGTCCGGATGGATGAACTCCCCCGGCGAATTTGGCCGAGGCAAGGGCGCTCGGTGGGCGCGCCATGCGCCATTTGGCTTCGTGCGCCAGCCCTAGGCTGAAAGCTCGCTGGAAGATGCCTGCGAAACGTTTCAGTATCCGTATGAAGGCTGTGTAGCCATGCCCTTATGGTTGCGCCGCCAGCCCGCCGGCTGGCGGCGGCTGGCCCTTGCCCCGACACAGGAGCTGGAGAAATGAAGACCTACAGAGTGGGACTGCTGGTCGACGGATACGAGCAGCCCGGCTGGATGCATGAGCTGGTCGAATGGCTGGCGCACAGCCAGGACTTCCAGATCGCCGCTCTGCTGGTGGCCGGCCGCGCGGGCGCGGAAACGAAGGCGCATTTCGGCGCCAGGGCTTTTTTCGGCGCGCTGTCCCGTTTCGAGTCCCGGCTGCTTGGAAGCAAGCCGCGCGCGCAGCTGGCTTGCCGCGACCTGCGCGAGCACCTGCCCGGTCCCGATACTGAGATCGTCGAGATGACGGCGGGCGGCGGCGCGGAGCGGTTGGCGCCGCCGGGGCTGGACCTGGTGATCGTGCTGGGCGCGCCGCCTGTGCCGCGCGAGCGTATCGCGGGCTGGGCGCGCCAGGGCGCCTGGCAGTTGAGCTATTCCGACGTTGCGGTTGCCAGCGGCAGCTATGCGGGATTCTGGGAGGTGTATCAGCGGGCGGATCACACCACGGTCAAGCTGTGGCGCCTGGGCGCGAGCGAGGACGAGGACGAGCTGCTGGACCAGCGCAGCTTCAACACCGAGATCTTCTGGCTGAAGAATCGGGCGCGCGCATTCTGCCTGGGCAACTTCATGGTCCGCGACGCGCTGCAGGCGCTGGCGCGCGCGCGCCGCACGCCGCCGGCTGGCATGCAGATCATGAGCGGCGAGCGGCGCCGGGATCCGGTGGCCTGGGACGGCGCGGCGTATGTCGCCCGCCAGGCCTGGTTAATGGCTGATTTTATTGTGCGTCGCATCATGAAACGTAACGTGCGCTGGCGGATAGGCATGTTTCCGTCGGGCCGGCAGCAGGCGGTGATATCCGAAGCGATGGTGTTGCAGCCACCCAAGGGCAGGTTTTTCGCTGATCCCTTTGTATATACCCACGATAAACAGCCCTATATATTTTTCGAGGATTACGACTTCTCCTCGCGCAAAGGGACGATCTCGGTCGCGACGTACTCCGACGGGGCTTTCCGCCTTTTGGGGACGGCGCTGAACCTGCCGTACCATTTGTCGTTCCCGTATATATTTGAATATGAAGGTGTCACCTACATGGTGCCGGAGACCTGCGGTAATCGCAGCATAGAATTATGGAAATGCACGGATTTTCCATTGAAGTGGGAGCTTCAATATAATCTGATGAGTAATGTTTCCGCTGTCGATACGATAATATTCAAGCACGGGGAATACTGGTGGCTATTGACCAATATCGACAGGACGGACGGGCAGAGCCATTGCGACGAGCTGTTCGCGTTCTTCGCCGATTCGCCGCTCTCCACCAATTGGACGCCGCATGCCTGCAACCCCATCGTGCGCAACCCGATGCGGGCGCGCAACGCTGGAATCGTTGTCTCGCCTGGCGGAGACGTCATCCGCTGCGCGCAGTACCAGGGCTTCTGCCACTACGGCAAGGGCGTGTCGCTCAACCGGATCGAGCAGTTGTCGCCGCACTCCTACGTCGAGGATGACGGAGAAATACACTACGCCAATTTTCTGGGACGGCGTCATGCTTCGATGCACCATTGGCATCATCAGGGCGGTCACACGGTATTCGACTTCGCCTATATGGAGTAAATGACCGTGCGTCCGAAAAAATAAAAGTGTTACCTATATTTCGATTAATCGGCCCATATCCTGGGGTGATGTGTCCGGCGCAACATATCGATAATTCTTGCCACGCCGGCGTCCCATCGGGCCAGGCACCAGGATGGTGCCAGCCTCATCCCCCGAAGCTTGCCAACAGCCGAATTCCGGGCTGTCATTCGGCTTTCTCCGCCCGTGGGAAGGCCTTTCCCTCTCTATGAAACTCCGTGTAAACCCTAGCGTCGAAATGGATGAGAACATGTTTTCATCCTTATTTACGAGGGCGATTAAGGCTAACGATTGATTTCTGTTTTTGTCGGATTATATCG
This sequence comes from Achromobacter sp. AONIH1, assembly GCF_002902905.1. NCBI lineage: Bacteria > Pseudomonadati > Pseudomonadota > Betaproteobacteria > Burkholderiales > Alcaligenaceae > Achromobacter > Achromobacter sp. AONIH1. The sequence continues at coordinate 5,736,439 of NZ_CP026124.1, read as the reverse complement.
CCCTGAAACGTCTTGATTTTGCAAATCCCGAACCATAAGATGGACTCATGCCATCCGCCGTAATGGTGGCTACCAAAGTCTCCCAGCCAAAATACCCGGATACGATGTATTCACATATCCAGGGCTACCGCGGACCCGCTTCGCGGGGCTGGAAAAATAAGTCTTCAGTACAGCGAAGATCCCTTCTAGGCCTGTCTAGTAAACCGGGAGGACATCATGGCCAAGATGGTCCTGATTGAAGCTCATCCGCTGCTGCGGCTGGGTTTGTGGCAGATTCTGAGCAAGTTGGATGACGTGTGGGAGATCGAGGGGATGGGCCTGGCGGACGTGTCCAAGGCCGATGGCGTCCATGCCGGCGCTGATCTCCTGATCTACGGACTTCCGGTGGATACGGATGAGGCCTGGAGCGCGTTGCATGAGATCCAGCGCGTGCTCACCCCCAAGCGCATCCTGCTATTGACCGATGTGATGCCCTTGCCGATGCCCGTCCAGGGTCTGCCGGGCGCCAGCGTCTACGGCTGTCTGATGAAGACCGCATCGGTCGAGATCCTGGAGGCGGCGATCCGGCTGGTGATGGCGGGAGGACAGTGCTTCCCCAGCGAACAGGCCTTGCAGGCGCCCGCCCAGACGATCTGCGCGTTGCCGGCGCATGACGCTGATGACGCCGCGGCCAAGGGCGCCATGCCCATCAGCGCGGGCGCGCAATTGCTGCAGATCACGCCGCGCCAGTACGAGGTGCTGGTGTTGCTGGCCAGGGGCTATCCGATCAAGACGGTCAGCCGCATGCTCAACATTTCGGTCGCCACCGCCAAGACGCATGCCTGCACGCTCTATCAGCGCCTGCATGTGAAGAACAAGGGCGAGGCCGTGTACGCGGCGTTGCAGCGCGGCGCCACGCTGGAATGGCACGAGCCCAACGGCAGGGAAGTCGACGCAGGACAACTATACGGCCGCAAAGCAGGCTGATACCGCGCGCGCGCCAGCTGCCGACCCGGCAGGCAGCCTGGCCCGACGCGATGCCGCCCCGCCTTCCCTCCTAGTGCTTTCATCGCAGTTCCGCCTGCATTGCGCAGCGCCTCAGTCCTCCCCCAATCATCCTCCTGAACGAGATTCAACGGCGATAGCCGCTGATAGCATGGTTCGTGTCCGCAAGTGCGGGCCGGGACGGCGAACCACAGCACGCCGCCCGGGCCGCAGCAGCGGACAGGATTCCCGTGAACCGCGCCGTCGCGCGGCCGCGCGCGCATCGCGATCCGTCTCGCGTGCGACATGGGAACCGCATTTGGGCCCTGTGTCGCAAGGTTCCATTCGGGATGACAACCGTTCTAATCGAAGACTATGCGTTGCTTCGCGTCGCCATCCAGCATGTGCTGGAGCGCGTGCGCAAAACGGACGACATCCTGGCGATCTCGCCGGCCCAGATGCTCAACCTGCCCAATTCGCTCAACCGTCCGGTGGAAATGCTGGTGGTCGGTTGCGGCGGCATCGCCGAGAACGATATCGCGCTGTTGACACAGGCCATCGCCTTCTTCGGGCCCAGGCTGGCGATGGTGCTGTATTCCGTGCTGGATCAGGCGGTGATGGCGGCTTGCGCCCGCGCGGGCGTGGCCGGCTATCTGCCCAAGGCATCCAGCCCGGACGCCCTGGCGGCCGCGGTCAGCCTGGTCCAGGCGGGAGGCGAATGCTATCCGCAGCCGGCTGGCCGGCCGCTGCCGCGCACCGCCGCGCCGGCGCTGGAGCTGCGCGAGCTGACGCAGCGGCAGGCGGAGATCCTGCAGCTGCTGGTGCAGGGCAAGACCATGCGCGAGATCGGCGAGCAGGTGGGCATATCGGTGGCCACCGTGAAGAGCCATGCGCGCACGTTGTACTGGAAGCTCAATGCGCGCAATCAGGCCGAGGCCGCCTATGTCGCCGTGCAGCTGGGGCTGGTCAGCGGCGTGGGCCTGCCGCCGACGCCGCGCGAACCTTCGGAGTGATCGGACGGACGCCGTCAGGCGTCGCGGGCGCGCGAGGCCTGTGTCCTGCCCGGGACGGCAAGGGCCGCCAGTTCGCGCTCGGCCGCGCCCAGCACCGCGTCCACGTGCAGATGAGCCAGGGCATGGCGCCGCGCGGCCTGGCCCAGCGCGGCCCTGGCCGCGCCGTTTTGCGCCAGGCTGAGCACGGCCTCGGCCATGGCCGCCGCGTCTTCAGGGGGAGTCAACAGGCCGCAGCGCGTGATCACGCCCGCCAGTTCCGTGCCCGGCGCGGCGCCGCAGACCACAGGACGGCCGCTGGCCAGCATGCCGGTCAGCTTGGACGGCATGACGAGGTCGGCCGCGCCCGCGCGCTGCGGCAGTAGATGGATGTCCGCCATGCACAGCAGCTCGCCCAGGCGTTCGGCGGGCTGCAGGTCCAGGAAGCGTGCGCGCGCCAGTCCGGCGCAGCGCGCCTGCAGCGCGGCCCGTTCCGGTCCCTGGCCGCAGAAAACGAACCACAGCCGCGTTTCGCCTTCCAGGCGGCGGGCCACGTCGGCCAGGACCTGCAGGCCCTGCTTGCCGCCCATGTTGCCGGAATACAGCGCCACGATCGCGTCGGCGGGGATGCCGAGTTGCGCGCGGTACGCGCCGCCGTCCAGGTCCGGCGTGATCGCCTGCGCGTCGATCCAGTTCGGCAGCAGCACGGCGCGGGCGGGCTCCACGCCCTTGTCCCTGGCCAGCGCCAGCATGCGCTCAGAAATGGTGGAAACGCGGTCGAAGCGGCGCATCAGCCAGCGCTCGGCGCGGGCGACGGCGCGGCGCAGCCAGGCGCCCTTGAGCAGGCCCAGCTCGAACGCGGCGTCCACTTCATAGTCCTGCACGTGCAGCCAGGCGCGAGCGCCGCACAGCCTGGCGGCCAGCCATGCCGCGGGCGCGCAGAACAGCGCCGGCTCGACCACCAGGATGACGTCGGGCCGCCCAGCGGCGGCGCGCAGCAGGCTGGGAAGGCTGGACAGGGCGAAGCTGGCCAGGTGCAGCAGGCGCTTGACGCCACCGGGCCGCGCCGGCACCCACAACGGGGCGCGGCGCACCGAGACGCCGGCGCGCTCCTCGCGCGCATAGCGTCCGGCGCGATAGCCGTCATGCACCCGCCATTGCGGATAGTAGGGCGGCGCCGTGACCACGCTGACGCTGTGTCCGCGGGCGGCCAGCCATTCGGCCATCTCCGCGCTGTACTTGCCGATGCCGGTCAGTTCGGGGGCGTAGTTGATGCCGTAGATCAGGATCTTCATGCGCGCTCCCGTCCGCGCGCACGCACGGGCCTGCACGGCGTGCCGTGGCAGATCATGGCGGGCGGCAGATCGCGAAAGACGGAGCTGCGCGCGCCCACCACGGCTTCGCGGCCCACGGTCACGCCGGGGGCGACGAACACGTCGGTGGCGACCCAGGCGCCGTCCTCGATGCGCACCGCGCGCTCGCGCAGCGGGAAGTCGGGTTGGTCCGGGTCATGGTCGGCGGCGCAAAGGTAGCTGCGCTGCGACACCACGGCGTGCGCGCCGATGTGCACCGGCCCCAGGCTGTAGATCACGGCATCGTCGCCGATCCAGGCATGCTCGCCGATGTCGACTTTCCAGGGATAGGTCACGGTGGCGCTGGGCCGGATCAGCGCCTTGGCGCCGACGCGCGCGCCGAACAGCCGCAGCAGCCAGCGCCGGAACCCATAGGCGAACTGCGGCGACCAGCGGAACAGGGAACCCTGGACCAGCCACCAGAGCTGCACCGTCAGCGCGGAGCGGCCGCGCTGGCCGGGCGCCAGTGTGAACAGGTCCAGCCGCTGCAGCGCGCCAGGCGGGTCTCCGACGCGTGGCCAGACATGCGCCGCATCCGTCGCATCCGCGACATCCGCCTCGCGCGCCGGGCCCGCGTGGAACCGACGGGCGGGGATCATTTCGCCGCTCCCGCCACCACCTTGTCGTCGCCATCCTCGGCGCAGGCCTGTCGGGCCTTGCGGATTTCCTCGGTCTTGATGCGGATCTGCCAGTAGTACATGGCGCGCGCGACCGCATAGTCGAAGCCGGCCTTGCCGTCCAGGAAGCCCAGGCGGAATACATAGGAATGCAGGAAGGAGATCGGAGCCTTGAACGGCAGCGCGTGGAACAGCCGCTTGAGCAGCGCGCGGCCGCCCAGGTTGGCTTCGCGCGGGTCGTTCATCAGGCCCTTGACGCGCAGGCTTGCCTCCCAGTCCGAGTAGCGGTTGTGCTTGTCGAAATAGTGGAACAGCGAGTCATGGTCATTGTGGACCATGGGCTCGCGCAACGCGAAGGTCTGGCCCTGTACCTGGGGCTGGTAGTGGCCCTCGACTTCCCACATGTGGGCCACGTCCAGGTCGTCGTAGTCCAGGAAGCGCGAGCGGTCGCGGGCCAGCAGCGCCAGCTTGTAGACGCGGTGGCCGTGTCGCAGCTTGCGGCCGCAGAACACGTAGTCGAAGGGCACGAAGGCGCCGCCGGCGCCGGCCTCGAAGCGCGGCAGGCTGGCGCGGATTTCGCGGGCCAGCGCCGGCGTCATCTCTTCGTCGGCGTCGACGTACAGGACGACCGGGTGCGAGAAAGGCAGCTGCTCCAGGCACCATTGTTTTTTCTTCGGATACTTGCCGTTCCACTGGAAGTCCACCACCTTCGCGCCCAGCGAGGCGGCCAGCGCGCACGTCGCGTCGGTGCTGCGCGAGTCGATGACGAAGACTTCGTCGAACTCTGCCAGCGCCTTCAGGCACTTGGCGATGTTGCGCTCTTCGTTCTTGGTCATGACCACAACGGATACCGGTATTTTCTGCATGATGCGATCCAGGTCAGGGCGCGCCACGGCGCATCAAGGGCTGGAATAGCGCAATGACGTCGCGGCAGTGCCGGTCTAGGGAGAATGCGTCGGCGCGGACCGGCCCTTCGGCGGCCAGCCGTTCGCGCGTCGCCGTGTCGTAGGCCAGGCGCCGGACCGCCGCCGCCAGCGCGGGCGCGTCGCCGACCGGGACCAGCAGGCCGTAGCGGCCGGCGTCCAGGATCTCGGCCGGGCCGTGCGGGCAGTCGGTGGAAATCACCGGCACGCCCAGGCACAGCGCCTCCACCAGCACGTTGCCGAAGCTCTCGCGCACGGAGGTCAGGGCGAAGGCGCCGGCCCGGGCGATGGTGGGGAAGGGGTTGTCGATATGACCCGCCAGGCGCACCGTGGTGCGGGACGGCCGCGCATCGATGCGGCGCTGCAGGGCCGCGTGCTCCGAGCCTTCTCCCACGATGGTGAAGGCGATGCGCGGATCATCCAGCAGCGCGGCCGCGTCGATCAGGGTGGCGTAGTCCTTGACCGCCTCCAGCCTGCCGACCGCGACGACCTGGTACGGTTCGTCCCTGGCGGCCGGAGCCGTCGCGGGGGCCGGCGGCGAGACGCTTTGCTCGCGCACGTCGTCCAGCGGCACGCCGTTGTAGATGGTATGAACCTTGCCGCGCAGCGGCGGGAACATGCTGACCAGATCTTCCTTCACGCCCTCCGAGACGCCGACCACGGCGTCATGGCGGCGGTAGGTCTGGCTGACCAGCCAGTATTTCAGGCGGCGCATGCGCGAGGCGCCGTAGTGGATGGCCGGGCTGCTGTGTTCGAACGCCACGATGGCGAAACGGCCGCGCAGGATCTTGCGGGCGGCCACGGCCAGCATATTGCACAGCAGCCCGTGCGAGCACACGATGGCAGGCTTGTCGCGACGGATCTGCGCCAGCAGTCGGGCGAAAGCCAGCGGCAGCGCCAGTCGCAGCGCCGTCGGCGATTCGATCACCGGCAGCGCCTTGACCACCTTCGGATTGTCGATGGGGTATTCGCGGTTGCGGGCGCGCAGCAGGAACAGCGAGGCATCGACCCCGTGGGCGGGCAGGCCGTCGGCGATGAAGGCCACGCATCTTCCGACGCCGCCGTGCAGGTCCGGCGCGACAAACATGACATCAGGCATGGGGCAGCACTCGCGTCAGGGTCCGGCGCGGCGCATCCGGACGGTTGCCGGGATCGGCGGGATCCCGCGCAGGCACGGGCATGGCGCGCGCGTTGCGCAGCAGGGACAGGCAGTAGCACAGCAGGAACCCGGTGAAGGCGGTCTTGGGCGCATAGGCCAGGCCGCCCGACATGGAGTCGATGAAGATGTAGATGGGCGCGGTGGCCAGCAGGTAGCGCCGGTGCAGTTCCAGGCCGGGATGGGCGTAGCGCCGGAACAGCGTCAGCAGCAGGATCAGCAGGGGCGGCAGCATGATCATGATGGTGCCGACCAGCCCGAACTTCATCAGGTAGAAGGCCCAGGAGTTGTGCGCGAAGGTGCTCAGCTCGAAGCCATTCTCGCCCATGACCCAGCTGCGGAATCCCGCGCCCTTGCCGAACACCGGGCTTTGCGCGAAGAAGTCCATCTGGCCTTGCATTTCCTGCACGCGCGCGCCGTAGCTGGAGTCCTCGTCCAGCCGCTCGACGCTGAAGATGCGGTTGGTCAGCACGTCCAGGTAGCCGATGCTGGCGAACACCAGCACGCCGGCGACGGCGGCGGGCGCGAAGATCAGCACGACGCGGCGGCGCACCTCGGAGCCGGACGCCAGCATCATGGCCAGCAGCACGGACACGGCCAGCTGCAGGTACTGGCTGCGGTTCAGCGAGAACACCAGCGCCAGCAGCATGTAGAGCGTCAGCGCATAGGCCTTGGGGCCCGAGATCCTGAGCGTGCGCCGGAAGTAGAGCAGCGACACCACGCCCAGCGGAATCGCCCAGACGCCCAGGCGGACATTGCGCACCGGGTTGGCGATGCTGAAGCCCTGCAATTGTTGCAGCAGCATCAGCGTGGCCACCGTCAGGCAGGCTGCGATGATGTACTTCTGCAGCACGGCATAGGCATGCGGCGTGTCGATGTCCTTGTAGCAAAGAAAGGGCGTGGTCAGGAAATAGAACACGATGCGCAGGTCGCGCGCCACGTCGCCGGTCTCGATGCCGGGATGGTCGATGGACACCAGCAGCAGATAGGCCACCGACAGCGCCTGGATGCCCAGCAGCAGGCCCAGCGCGCCGCGCGGCAGCGCGTAGGCCGCCGGATCCGCCAGCCGCATCGCCTTGACGACGAGGATGGCGACGAAGATGACGTCGAAGGGCGACAGCTTGAAGCTGCCCACGCCGAGGATGAAGCTGTCGTCGTTCAAGGCCAGCGCCGTGAAGGCAAAAAGGCCCAGCAGATGCAGGGTGGACAGATGGCGGCTGTGCATGACGGCGGCTCCGTGGCGCTGGGGGGATGGCGGACGCGCCTAGTGCGCGGTCCAGTCGTCCCGGCCCAGCAGCCGGGTGGCGAGCTTTTCGAACAGGTAGGACAGGTCGCCCTGGCGGGCATGGGCCGCCACCTTCGAGGCGCGGCAGGACAGCTGGAACAGCTTGCCCAGGCCGGGTTCGCTGTTGCGGATGCGGTCGACGATCTGCTTGCGTTCTTCCAGCAGCACGTCTTGCATCAGCGCGGTCTTGGTCTCGTCGTGCGCGGTGTAGACGCCCATGGCCTCGGGAACGATGACGTTCTTGCCCTCGCGCAGCAGGCGGCTCCACAGTTCCAGGTCCATGCAATAGCGCATGCTCTCCTGAAGCAGTCCGTGCTTTTTCAGCAGGTCGCGCCGGAAGATGGCGGACTGGTTCGGAATGGACGCCTTCACCACGGTCAGCGTGCCCCGGTTGACCGGGGTGTAGTGGATCTTGCGGAAGATGCGGTTGTTGGCGTCGGCCACGAACAGGTTGCCGCTGACGATCGGCGCCCGGCCGCGCGCCGCCGCCGCGCCCAGCTTGCGCAGCGCGCCCGGGAAGTACAGGTCGTCCGAGTTCTGCCAGCCCACGTATTCGCCGGTGGCGCGCTCGAAGCCCTTGTTGATGGCATGCGACTGGCCCCGGTCCGGCTGGCTTTCCCAATGGGTCAGATAGCGTTCGTACTTGCGGATGATGTCCACGCTGCCGTCGGTGGAGCCACCGTCGATGATGATGTATTCCAGCCTCGGATACCCCTGATTCAGCACGGACAGGATGGTTCGCTCCAGGAAGCGGGCCTGGTTGTACGACGGGGTCACGATGCTCAGCTTGGGCAGCAGGCCGCCGGCGATGGGGGCGGGCGGACGCAGCTCGCGGACGAAGTCGACCAGCTCGCGGGTGTATTCATTGTGGCGCTTGCTCATGGGGGCCTCTTCCTGGTTCGGTTTAGCGGGTGGCGGCGGGCATGGCGCCCTGGAATTCCGGACGGGACTGGCGGATCGCCAAGGCGACGCCGGCCAGGGTGATGACGGCATACGCCATGCGGCCCCAGGCCGCGGCCTGTTCGCCTGCGCTGGCGGCGAGCGCGGCCATGATGGCAAGCATGGCCAGTCCTCCGAGTCCGTTCAAAATGGCGATGGCGCGCGAATTGCCCATGCCCAGCAGCGAAAAGTGCGCGGCCGCGTTCAAGGACAACAGGCCCGACGCGACGATCAGCAGCCGGAATGTGTGCAGATGGCCGGCCGCGATGGCCGGTCCCAGCATCAGGTCCAGCAGCGGCCGGCTGGCGGCCAGCACGGCCAGCGTGGCGCCGGCAGACAGCGCCAGGTTCCACAGCATCTGCCGGCGGACCTCGCGTTCGGCGGCGCCGGGAAAGGGCGGCGCCGCCAGCAGCCGGCTGACGCGCGGCATGGCTTTCTGGAACACCGCCACCGAGGCGGTATGAATCATCTGGCCGACCTGTACGCCGACGGTGTAGATGGCCAGCGCGGCCGGGCCCATCAGGCCGCCGACCAGCACCCGGTCCACCGAGCCGAAGGCCAGCGCGCTCAGGCTGTTGAGCCAGGACCAGCGCGAGAATCTGAAGGCCGCCATCATGGCGGGACGGTCGATCACCGGGCGCAGCAGCGCATGGCCGTAGGCGCGCGAGAACACGAACATCTTGACGGTGCCGGCCAGCAGCAGGCCGAGCGCCTGCGCCAGCGCGGTCCAGGTCGGCGAGGCCGTCACCAGCGCCGCGGCGCAGGCCAGCCCCATGGTGCCGGCGCGGCTGAAAGCCTCGCACAGCGCCGTGGCGCGGAAGTCCTCTCGTCCCTTCAGGCAGCCCGATAGCAGCTGGTCGTATTGCTGGGTCAGGTAGACGGCCAGCGCCGGCATGGCCAGCAGCGTGACCGCCACGCCGCCGAAGGTGGCGCCGGGCCAGCCCAGGCCCACCACCAGCCACAGCAGCAGGGCGATGGCCGAGACCACGGCCAGCGCGCAGCTTATCAACGCCATGCCCACGCCCGCGGCGCGGTAGGCGCCGCCCGGCTCGTGCGCGCGTTCGGACACCAGCTTGGTGGCCGTGACGGCCGCGCCCAGGTTGGCGGCGTTGCCGAATCCGGCCAGCGCGATGATCATGGAATATTGCCCGAAGCCGACCGTGCCCAGCTGCCGGAACAGCATGGGCAGGGCGACCAGCGCGGCGGCCGGTCCCGCGCCGTACTCCACCAGCCCCCAGAAGGAGGCATTGCCGGCGACGTGTCTGCTGAGGAAAGCGCGCATCGGTAAGCCTGTCTGTCGTCCTCGCGGGCGCGACCCTCAGGCCACGGGCACCGCCTGTTGCGGATGCTCCCGCAGGAAATGGCCGTAGGCCAGCTCGATGCCGTGCGCGAGCGAGATCTCCGGACGCCAGCCCAATGCCCGGATGCGTCCGGAGTCCATCAGCTTGCGCGGCGTGCCGTCGGGCTTGGACCTGTCATAGTCGATCGCGCCGCGAAAGCCGACCACCCGCGCGACCAGCGTGGCCAGTTCCGCGATCGCGATGTCCTGGCCGGCGCCGATGTTGTAGATGCCCGTGGCATCCGGGTGCTCCATCAGCATGACGCAGGCGCGCGCCAGGTCGTCGACGTAAAGGAACTCGCGCAGCGGCGCGCCGGTGCCCCAGATCGTCACGCTGGCCTGTCCGGCCTCGCGGCCTTCGTGGAACTTGCGGATCAGCGCCGGCAGCACATGGCTGCTGTGCAGGTCGTAGTTGTCGCGCGGGCCATACAGGTTGGTCGGCATGGCGCAGATGAAGCGCGCGCCATGTTGCCGCTGGTAGGCCTCGCACAGCTTCAGGCCGGCGATCTTGGCGATGGCGTAGGGCTCGTTGGTCGATTCCAGCGGGCCCGTCAGCAGCGCGTCCTCGCGCAGCGGCTGCGGCGCCTCGCGCGGATAGATGCACGAGGAACCCAGGAACAGCAGCTTGCGCACGCCGGCCGCGTAGGCGGCGCGGATGACGTTGCTCTGGATCATCAGGTTCCGGTACAGGAAATCCACCGGGTGGTTCTGGTTGGCCAGGATGCCGCCGACCTTGGCGGCCGCCAGGTACACCACGTCCACCGGCGTGGTGGAAAAGAAGCGGTGGACCTGGTTCTGGTTCTCCAGGTCCAGCTCCTGCCGGCCGCGCGTGATCACGTTGCGATAGCCGCGCCGGTCCAGTTCGCGGGCCAGCGCCGCGCCCACCATGCCGCGATGGCCTGCGACAAACACCCGCTGATCCAGGTTCGTCATGGCGGCTTACTCCTTGTAGGCGTAGATTTCATAGCCGTTCTGCTCGACCAGCGCGTCGCGCCGGGCTTCCTTCAGGTCGCTCTCGACCATTTCCTTGACCAGCTGCGCGAAACTGGTGCGCGGCGACCAGCCCAGCTTCTCGCGGGCCTTGGTGGGGTCGCCCAGCAGCGTCTCGACCTCGGTCGGACGGAAATAGCGCGGGTCCACTCGCACGATCACCTGACCCGGCTTGATGTCGTGGATGGGGCTGAACAGCACGGTGGCGGTTTCCTCCACGCCTTCGCCTTCCCAGGCCAGCAGCAGGCCCAGCTCGCGCGCGGCGGTATTGATGAATTCACGCACGCTGTACTGCCGGCCGGTGGCGATGACGTAGTCCTCGGGCTTGTCCTGTTGCAGCATCAGCCACTGCATTTCCACGTAGTCGCGCGCATGGCCCCAATCGCGCAGGGCGGACAGGTTGCCCAGGTACAGGCATTCCTGCAGGCCCAGTACGATGCGCGCCAGGCCGCGCGTGATCTTGCGCGTGACGAAGGTCTCGCCGCGCTTGGGCGATTCGTGGTTGAAGAGGATGCCGTTGCAGGCGTACATGCCGTAGGCTTCGCGGTAGTTCACGCTGATCCAGTAGGCGTAGAGCTTGGCGGCGGCGTAGGGGCTGCGCGGATAGAACGGCGTGGTCTCGCGCTGCGGCGTTTCCTGCACCAGGCCGTACAGTTCGGAGGTCGAGGCCTGGTAGAAGCGCGACTTGTCTTCCAGCTTCAGGATGCGGATCGCTTCCAGCAGGCGCAACGTGCCCAGGCCGTCGGCGTTGGCGGTGTATTCCGGTTCCTCGAACGACACGCCGACGTGGCTCTGCGCCGCGAGGTTGTAGATCTCGTCGGGCTGCACCGATTGCACGATGCGGATCAGGCTGCACGAATCGGTCATGTCGCCATGGTGCAGCACGAAGTTGCGGGGCTGGTCGTGCGGATCCTGGTACAGATGGTCGATGCGCGCGGTGTTGAACAGCGATGCCCGCCGCTTGATGCCGTGCACCTCGTAGCCCTTGGCGAGCAGGAACTCCGCCAGATAGGCGCCGTCTTGGCCTGTGACGCCGGTAATCAGTGCCCGTTTTGGCATGGTTGTATCCTTAAGACTTAGTGACTGCACGAAAGGAGCCGATGGCTGCGGAACCAATGTGCAATGAGATTACTGTCGCACCCGCCGCCGAGATATCGGCCAAAAGGTCTAAGAGATCCGCCTGTCTGTACGGGAAGAACGACTGGATGCCTTCATCCAGCGCGCCCAGCGCGGTGGCGGACAGGAATGCCAACAGGGCGGGCCGCCGGTTGAACGAGGCGTAGGCCAGGCAGGTCAGCGTGGCGTAGGCGGCCAGGTGCAGGCGCTTGTCGCCGTAGGCGTCGGACATCTGCGCGGCCAGGCCGGGCAGGTTGCCGATCGTCACCAGCGCAAGGAAGAACAGCGCCGCCGCCGGC